>JBILKW010000194.1:0-3995 GCA_044376465.1 Sphingobacteriales bacterium | reverse complement strand
TTGTTAAATCTAACCCAGTAGCATTTAATACTCCAACAATTCCGTTATTTCTACTGTTTGGATCTATATCGAATTCAGGTGCATTGTGGCATCCATTACATCCGAGTCCTCCTGCAGTTCTAGTTCCTGTACCATCAAAAACTGGTGCAGCAATAAATAAATTTTTTCCTATATTTTCTTGTGCAGTATAGTTTGGAAAGTTCTGATTGTTATTCGCTACTTGTGCTCTGCCAATATCAAACTTAGAATCAAACGATTGAATACTTCTAATGAATTGTGATAAACATTCTTGCATTTTCGCTTCTGTAATTTCGGCATTTCCATATACAAATTGAAACAATTCATTATAATAAGCTGTACTTGTTAATTTAGTTAACAATACTGAAATATCTGGACGTCCGTCTATACCACTATATCCCATCTCAGCATGATCTTGAATTGGCTTTGTAGTTTGAGCTTCCAACGTTGCAGCACGTTCATCCCAAAAGAATTTTGCCTCTCTAGAAAAGCGAGCATTTACTAAACGCATCGAGTGTCGACCCGTTTTACCTGAACTTACACCATTACTTGCCAAGCTTGTATCGCCAAAAGCAAACTGTTGTTGATGACAACTTGCACATGCAATAGTATTGTCGATGCTTAATTTTTTATCATAAAACAATACACGACCAATAGTAGCCTTCGCATTATTAATTGGATTTGTGGTGGTATTATCTTTTGTGATATAAGCTGGTATAATTTGACCTTCGTAATTTTTTAAATTTTCTAAATCAATGTTTGTTCCAAACGTAGCTTTTATTGCAGCATAAGCCACTGTTGTATTTGTAATAGAATCTTCTTTTTTGGAACATTGTTGAAATGTAAAGGCAATGCACAAAAGAACTGATAATACGAGTAATCGCTTCATACGAGTTAGGGTTAGAATTAGAGTCAATTTTAGGGGTAGGACGTAAGGTTTAGGAAATAGTTTAGAATACTAAAGTAATTAACTGAAAATAATTTTAAATCGATAGGTTTTGGTGGCACGACTTAAGTGGTGGCACCACTTAAGTCGTGCCACCAAAAAACTGCATTTAAGCAGGTTTTTTAAAAAACCTGCTTAAAATAAACTTTTCTTCGTTTTAAGCGATTAAACGCTATTTTAGGTGAGTAATTTTTAGAGTTTAAACCAATAATCTTACTGGCTCTTCTAATAATGATTTTAATGTTTGTAAAAATGCGGCACCAGTTGCGCCGTCTACTACTCTATGATCGCATGAAAGAGTTAATTTCATTATATTTCCTGGTACCACTTGTCCATTCTTAACTACTGGAACTGCCTGTATACCGCCTACTGCAAGTATACATGCATCGGGTGGATTAATGATTGCAGTGAATTCGTCGATGCCAAACATGCCTAAGTTTGAAATGGTAAATGTAGAACCTTCCCAGTCGCTTGGTTGCAATTTTTTATCTTTTGCTTTTTGTGCAAATTCTTTTACTTCTGCAGATATGTGCGACAATGATTTGCCATCAGCAAATCTAACTACAGGAACCAATAAACCATCTTCTACTGCTACTGCAACTCCAATGTTTACGTGCTCGTTGTAACGGATTTTATCGCCTAACCATGATGAGTTTACATTTGGATGTTGTTTCAAAGCTACTGCAACTGCTTTTAATACGATGTCGTTAAACGAAATTTTAATTGGAGCTACTTCATTCATCTTAGTACGCGCATCCATTGCTGCACTCATATCAACCGTCATTTTTAAATAAAAATGAGGTGCAGAGAATTTGCTTTCTGCTAATCGTTTTGCAATTACTTTACGCATTTGCGAAACAGGTACTTCAGTATATTTTTCTTGCCCAACAAATGCTGGTATAGAGATCGTGTTTTGTTTTATTGATGAACTTGATGTTCCTGGCTGGAAACTTTCAACATCTTTTTTTATAATCCTACCGTTTTCTGCAGAGCCCTTTATTTGTGATAAGTCAATGCCTTTTTCTTCAGCTAATTTTTTCGCTAAAGGTGATGCTTTTACTCTTGCATCATTTGATGACGTAGCTGTAGATGATGTTACTGCTGCTATTGACGCTGGAGTTTCTGCTTTTGCTGAACTCACTGGCGCTTCAACTGCTGCGGGTGCATCTGTCAATAAACTTTTATAATCCTCGCCTTCTTTTCCAAAAACTGCAATAATTCCATCAACGGGTACTGCTTTGCCTTCTTCTACACCTATATATAAAACTGTACCTTCTTGGAAAGATTCAAAATCCATGGTTGCTTTATCTGTTTCCACTTCAGCAACTAAATCTCCCGACTTAACCTTATCACCTACTTTCTTATGCCATTTAGCCAACACACCTTCAGTCATGGTATCGCTCATCTTCGGCATTCTTACTACTTCAGCCATATTCTTTATATCTAAATTGTAATTGAGTTATTTGTTATTAAGTTAATAGGTTATTTGGTTATTAGCAAGATAAATTAGTCTGAAAATAACTCCATTTCTTTTTACCCATTAACTATTATTAGTCCATTATATATGGATAATCGCTTTGTACATATACATCGGTATATAATTCTGACGCATCTGGATATGGCGACTCCTCTGCAAATTTTACAGACTCTTCAACAATGTCTTTTATTTTCGCATCTATTTCTTCAAGCCATTTTTCATCAGCATACTTCTTTTTTAATATAGTAGCTTTAACTTGTTCAATGGGGTCTTTTTGTTTGTAGTCTTCCACTTCATCTTTCGAGCGATATTTTGCAGGGTCCGACATTGAGTGGCCTTTGTATCTATATGTTTTTATTTCCAAAAAGGTTGGACCATCTCCTCTTCTCGCACGATCTACCGCTTCATCCATTGCGTTATGAACTGCTTCGCAACTCATTCCATCAACAGGTGCACATGGCATATCAAAACCTAATCCAATTTTGTAAATATCTGTCATGTTTGTTGTACGTGAAACTGATGTTCCCATAGCATATCCATTATTTTCACAGACAAAAATTACAGGTAACTTCCAAAGCATCGCCATGTTAAACGTTTCATTTAAGGCTCCTTGGCGCACAGCACCATCACCCATATAACACACACACACATTATCTGTTCCTTTATACTGTTCTGCAAAAGCAATACCTGCTCCTAATGGAATTTGTCCTCCAACAATTCCATGTCCTCCGAAGAAATTACATTCAGCATCAAACATGTGCATAGAACCGCCTTTGCCTTTAGAACATCCTGTTGCCTTACCATATAATTCAGCCATTACTGCATTTGGAGTAACCCCTTTTGCAATAGCATGTGCATGATCACGATATGCAGTAATCATTCCATCTTCTTTTCTTAAAATAGACATTGCACCTGCAACTACAGCCTCTTGTCCAATATATAAGTGGCAAAAACCACGTATTTTTTGTTGCCCGTATAACTGTCCTGCTCGTTCTTCGAACTTACGCATCAATAACATTGATTCGAACCAGTATAAATAAGTTTCTTTTGTAATCTTAACTGCCATATTTTTTTGTTTCTACAATAGAATTGCAAATCTATCAATAAAATGCGAAAAAATAAATCTTACTGCAATTCTTATAGACTTCTAAAATGCGAAAAATATTTAAAATCAAGGCTAAAATTGGCGTTTTTTATTAGTGTATCTCTTACACTTAGTTAATAGTCGGATTTTTAAAGAAAGATGCGTATTTTTGAAATCCTAGGAGGAGATTTATACATGAATAGAGGATTTAAAGCTGCTTTTTTAGTTATGTTGATGATGTGCCTTGGACAGCAGTTCGGTTTCGCTCAATTTGGGAAGACTAAAAATCGAAAGTATAAATTACCAGATGTACCAGAAAAAGAAGTAGTTAAAGATAAAGGTGTGTTAGACCCCGACACCTTACGTTATCAGTTTCATGCTCAAAAAACAGGTTTAAATTTAGACACTTCGGCTAATTTAGAATTGTACTATCAAATGTACGAGTGGCTTGGCACCCGTTATAGATACGG
>JBILKW010000193.1:0-4030 GCA_044376465.1 Sphingobacteriales bacterium | reverse complement strand
AAAGGAGGCTTGTTCACCACCACTATGTCGTTGTTTTCGAATAAAATAAGGTCTTGGAAGTTTGGCAATTTCATATTGAGTTGTGAGTTGTGAATTGTGAGTTGTGAATTGTGAATTGTGAGTTGTGAGTTGTGAGTTGTGAATTGGGAGGTAATTGGGTTAATAAGTTATTAGGTTATTAAGTTATTAAGTTATGATGCGATGAAGGTGCTTCATTTGCACATTTGCACATTTACACATTTAAATATTTGCACATTTAACTTCTCTGGCGTACCGCCTCATACAGCACCACTCCCGCAGCAACCGATACGTTTAAGGATTCTATTTCGCCCATTAAAGGAATTTTGGCAAAACGATCGAGTATGCGCATGAGTTCGTTAGAAATACCATCTTCTTCTGAGCCTAACACAACAGCAGTTGGAACGGTATAATCAACTGTGTACATGCTTTCGTCATTTTTCTCCGAGCAACCTATAACTTGTAAACCCGACTCTTGCATGTATTCTACCGCTTTTTTCAAGGAATGAACTCTGCATACAGGGATTTTAAACAATGCACCTGCAGACGTTTTAATAGAATCAGAATGGATGGCAGCACTTTCTTTTAAAGGGATGATGATGCCGTGAACGCCAGCGCATTCGGCAGTTCTGGCGATGGCACCAAAATTTCGAACGTCTGTAATTCTATCTAACACTAACAACAACGGAGTTTCTCCTTTTTCATAAATAAAAGGAATTAAATCTTCAACCTGATGGAAAGAAATAGGAGAGATAAAGGCTACTACTCCTTGGTGGTTTTTAGTGGTTAACCTATTTAATTTTTCGATAGGTACGTATTGATATTTTATTTGATGTTTATCAATTAATTTACGCAACTCTCTAAACAAATCTCCAGAAATGCCTTTTTGTATGAACAAGGATTCAATTTCTTTTCCACTTTCAATCGCTTCCATTATCGCACGTATCCCGAAAACCTGCTGATTACTTTTACTATCCATTCTTTTGTGTTTTCTACAAAACAACTATAATTTTTTGAATTAACATAGATACTAACAGGTTATTAACTTCTTTTTTGTACTTATTAACAATTATTAGTGACTTGTTAACCATAATTACTGCTTTATCCACAAAGTACAAAGTACAATGTACACTCTACATTGTACTTTGTACTTTGATTAATCGGAGAAAAAACTACATTTGTTCAAGAATGGAACAAGATCAAAATTCGGGAACAAGAATACGTACAAATCGCGCTAAAACACTTGGAAATCTTGCGGGCCAAATGGGTAAATTACCCCCACAGGCTGTAGATTTAGAGGAAGCGGTTTTAGGAGCTTTAATGCTAGAGAAAGATGCATTGAGCTCGGTGATTGATATTTTAAAACCCGAAACATTTTATGTAGATGCCAATCAAAAAATATTTCAGGCAATACAGCATTTGTTTCAGCACTCTATGCCAGTAGATTTGTTAACCGTTACCAATCGTTTAAGACAAACTGGCGAGCTCGAATTAGTAGGAGGAGCTTATTACATTACCGAATTAACCAATCGTGTTGCCTCATCAGCAAACATAGAATTCCACGCTCGTATCATATCAGAAAAATTTATACAACGATCTCTCATCAGGATATCTTCTGAAATTATTAGCAGCGCATACGAGGATACAACCGATGTATTACAACTGTTAGACCAAGCAGAAAAAAACTTGTTTGCCATTGCCGAAGGAAACCTAAGAAGAGAGTCGTACGACATGGGTTCTTTAATAACCAAATCGATTCAATTATTAGGGGAGTTAAAAGATAAAGTAGACGGATTAACGGGCGTACCTTCTGGATTTACGGAACTAGATCGATTAACATCTGGCTGGCAAAATTCCGACTTGGTAATTATTGCAGCTCGCCCTGCCATGGGTAAAACCGCATTTGTATTGAGTTTGGCACGTAACGCAAGTTTAATTGGGAAAAAGAAAATTGCTATTTTCTCATTAGAGATGGCGGCGGTACAATTAACCAATCGTTTAATTGCTGCCGAAGTTGAAATTCCTGCCGAGAAATTAAAAAAAGGTGATTTAACCGATGCCGAATGGCAACAATTATTAACAAAAGTAGGGCGCTTATCCGAGTCGGGGATTTTTATCGACGATACCCCATCGCTTAATATATTTGAACTGAGAGCGAAATGCCGACGTTTAAAAGCACAGCATGATATAGACATGATTGTGATTGATTACCTCCAATTAATGGTAGGTTCTGGAGACAATAGAAGTGGAAATAGAGAGCAAGAAATTTCGGCAATATCAAGAGCCTTAAAAAGTATTGCAAAAGAATTAGACGTACCCGTGCTTGCACTTTCTCAATTGAGTAGAGCAGTAGAAACCCGCGGAGGTGCTAAGAAACCAATGCTTTCGGATTTACGTGAGTCGGGTTCTATTGAACAAGATGCCGATATGGTATTGTTTATTTATCGCCCAGAGTATTACGGTTTTGAAGTGGACGAAGAAGGTAGAAATACGAAGGGAACCGCAGAAATTATTGTGGCTAAACATCGTAACGGTCCGGTAGGATCGGTAACCTTGCGTTATATTGGAGAGTACGTGAAATTTGCAGATTACGATGCAACCGATTACAGCGGATCGCCAGTGTTTACAAACCTTACGCCAAACTCAGGGTTTGATAATAATCCGAATATTATTGTAAGACCAAGCAGAATGAATGATGATAATGGAGATTTTCCATTCTAATAATCACACACTTAGTTCCCTACCTAAACATCAGAAAACATCGTTTCGCAGATTCGAATATTTAGCTATATTTGCGGCGGGTAAGTCTTATACGACCAGCTCCCTTTGAACTCCCCCAGGTTCGGAAGGAAGCAAGGGTAGAAGGTTGTAGCGGTGCGATATGAGGTGCTTACCCTTTTTTGTTTTTTAAATCTTCAAAACAACATAACCATGCAATTTTTTATCGACACAGCAAACTTAGCTCAAATTAAAGAAGCTCAAGATTTAGGTATTTTAGACGGCGTAACAACCAACCCTTCCTTAATGGCTAAAGAAGGCATTGCTGGTGAAGCAAATGTGATGAAACACTACAAAGCTATTTGCGACATTGTGGAAGATAAAGTAAGTGCTGAGGTGATTGCTACAGATTATTACGGAATGATTGCTGAAGGTGAAAAATTGGCTGCGATTGATCCTAAAATTGTGGTAAAAATACCGATGATAAAAGATGGTATTAAAGCGTTAAAATATTTTTCTGAAAAAGGAATTCGTACTAACTGTACTTTGATATTTTCTGCAGGTCAAGCTTTGCTTGCCGCTAAAGCAGGTGCTACTTACGTTTCACCATTCGTTGGTCGTTTAGATGATATTTCTTCTGATGGCATGATTTTAATTGAAGACATCCGTCAGATATTCGATAATTACGGATTTGAAACTCAAATTTTAGCAGCTTCTGTTCGTCACCCTTTACATATTATACAATGTGCTAAGCTTGGTGCCGATGTAATGACTGGCCCTTTATCTGCCATCTTACAATTGCTAAAACACCCTTTAACAGATAATGGATTGGCGCAGTTTTTAGCAGATCACGCAAAAGCGAATGCGTAATTGAATTTGCGAACTAACGAATTAGCGAACTAACGAATTAGCGAATTAGCGAATTAACGAATAGGCGAAATTTACACAAATGTAGTTTATAGGGCATTCACAATTTACAATTCACAATTCATGAAAAAACTCTCAATGGACGAGCTCAACAGACTTAGTCCAGAAGAATTTAAGCAGGCTAAAAAAGCTCCGATTGTAGTAGTGCTCGATAATGTGAGAAGCATGCACAATGTTGGTTCTATTTTCAGAACTTCAGATGCATTCGCAATTGAGAAATTATATTTATGCGGCATTACTGCTCGTCCGCCTCACCGCGATATTGAAAAGGCTGCACTCGGTGCAACCGAAAGTGTGGATTGGGAATATGCCGAAAATACCTTAGCATTAATTACAAAACTAAAATCGGAGGGATACACCATCCTTA
>JBILKW010000192.1:0-4034 GCA_044376465.1 Sphingobacteriales bacterium | reverse complement strand
CCATGGTCGTTTAATTCTGGTGGCGATAAGAGTGCTTTATATAAAACAATTGATGGTGGTAAAACCTGGAATAAAATTCACAACGGTTTTCCAAAAGGAAAGTTAGGCCGTTTGGCCATTGCCATTGCACCCTCAGACAATAAAATTTTATACACCGTTGTAGAGTCGGAACAAGATAAAGACAAAGGTTTGTATAGAAGTGATGATGCAGGTGCTTCTTGGAAACAGTTGAATAACGACTTTGGATTAGTGGTTCGCCCATTTTATTTTTCTAGAATTGTGGTAGACCCTAAAAATCCGAATATAGTAGTAAAAGCAGGCCTTTCGGGTTCCATCTCTCGCGATGGTGGTAAAACATTTAAGAACCTTGGCCCAATGCATGCAGATATTCACGACATCGCATTTGATATTAAAAATTCTGATAGAATGTATGCTGCTACAGATGGTGGCGTGTATCGCTCATGGGATGGTGGCACTACTATGGAGATGGTAGAAAATTTACCGCTTTCGCAATTCTACCATGTAAGCGTAGATGATAAAGATGAATATAATGTTTACGGTGGCTTACAAGATAATGGATGTTGGTTCGGACCATCACGTTCACCCGGAGGTGTAGAAGCTAGAGACTGGCGCGTAGTAGGTGTGGGGGATGGATATAGAGTTTATAAACATCCGACTAAAAATTTGATTTATTCGGAAATGCAAGGTGCAGAAAATGTATGGCGCTACGACCCTGTAAAAGATCAAGCGAAAACCATTCAACCTCTGCAAATGAAAGGCGAAGCGAAATTACGTTTTAACTGGAACGCCTCTCTTGTAACCAGCCCTAACAAAGCAGACCGCGTATATATTGGCAGTCAGTTTGTACATCGCTCGGATGATATGGGCGAAACCTGGACGAAAATTTCGCCAGACTTAACTACTAATGACCCTAAAAAACAAAATCAAGAAAACTCAGGTGGTTTATCGAAAGATAATTCTGGAGCAGAAAACCATTGTACGATTTTTACAATTGCCGAATCGCCAGTTGATGAAAATGTAATTTGGGTGGGTACAGACGATGGTAATTTGCAAATAACAAAAGACGGTGGTAAAAGTTGGACAAATGTGATTAAAAACGTTCAAGGTTTACCTAAAAATACATGGACTTACCATGTAGAAGCAAGTACTTTTGGTGCAGGTATTGCATATGTTGTTTTCAACGGTTATACAACAGGCGACATGAACACTTATGTATATAAAACTAGTGACTATGGTGCAACTTGGAAATCGATTGTAACACCTGAAATATATGGCTTCGCCAGAAACATACAAGAAGATTACGTGAACGAAAATTTATTGTTTTTAGGTACAGAATTCGGCTTGCATATTTCTTTAAATGGAGGTGCAAATTGGTATAGGTTTACTAATAATTTCCCTTCGGTAAATGTGCATTATATTGAATTGCATAAAAAAACAAATGACTTAGTTATTGCTACACATGGGCGTGGGGTAATTATAATTGACGACATCAGTATTTTACGTCAATTAACTGAAGAGAACATGAGCAAAGATTTATACTTCTTCAATACAAAACCTACCTCCATTGTAGAATCTAATGGCTTTGGAGGTTCGAGTACCGAAACACAATTTGTTGGTGAAAACCCAAGCACCGCTGCACGCATTATTTATCACCTAAATAAAAAACATTTATTAGGTAAAATGACACTTGAAATACAAGATGCTGATGGTAAAAAAGTAGCAGAAATAGGCCCGGGTAAATCCAAAGGAATTAATATAGTTGAATGGTATTACAATACTAAACCACCTAAGGTGGCGCAGGGCAAAACCTTTGCATTTGGAGGCTTCACCTCCCCTAGAGTTCCTGCAGGTACATACAAAGTTGTGATCACTAAAGGTAAAGAAAAGTACAGCAACGATCTTGTTATTCAATACGACCCTAAATCAGAAATCAGTTTGGCCGATCGTAAAGTACAAGAAGCAACAACTATGAAATTATATAACATGTCGCAAGAACTTGCCTACATGGTTTACTCTTTAGACGAGTATGTAAAATTTATAAGCCAACAAAATTCTACTAATGCAGATTTTAAGAAAACAAGCAATGCATTTGTAGCAGATTTGAATAAATTAAAAGCGACTTTGGTAGTAACTACAGGCGATAATTATGTTGGTGCTGCAGAAAATCAATTGCGCGAAGATTTGGTAGACCTTTATTCAAAAATTGCACAAACTTATCACAAACCGAATAAAGCCGAGCTCGATAATTTAGATGCAATTGAAAGTAAATTCAATACCGGTAAAACAGAATTCGCTAAAATAAAAGATAAGTATTTAAGTAAAGTGGAGAAGCTTGCAGGTACAACTGTAGCCTTAAAAACATACGAAGAATACTTGCTAACACCTTAAAAAAAAGAGGCTATTAGGCTCAAATCAAATCCCTTACGCAGAGTTTTATATAGATCAAAATATATTAAACTCTGCGTATTTTTTTTATATTTGCCGCACACAAACAACTATTCTTATGGGTCGCGCATTTGAAGCTCGAAAGCAATCGAAAATGAAAAGATGGGGTGCAATGGCGAAAGCATTCACTCGCATTGGTAAAGACATTGTAATGGCCGTTAAAACAGGCGGACCAAACCCCGATACAAATTCTAAACTAAGAGTAGTTATTCAAAATGCAAAAGGCATCAACATGCCGAAAGATCGTATTGATGCAGCCATAAAAAGAGCAGCCGATAAAGATACCAGTTCGTACGAAGAAATAGTTTATGAAGGATACGCACCGCATGGAGTGGCTATACTTGTTGAAACATCTACCGATAATATTAACCGAACCGTTGCAAGTGTTAGGTCTTATTTCACTAAAGGTGGTGGCAGTTTAGGTACTACAGGAATGTTGAATTTTGTATTCGAAAGAAAAGCCGTATTTAGAATTAATAGTGAAGGCCTAAGTGTAGAAGATTTGGAATTAGAACTTATTGATTTCGGTGCAGAAGAAGTTGAACAAGATGAAAATGAAATACTCATCACTACTGCATTCGAAGATTTCGGTAATATGCAAAAAGCATTAGAAGAAAAAGGTGCTCACATTATTAGCTCCGGCTTCGAACGTTTCCCCCTAACCTATATGAAAGTAAACGCCGAACAAGAAGCTGAAATCCAAAAACTAATTGATAAAATGGAAGAGGATGATGACGTGAACATGGTGTACCATAATATGGACGTAAGTATTTAGATGAAGGAAACTTGTACAATAACTAAAGAATAAATACTAAATTCTAAATTCTAAATTCTAAATACTAAATTCTAATTTCTAAATACTAAATTCTAATTTCTAAATTTTCAATTTAATGAAAAGGGATTTAAACCTAGGTAAATCAAACTTATAGAAAGCATTGAAATTAGCAGCAAAAGGATTTTTTCATTTTCAATAACAGAAATTGCTGTCGAAAGAAAGTCGCCTGATTTTAAGAATAAATAACGAGCAATATTAAAATAATAAAACAAAGCAATTACAGTATTTAATACACCTGCTATTAATACATACATTAACCAAGGTTCATGTGAGAGTTGATATTGTTCGAATACTGAACTGAAAATAAAAAACTTTGCTAAAAATCCTGCCAACGGTGGCAAGCCTGTAAAGGATGCTAATAACAATACCAATAAACTTGCAGTAAGCTTTTCTTTTCTACCTAATCCTACTAATTGTTTCAATTCTACAATTCCGTACTTGCTTTCCCAAAGTTGTAAAATAAAAAATAGAGCAAAATTACTGATGGTATAAATCACTAAATAATAAACCAGGGCTTCTAAACCAGTTTGGCTGTATACAATTAATCCCATCAAAATAAAACCGGTATGCGAGATACTTGAGTAAGCAAAAATTCTTTTTAAATTATGTTGAGAAATGGCCGATAAATTACCAATGAACATAGTAGCAATGGCAATTACAGACAATACCTTTTCCCAAGGGAAATGTGGCCAAACTAAAATGCTTCCTTGGAAATTAAAATGAAATCTGCTAA
>JBILKW010000191.1:0-4044 GCA_044376465.1 Sphingobacteriales bacterium | reverse complement strand
CACCAAACATTACGACCTTTAGAGTTAAATTAGTTGACTTTGGTGCTGATGCTGCTTTTGGTGGTGGTGATGATAAAGAACATGAGTTGTTATTTACACCGACACAAAATCAATGGAATAGCTTACACATTCCACTCTCTAATTTTACAGGATTAACTACTAAAGGTCACATTGCACAATTAATTTTCTCTGCATTACCAGCGGGTACTGCTAATGTATTTATTGACAATGTTTATTTCAGCAAAGCAACAGTGGTATTAGAACCTACCACAGCAGCTCCAAATCCTACTTCTGCTTCGAATAACGTTATATCTATGTTTAGCAATAAATACACAAACGTCGCTATTGATACTTGGAGAACTTCATGGTCGAGTGCAACGTTAACAGAAATGCAAATACAAGGAAACGATACTAAGAAATATTCATCCTTAGATTTTGTAGGCGTAGAAAGTACTGGAGCAAACTTAATTAATGCAAGTAATATGGATACATTCCACGTTGATATGTGGACGCCAAACATTACGACCTTTAGAGTTAAATTGGTTGACTTTGGTGCTGATGCTGCTTTTGGTGGTGGTGATGATAAAGAACACGAGTTGTTATTTACACCGACACAAAATCAATGGAATAGCTTACACATTCCACTCTCTGATTTTACAGGATTAACTACTAAATCTCACATTGCACAATTAATATTCTCTGCATTACCTACAGGATTAGGCACTGTTTATATTGACAATGTGTACTTTAGTAAAAAACCATTAGTAGGTGTAAACAATAATGAGAATGCTAACATCAGCATATACCCTAACCCAAGTACAGATGTATTATATTTTACAGGATTGAACGTAAACGAAACTAACCAAGTAAGTATTTTTGATTTACAAGGAAAATTAGTTGAGCGCTACGAATTAAATGAAAATGCAAGCATTGACATTCGTAACTTAAACAAGGGCATGTACCTAGTTAAAGTTGCGAACCATGTTGCTCGCATTGTTAAAATGTAATAATTCTCTATTTAATAAAATTATAAAAAAAGCTGAACTTTAATTAGTTCAGCTTTTTTTTTGAACTTCAACACAATACTTTATATATTGTGAAATCTAATATCTAAATTCTAATATCTAAATTCTAATATCTAATATCTAAATCCTAAATTCTAATATCTAATATCTAAATTCTAATATCTAAATAACCTAATAACTAAACATGCAAGCAAATAGCGTAGAAACTAAGCAAACAAACAATAACGGCGCCTTAAGCACCTTGGTTACAGTATTCTTTTTCTGGGGATTTATTGCTGCAGGCAATGGTGTTTTTATTCCATTTTGTAAAGATTATTTTCAACTAGATCAGTTTCAAAGTCAATTGGTAGATTATGCTTTTTACATTGCCTACTACATTGGTGCCTTGCTCCTCTTTATAATTGGTAGTTCGCAAGGAAAAGATTTAGTGGGATCTTGGGGCTATAAAAAAAGTATCGTGTACGGATTATTATTTAGCGCCATTGGTGCGGTAGCCATGATTATTGCTGTTAATTCCAATACCTTTTCGGGCATGTTAGTTGGATTATTTATTGTGGCATTAGGATTTAGTTTACAGCAAACCGCAGCCCAACCATTTGCTATAAGTTTAGGAGATCCAAGAACAGCTGCAGGCAGAGTAAACCTTGGAGGTGGTATCAATAGTTTTGGAACCATGATTGGTCCAATTGTAGTTTCGCTATTGTTATTTGGAACGGTTGCCGCTACCGAAGAACAAACTAAAAGTTTGGGATTAGACAACGTGAGTTTTATGTATGCAGGTGTAGGGGCATTATTTATTGGTGCTGCCTTGTTGTTTTGGTTTAGTAAAAAAGTACCCTCGGGCATTACGACCGAAAAAATAGAATCGGCTAACAAAGCCTTAAACACTTTATTAGTTATTTCAGGATTGTTAATTTTTATGTTCATCCCAGTTTTTAAAAGCTATATAGGCTTATCAGAAAACATGTCGGATGCAGATAAAAATGCATTAGAAATTTACCGAATGAAATGGCTGATTGGTTCTATGCTAGTAATTATTTTAGGCTTATTAATTGCCTACCAAAGTGCCAAGAAAAAAGCTGAAGGATGGGGAGCCATGCAATACCCACAATTGGTATTAGGAATGCTTGCCATTTTTGCATACGTAGGCGTTGAAGTAAGTATACAAAGTAATTTAGGTGAATTATTAAGACAAGCAGACATGGGCGGATTATTATCGTCGCAAATTTCTCCTTATATAAGTATGTATTGGGGTAGTATGATGATTGGTAGATGGGCAGGCAGCATAACTGTTTTTAACCTCCATAACGCAACGAAAAGAATTTTAACACTAATAATACCATTAATTGCATTTGGCATCATCTTAGGCGTTAATACGCTTGCACAAAAAGATATGTCGCCGTTATACTCTTACATAATTTGTGTAGCTATACTTATTGTTGCGTTTTACATCAGCGAAGATAAGCCTGCAAAAACCTTATTTATTTTCGGAACATTAGGTTTAATTGCCATGTTAATTGGATTATTTACTACCGGACAGTTAGCAATTTATGCATTTATGAGTGGAGGCTTATGGTGCAGCATCATGTGGCCAAGTATATTCAGTTTGAGTGTTGCAGGTTTGGGTAAGTACACAACACAAGGTTCGGCTTTTTTAATTATGATGATTTTAGGTGGGGGTATTATACCACCCTTGCAAGGTAAACTTGCTGATATTATTGGCATACACGAATCTTATTGGATACCAGTTATCTGTTTCGCTTACTTAATTTTCTTTGCAGTATTAGTTAAGAATATTTTGACTAAGCAAGGGATAAGCTATGATACTGCAGCTGCAAGTCACTAGTAAATGTGCAAATATTTAAATGTGTAAATGTGCAAATATGTGCCTTATTAGCACACTAGCATACTAACACACTAGCACACTAACTTATGAAACCGTAACAGTTTGCTGGTTGTATTCTACTGTCATTCCTGGTTTGATTTTGTTTCTGCGGCGAGTTTCTATCTTCCCATTTACTTTTACTAATTCATTATCAATAACATCATTTGCCATCGCTCCATCATTCACCCAACACATTAATTTCAATAATTGATTTAATTGAATAAACTCTCCTTTTATTTTCATTTTATTTATATGCTAATCTGAAACATAACACTTCTTTGTTCGGCATCACATTTTTATTTCTCACTCATTTCTATAATTCGATCAAACTCAGAATTATTTAATGGCATTACCGATAATCGTCCTTGTTTTACCAATGCGATATTTCCTAATTTAACATCAGCTTTTATTTCTTCTAACGTAACTGGCTTTTTAAGCGTTTTAAACGGCGCTAAATCAACTACCACCCAATTTGGATCAGTAGTAGTAGGATCCTGATAAAACTCCTTTACAACCTTCGCTATGCCCACTATGTGCTTCCCTTCATTGCTATGGTAAAACATAACCAAGTCGCCCTTTTTCATGGCCTTTAAATTATTGCGGGCTTGGTAGTTTCTTACCCCATCCCAAAATGTTGTTTTGTCTTTTAAAAACTGATCCCAAGAGTATTTAAAAGGTTCTGATTTTACTAACCAATGTTTCATTTGAATTGTGAATTGTGAGTTGTGAGTTGTGAATTGTGAGTTGTGAGTTGTGAGTTAGCACGATTTGTGTTATTAGCACACTAGCACACTAGCATACTATCACACTAATGAAGTATCTTCCATACGAGTTCCTTCAGTAGCTCCCCTTCGTCTGTATTACCTGTACTGTCTACTCCTTTCGACTTTAAATCGTATTCTCTTAACAAAGAAATTACCTGACATGTTTTATCTAAGTTGTAATTTTTTGCAGCTTGCTCATACTCTTGTACAAAGTATGGGTTTATTTTTAATGCCGATGCTATGTTAGTTTTAGACTTGTCTGCTAAATAATAATACGTAAAAATTTTACTGAAATAAGTATTCAATTGCCCTATAGTAACAACTAAAGGATTTTCTTTTTTGTTAGCCGCAAAATAATCTACTATTTTAT
>JBILKW010000055.1:0-12450 GCA_044376465.1 Sphingobacteriales bacterium | reverse complement strand
TAAGCTGCGAAGCATTAAACTCATCGGCAATAAATAAATCAACATTATAGTTTTCGTTAGTTGAGATAGAGTTTTTAATGGCCGATAAATCGGGATGAGCGGCCGCAGCAATTAATGCAATGTTTTGCTTATTTTCTATAACATCAATATAAATATCTCTTGTATTGTTTTTGATATTATTCTCACCCGGCAATACGCTTGCTTTTAAGGTATATTTTTGCATACCTGCTTCGCTGGCATTTAAAATTGCTTGAACATTCATTTGCTGATTAGGAGAATTTATTGCTTGTGTAGAAGTCCATACTACTTTACCCTTGTGCTCTACGCTTAATTTGGTAGCGGTATTTTTAAGATCATATGCATTCAATTTTATTTCCAATAAAAAATCATTTTTCAAATAAACAATATCGTTATGTAATAAGTTGATGATTCGTAAATCTCGTTGAGGAGTAGAATCTCCCAATAATACAGTATACACAGGGCATTGCACCTGGCGAATATAAGACTCGGGGTCGGCTCCTGCATTATGCAAGCCATCACTTGCGAGCACTACTGCTGCTAAATTTCTATTTTTATATTGATTCAACGTTTCTTGAAACAATAAAGCAAGGTTTGTTTTAGTTTCGGTATAGCTAATGTTTTTCGATTCATCAAGTTTTGCTCCAATAGAAAGGTCTTTAACATCAAACTTGGCAGATAATTTATCTATAAAAATTTTTCGGTTCGTTAAGTATTCTTTTTTATAAAAGTCTTTATTATTATTTAAAATAATCGAAGTAGAATTATCTTGAGCAACTAGAATAATAGGTTTTTCATAGTTTAGCTTATTGCGAGTAATAAGAGGGGAGAATAAAAATATAGCTAATAAAAAAACAAAAAGCACTCTAATAATACTCAGTATTTTTTTTATGGATGAAGGAAATTTAGTTTCAGTTTTATATAAAAGTGCAGCATATCCAATAGCTAATGTAGCACAAAATAATATCCATAAAATTGAAGAATCTTGAAAAGCGATGTTCATTATTAAGTTAACGCATATATAATTACATTAGCATTCCGCCGCAAACAGAAATTGTTTGCCCATTTACATATGCACCCATATCCGAAGCTAAAAACAAAGCTACATTGGCTACATCATCTGTTTGGCCTATGCGTTGTAAAGGGATTAATTTATTCCATCCTTCTACTACATCGGTAGGTAAAGCATCTGTCATTTCGGTACGAATAAAACCAGGCGCAATGGCATTGCTTCTGATGTTTCTTGAACCTAATTCTTTCGCTATTGATTTAGTGAAGCCGATGATACCTGCTTTTGAAGCCGAATAATTACCTTGCCCAGCATTTCCTTGAACTCCCACAATAGAGCTCATGTTTATAAACACACCACTTCTTTGCTTCATCATAGGTTTAGAAGCAGCTTTGGTAATGTTGAATACAGATTTTAAGTTGATATTGATAACAGCATCCCATTGTTCTTCACTCATACGCATTAACAAGCCGTCTTTTGTAATACCGGCATTGTTCACTACAATGTCTATCGTTCCAAAATCTGTAACAATTTGATTGATCAATTCTTCTGCGGCTTTAAAATCAGAGGCATCTGATCGGTAGCCTTTAACTTTTGTACCAGCGTTTGCTAATTCTTTTTCTAAGGCTTCGCCTTGCTCTACAGAAGAAAGGTAAGTGAAGGCAACATTTGCTCCGTGTTGTGCAAATACTTCTGCAATTTTTTTACCTATACCTTTTGAAGCACCTGTGATAAGTGCGGTTTTTCCTTGTAATAATTTCATGTTGTAAGTTTTAATGTACTAAAATAGTTATTTTTTTGTATCACCCAAAACATCAAATCTATTGTTTCTTTGGTCATACCAACTCTCGAATCAAATACATACACTATTTATCAGAGCAGCATTTTTTTCGACATCGATATAAGTTTAATATTCATTTTTCGAATATTTATTTGATTATAAACAAATTTGTGAATTAAGGTTTTTATTGTAATTTGTGATTAACAACTAAATCAACTCTATGGAATCTAACTTAATTACAAGCTTGTTTTTACCCTTAGCGTTAGGCATAATAATGTTAGGGCTCGGTTTATCCTTAACTCTTGATGATTTTAAGAGAGTAATTGTATACCCAAAGGCAATTTTTATTGGCTTAGTATGTCAAATGGTATTGTTGCCCATCATCTGTTTCGGAATTGCAATCGCATTTCATTTACCTCCAGAACTCGCAGTAGGACTTATGCTTTTGGCTGCATCACCAGGTGGTGCAACTGCTAATTTATACAGTCATCTGTCTAAAGGCGATGTAGCACTTAACATAAGCCTCACCGCAATTAATAGTCTGCTTACACTTGTTACTTTGCCCTTCATCGTAAATTTATCTATTGATTATTTCTTAGAAACGGGGCAAGTAATTCCGATGCAATTTAAAAAAGTGATGGAAGTATTTGCCATCGTATTGGTACCGGTTACCATTGGCATGTTTATAAGATTCAAATCGCCTAACATTTCCACCAAATTAGATAAACCCGTAAAAATTATATCTGCGGCTTTTTTAATATTAATAATTGTTGCAACCATGTTGAAAGAAAAGAGTCAAATCGCACAATATTTCCAAGAAGTGGGCTTAGCATCATTAGTATTTAATATTTTAAGTATGGCCGTAGGTTATTACATCCCAACCTTATTTAATATTGCAAAAAAACAAGCCATATCCATTGGCATGGAAATTGGAATTCACAACGGAACCCTTGCTATTTATATTGCGTTAAGTGTAATTGGCAATAGCGCAATGAGTATCCCTCCAGCAGTATATAGTTTAATAATGTTTTTTACCGCAGCAGGATTTGGATATTTAGTTTCAAGAAGATCGCACGTAGAATAGCTCGTTTCAATGACCTCACATTAATACATAGATCGCGAAGCAAAAGTAACATCGAGCCATAGTATTCTTGGTGTACAATATACGTTTGTAATTAAAATATATGCATTGCTTGCATAGCATTGAGCAATATCAGGATACACAGTGGAGGTAATTATAAAAAAAGCGTTATAAGTATCTAACTTATAACGCTTTAATATGTTTTATCTGTAGCCCGTAGGGGAATCGAACCCCTGTTTGAAGAATGAAAATCTCCTGTCCTAACCCCTAGACGAACGGGCCATGGCCAAACCATACAAATTTGGTATCGCTTTGGGACTGCAAAAGTAATATTTATATCATTCTATGCAAATGTTTTTTTTAAAAAAGCCAGCAATTGGCAACCAATTCCCTGCAACTACTTATAAGTAACTGATTTGTAATAAGTAACAAACGTCTATTAATTGAGTAAGGAGGTACATATCTAAAGAACATTAAGTAAGGAATAACTCCATTCGCATTGAAGGTGGCCGAACGCATAAATAGTCGGAATTACAAACAAATGTATATGTTCGAATGTAATTGATTTACACATTTCGTACCTTTAAAACATGAAAAAAATAAGAGTAGCCATTAATGGATTTGGTAGAATTGGGAGGGTTTTTTTAAGAAATGCCTTATTAAAATCTGATTTGGAAATTGTAGCCATTAATGATTTAACTGATAGCAGCACTTTGGCTCATTTATTTAAATACGATTCAATTCACAGAGGTTTTAAAGGCAACGTACAAATTGTAGCAGATGGGATAAAAATAGATGGAAGAGTAATTCAAACTTTTGCCGAAAAAGATCCATTGAATTTACCATGGGCTGAATTGGGTATTGACATAGTAATTGAATCAACTGGTAAATTTTTAAGTAAAGAAAAAGCGAGTTTGCATTTAACAGCTGGTGCGAAAAAAGTAATACTTTCTGCCCCGCCAAGCGATAAAGATATTCCCACAATTGTATTGGGTGTAAATAATTATATTTTAAAAGAGCATTTTCAACTCATTTCAAACGCATCATGTACCACCAACAATGTGGCACCATTAGTGAAGGTATTAGATGAATTGGGTATAATTGAAGATGGCTACATCACAACCGTACATTCATATACAGGCGACCAGAATTTACACGATGCTCCACATCGAGATTTACGTAGAGCAAGAGCTGCGGCCGTATCTATGATCCCAACAAGTACAGGAGCAGCAAAAGCAATAACAAGTATTTTTCCTCACCTCGAGAACAAGTTAGGTGGTGCAGGCATTAGAGTTCCTGTACCAAATGGTTCATTAACAGATTTTACTTGCTTATTAAAAAAGCAATTGAGTGTTGCTGAAATTAATACTGCATTTAAATCTGCAGCAGAGAACGAATTAAAAGGCATATTAGAATATACAGAAGATCCTATTGTATCTATAGACATTCAAGATAATCCGCACTCTTGTGTATTTGATGCACAACTAACCTCAGTAGTTGGCAGACTGGTAAAAGTGGTTGGTTGGTATGATAATGAATGGGGCTACTCCAATCGATTGGCCGAGCTTTGCATGTTAATTAACTAACATAGGGACTATTTATTTAGAATAGCGGCAACACCTGGCAGTAATTTACCTTCCATATATTCTAACAAGGCTCCACCACCAGTTGATACGTACGAAACATCGTTTGATAAATTAAATTTAGCTACCGCGGCAGCAGAATCGCCGCCTCCTATTAATGAGAATGCTCCATTTTTTGTAGCATATACTACTGCCATTGCAATTTCTTTTGTACCATTTTCAAAACAACTCATTTCAAAAACTCCCATCGGGCCGTTCCACAAAATAGTTTTCGAGTTAGAAATAATTTCTTTAAAAGCTATTATTGATTTCGGGCCAATATCTAAACCCATCCAACCCTGTGGTATTGCATCATTATTAGCCATCGCTTTTTGAGCTTCATTGTTAAATGAATCCGCAATTACTGAATCTATGGGCAAAGCCAAGTTTACGCCTTTTGCTTTTGCCTTTTCAATTATAGTTAGGGCTAATTCTAATTTATCTAATTCTACCAACGAAGAGCCAATGTTACCTCCCATAGCTTTTGCAAAGGTATACGCCATGCCACCACCAATAATAATATTATCTACAGTATCTAATAAGTTTTCGATCAGTAAAATTTTATCAGAAACTTTCGCTCCCCCCATGATGGCTGTGAAAGGACGATCGGCATGGTTCATTACTTTCTCGGCATTAAATAATTCATTTGCCATAACATAACCAAACACTTTAGCATTTTGAAAAAAATTAGCTACAATGGTAGTTGAGGCATGGGCTCTATGTGCAGTTCCAAATGCATCGTTTACATACACATTTCCATGTGTTGCTAATTTTGCAGCAAAAGCAACATCACCTTTCTCTTCCTCTTTATAAAATCGTAAATTTTCTAACAATAAAATTTCACCTGCTTTTAAATTCGAAGATAAATCGAATGCAACATCCGAGATGCAATCATCCGCAAAAAAAACAGGGGCATTTGTGAGTTCAGATAGATGTTTTACAATATGTTTTAATGAATACTTTTCAGCCGGACCTTCTTTTGGTCTACCAAGGTGAGACATTAATACTACCGATCCGCCATCTGTCAAAATCTTATTAATTGTAGGCAATGCTGCACGCATACGTGTATCGTCTGTAATTTCAAACGATGCATTTAAAGGCACATTAAAATCAACACGTATTAATGCACGTTTACCTTGGAAATTTATGGAATCAATTGTGTTCATCTATCATATTAGAATGGAGACAAAAATAATACATTATCTCTAATCTCAAACTAATAAATTCATCAATAGAAAATCACGTAACAACACTAATAATGTATTCTCAACACTACCCTTCTGTTAATAGATTGATTTGCGGGAATAGGTTGCCCTTTTGCATTTCTATTTGGAACAACCGGTTGAATATCGGCATAACCAGAGGCTTTTAATCTATTTGGCGTCATTCCTCTATCTATCAAGTATCTTACCACATTGGATGCTCTTGCAACCGACAACTCCCAGTTAGAAGGGTATTGCAAATTGCTAATTGGATTATCGTCTGTATGCCCCTCAACATCGATTTGAAAATCTGCTTTTTTACTTTTGTTTACTGCTTCAATAACATCAAAAATCTTATCTACTATTTGTTTCCCTTCTGGTAATAATTTAGCATCACCACTGTTATAAAAAGAAGTACTTAAAAAACGCATATTGATGGCATTGTCTTTATTTTCAATATCTAGACTCTTATTTTTCACTTCTTTCATCAGCATTGAATCTAGTTGATTCTTAATTTCACTGAGTGGCGTAGTTACTTTTTTGTTTTTAACTTTAGAACTATAGCTTGCTTTTATTTGATCTACTGCATCTTGATTAACACTAGATGATGAAAAAAGTAGAATGAAAAAACACAACAATAGCGTAATTAAATCGGCGTATGTAATCAGCCAAAGCTCTTGATCTGGTTCTCCATGCAATGCTTTCTTAACCTTTCTTTTATTATCTTCAACAGACATTTTATTTAGTAGTGGTTTTGGGTTGTGTATCTGTTTCTCGGCTCACAAACGACATTAATTGATCTTTAATCACTAATGCAGGTTTGTTTTCTTTTATTAATAATATCCCTTCTAAAATAATAATCTCCCTTCGTTGTGTATTTAAGGCATTAAACTTTATTTTTTTTGAAAGCGGAATAAAAAATAAATTTGCAGAAGCTACTCCATAAAGTGTACCAATTAAGCCAGTGGAAATACCCGGACCAATATTTGAAGGATCACTTAAATTATTTAACATTACAATCATGCCTAACACAGTACCCACCATACCAAAAGCTGGTGCTGCGTTTGACATCGCATGAAATACATCTGATAATTGCAATGACTGTGCATAATCTTTTTCGATACTGGTTTCACCCATGCTTCTAATATCTTGTGAAGAATAATTAGTATTGTACAAATCGAAAAGCATTTTAACAAATGGATCTTTTTCTGTTTCAGCAATACTATTGACAAATTCTTTCTTATCTTTTTTAATACGTTCGGACCAACTTACAACCATATCAACATCTTCGTTAATAGATAAAGCCTTATGTTTAGATTGACTAAATAATTGTCCGAAATTTTTCAAAGCAGAATACACTACGTTTACAGGATACATAACAAACATAGAAGCAAGTACTCCTCCAAATACAATAAAAAAACCTGCAAAATGAATAAACGGATTTTTTATAAAATCAGGTAAATAATGTTCTATTCGAATTGCACCAGCTGTATCCATAATACCGATTATTATAAAAAAAGCGCAACTAGTAAAACCTATGAAGGATCCAAATGAAAATTTCATATTATTTTTTTGAAGTTATATCTTTTAGTTCTTTTGCAGAAGGAACTCTAATTTCAGGATCGAGTTTAGCTGCTTGTATCCATAACACTTTCGCTTTTTCTTCATCACCCATTACATATAATATACTTCCCTTTAACGAAAGTGCTTCTGCAGTCTCAATAATTTTTAGAGACTCTTCCACATAATCTAACGCAGAGCTATAATCATCTACATATAAAAACTCTTGTGCTCTACGATAATTTTTTAGTGCGATATTAATGGCATCTTTCGCTTCTTTACTTACGTTTAAAGAACCATCAATTACATCTTTTTTTGATTTGGGATCTGTGTTCATTGACAATACAAACTCTTCATTGCCTTTGCCCACAGCATATTCAATTGAAGAAGTATTGTTTTTATATTTAACATTTACAGGATCCTTTAAAGAATAAGCTCTTTTTGAATTTTCTGCAATTCTTTGCTGCTCTGCTAAATCTTGAACTGTATATCTAGTATCGCAAGCTTGCAGAAAAATTATGCATAAGAAAAATAAAATACTACGGCCTGTAGATAAGACTAATTCCATAACCAAATTGTTGTAATTGTAAAATACTATTTTCTTTTGCAAACTCTTTAATCAACATAAAATACCTAAAATCCGCTTCAATACTTAGGTTTTGTGTTGCATTAAAAATAATTCCCTGGCGCGCATATGGCGTTGTAATTGAATTTGCAACATATACATTCATAGATTGAAATGCTTCTAACCAATATTTTCTGGGTTGCTCATTCTTTTTTATAAATGCAATGGTATAAAACAAACCTACATGAGGTAATAATCTGCTAAAATTAACTACGCCTGTATCTGTGCCAGAAGTCAATAAATTCAGAAATGAAATTCCTGTATTAACACCATAAAAACCCGATTGATTTTTGTTCACGGACTGCCTCCAACTCACAGATAAATCAGCAATGGTAGTTGTAATATTTCTACCTTTTGAAATGTCTATATTGTTAACTAAATACGACTGTGTATTGTGAAAGGCTAAGCCACCCGTTACTGAAAATTGAGCTTTACGAGGATTGTATAACTGAGGGTTTGAATTAATAATAGTGCTATAAATTAATTCTTTCGAACGTGATTTAACTAATTGCAAATTTACTTGATAACCTGTTAAATGATCATAGGTTAGCTGAACATACATTAATGCTTGTAAAGCATACTTGTCAATCACTAAATTCATTTTTTCTTCATCAAGTATTAACCTTTCCAAGGTGTTTTGACGGGTGATGGTAAGATTTGAGTCGGTTCCATTTACAATGGTTAGTGGCTTCTGTTTAAATTCTGGTGCAGAAATTATGGTAAATCCACCGAGCACAAAAGCACCTTCAATTCTACTTCTAATTTGAATTGCCTCTGTTTCGTTAATAATATAATCTGGATAATCAAAAGACACCAACGCGATTCTTTTGTACAATAAATCATTTACACGAACCTTGTCTGCAATTTCATCCATTAATTCAACTAATTCAAGCTGTTTGCGGATGATAGGATTATTTTTATCGACTTGCGCTTTTAGATTTGATACCCCTAGGGTTAATATGGCAAATAATACAATCTTTTTCATTAAGCAACAAGTTTTAAAGTTCTACGTATAGAATCGATGATAATTTTACGTGCATGATCCCTTTCATCTGGAGTTACTGCGTTACCACTTTCAAGTTCAGATTTAATAAGCGATTGCTCACGTGGTGCTCGTTGTGAAATAACTTTGTTCTGAACATGCGTGCTTAACCCGGTAAGTGCATTTACTAGTGTGTTGGTATCAATATCTCTTAACGCTGTTTCTAATTGCAAATCTGTTAGGTATACTACATTCTTAAATCCAACAAACTGCTGCTTAATATTATTAGCCAATTCTAAATCTTGCGATGCTATTGAGCTGATCAATTGATCTTGATCTTCATCTTGCATTTGATCTAATATATCTAAAATAGACTGCAACCCATCAAATGCAACATTCTTCATTCCCTTTACATCTATCGCTTTCTTCGAGAAATAAGTAGCTACTTCTCTATAAATAGACGATGATATGAAGTCAATTTTACTCATTTTCATTAATATAGAAGATCGTCTATTTATTTCAATCATTCCCAATACATTTTTAGTTCTCTTACTATCTAATTGAGCTAATAAAATAGCGGATAAATTATCATCCTCTTCCTTTAACATGTGTATAATTTGTGAATCTGTTATTTGATTCAAGAATTCGAATAAGTCTTCATTCCTATCTGGCTCTGCATTTAACGACAATAACTCTTTACTAAAATCTCTTGCTTCCTGGTATTTATCATTATGTGATTTTTGTTGATGATTAGAAACCGCTTGATTCAACTCGCTGTAAACATTTTCTGCCATAAATGGACGTAGAAAATTCAACAACTTTGGATTAACTGCACTCAATGCATTAGCCGCTCTTGCCCTACCCTCGTCTGGATTAGTAAGCATCCATGCCTCTATCATTCCAGCAACTTCTTTCGGGTTGCTGATAACACTTGTAATTACATGTTGACGATTAAACTCGTAATTAATGATGTCTTCGGTTTGGTATGATGACACTCCTTCAGGACTATTTCCATTTGGATAGATCACATTTAGCTCTTGTCCGTTTGAAGTTTGTCCGTTTAATAACTTTGTATCTTCTTCTTTTTTGGCTTTCTTTTCGGGGTCTTTGCTTTTACGGTATAATAAATACGTTACAAAAACAATAATTATTAAACATAAGATTAACAAAATTACAAACACATATAATAGCGTATTATCTGTTTCAGATTTTAAAGGTACCGGATTTTCATCTTTCGCTTCGGGTTCTTGATTCTTAACTTCAGGTATATAATTCGGCTGTGGTACAGGACGTGTATTTGCACCTGCTCCGCCAACAAATAATTCATCCTTATCTTTAGGAAAAACAGATCGTTTAATTTTTACCACATCTCCTTTTGTTTCGTCCAGGGGTATAATTGATCGAACTAAAGAGTTTATAAAATCAATATCGGTATTCGCATAAGTAGTATCAACAATTATATTAATGTATAAATATTCAACTTCTTCAATGCTGTAGGTATAATTTTTAGTGGTATCTGTTTCTGTGTCCTGGTAGCCTTTAGGCAATACTGGCATACCGGGCAAGCGCTGTAAAGTTTTCTTCTTTTTATTTGCAGCAACAGGTTTAATTACCTCCACATTACCTTTCAACATGTTTATATCTACTAAAAATGTGCTGGGAGAAAAGAATTTAGTCAACTCTTGTCGAATTACAATTTCGAAATTATTAGCTTCATTAAGAGGTTCGGCATTCTGACCACTTTTAGGCTGATACAAGAACGATTGTGCCCTGGTTGTAAATTCATAGGTGCTGAATAAAAGCGCGAATAGCACAAACAGAAACTTATATAAAAGGGTATACTTTATTCTCAACATTTACTAGAAATTGTAATTAAAACGTAGTTGCTTTCCAATTTAACGATATTTTAAGAAAAAACCAATAATATGAAATTCCTATGCTTATTCTATCTAATTGAAAAAAACATGCTAATATAGCATATTTATGGGCATACTAAAATAAATACAATATAAAATATTGTATTTCAGGCATATAAATAAATAGCTAATTTCATTAAAAATGTTTTGTTTTAAAAAGCTTACTCAGAACCCTCCCAAGACGATTGTATATCATCAATTTCTCTTCGATCTTTTTTCGTTGGTCGCCCTGTACCTCGATCGCGTTTTAGAACCGGAACGGTAAATACCGAAAACAATTTAGGAGTATCGTTTACAGGACTTAAATCGTTGTAGAATTTTTGAGCGGTAGATGCATCTACCCTTTTATCTAGAACCTCAATTACCTTCACAATTTTCTTTTGCTGATCTTTTTGGATATAAATCACATCACCTGGTTTTACCAAATAGGAGGCTTTTATGCTTTGATTTTCTAGTTTAACTCTACCTGCTTTACATGCATCACTCGCTAAAGATCTCGTTTTAAAAACGCGTATTGCCCATAAATATTTATCTATTCGCGTTTTATCCTTATTCTCATCGGCCATAACACAATATTTAATAATTAATGTTGAATGATTTATAATAGATTTCGTAAAATCGTATAAATTTACAGCATATGATTAATAAATATAAAGAATTAATAGAAAAAGCATGGGAAGAAAGAAACATGCTGACTTACCCTGATGTAATACAAGCAATTGAGTTTGTAATAGAAAAACTAGATAAAGGTGAATTAAGAGTTGCAGAGCCAGTAATGAACAGATGGCATGTAAATGAATGGGTAAAAAAGGCTGTAATATTGTATTTCCCCATTTCGGTGATGCAAGAAATAAAAGTGGGACCTTTTGTTTTTCATGATAAAATGAAATTAAAAACCGATTACAAAACAGCAGGTGTAAGAGTAGTACCACACGCAGTAGCAAGGTATGGTGCCTTTTTAGCAAAAGGGGTAATTATGATGCCATCATACGTAAACATTGGCGCATATGTTGATGAAGGAACGATGGTAGATACTTGGGCAACAGTTGGCTCATGCGCACAAATAGGTAAAAATGTGCATTTAAGTGGAGGCGTTGGAATTGGTGGAGTGTTAGAACCACTACAAGCAGCACCGGTTGTAATCGAGGACGGATGTTTTGTTGGTTCTCGCTGTATTGTAGTAGAAGGAGTTCGTGTAGAAAAAGAAGCAGTACTAGGAGCAAATGTTGTATTAACTGCTTCTACAAAAATAATTGACGTAACGGGTTCTGAACCTGTAGAATATAAAGGAGTAGTGCCTTCACGCTCGGTAGTAATACCAGGTTCTTATACAAAAAAGTTCCCCGCCGGAGAATTTCAAGTACCTTGCGCCTTAATAATTGGCAAAAGAAAAGAATCTACAGATTTAAAAACCTCTCTGAATGAAACGTTGAGAGAATATAATGTAGCAGTTTAATTGAATGGTGAATGGTAAATTGTGAATGATGGGTACCGTGCTCCATTCACAATTCACAATTTACCATTCACAATTCACAATTCACAATTCAATGAAAATCGGTTTCGATGCAAAGCGTGCATTTACAAATTTTACAGGACTGGGTAATTACAGCAGATCCACTGTAAAAATATTGGCCGATTGTTTTCCATCAAACTC
>JBILKW010000190.1:0-4052 GCA_044376465.1 Sphingobacteriales bacterium | reverse complement strand
AAGCCTGGCATTACATCAATAAGCGACATCACAGCAAATCCTGTTTTTATTTCAGGGAACAATACTAATATTTTTGGCGTAATTTCCTCTATTGCTACAGGCGATTGGGGAAACACAAGTACTTGGGGCTCAAACACAGTACCTACCTCTTCAGATAATGTGATCATTGCAAACACACATACAGTTACAACTGCAGGTGGTACACCGCCATATTCGGCAAACAACGTAACCGTTAATGCAGGTGGAACCTTAACGAGTAATGCAAACACATTAACTCTAGGAAGTACAGGTGGTGGAAATAAAACCTTAACCGTATCCGGAACATTAAACATTGGCGGCGGAACCATTATTGTAAATGGAAACGTAAACATTGCCGCAACTGGAACTATTAATCAAACTAGTGGCGATTTATCGATTGATGGTAACGATGGTGTAGGTGCATCTTCGAGTGTTGCAGAAGGCACCCATTTATTTAACACTAATTCAGGTGCAACTGTCAATTGCACGGGTGGAAACATTCAAATAATTGACCCTCCTTTCAATACTTTAACCACTAGTCGCGCTGTGTCAATTAGCATCACTAACGATTCAAAAACAGCATTTAGCGGTACACATACATTTGTATTTGGTGACGGCACAAGCACCACTATCGGAAATTCTACTAACGGTTTTATTATCGACAACTTCGTAGGCTCTGGCAGAGTGCCATTAAACAACGTTACCGTAAATGCAGGAAATGCAGCAGGCAGGTTTGTTCGTAATACCATAAGCACAAGTAACGGAACTTATATTTACGGTACACTAACAATAAATACAGACTGTGAATTTCGATTTATTACAAATGCTGCAGACGATAATGTAATAGGTGGCAACTTAGTGAACAACGGAACCTTTACACAAGCATCCACCTCATTTACTTTTGGTGCAATACCATCCACTACTATCAATACAGTTACTGCTAGTCAAACCATAAGTGGTAGTGGTGTATTTAGAAATGCAACTACATCTCCAACTGCAAACTTTGCTGCAATGCAAATAAATAATTCAAATCCTGGAGGAATAATTATATCCACTAACACCGCACTTTCTGGCACCGGAACCGGAACGGTTAACGGAACGTTAACTATGACTGCGGGTGTGTTGAACGTTGGTTCAAATACCATTACTGTTGGAGTTAGCACTGCAGCTCCTGGTACGTTAACCTACACTGCCGGACAAATAATCGGGAAGTTGAAAAGATGGAAAGCTACTGGAACAGGTTCATTAACTTACCATGTTGGTTCTGCAACAGATGAACAGCGTGCAACTATTAACTTTACAACTGGCCCTGGTACTGGAGGATCTATAACCGGCGAATTTATTAGCTCTAATCCGGCTGGGTCACAACCTTCTTTAACTGAAGGAGCTATTAACGTTGATAGAGCTGCAGGTACAGGTTATTGGAACTTTAGTACAGGTGACGGATTTGCATTAGGGTCTGGTGCTTATACAGGTACATTTATTGCAAGAAACTTTAGTGGTGTTTCCGACTTTTCAAAACTTGTTTCCATTCGAAGAGACAATGAACTATCTGCGTGGTCATTAAACGGAACACATGTTACTACTACTGGAAGTAATGCCATTGCAACATTATCAAGAACATCTATGACAGCATTCGGAAATATAGGTATAGGTGGCACTTTAGCCGATAACCCTTTACCTATAGAGTTAGTTTCATTTAATGGCAAACGAAAGAATGAAATTAATTTACTTACTTGGGTTACTGCCACAGAAATTAATGCAGATTATTTCAGTATCGAAAAATTAAATTCAAAAAAAGAGTTTGTATCAATAGGAAAGGTACAAGCGTCGGGCAATTCTAAAGAATTAAATCAATATCAGTTTGTCGATGCAGAGATCCATAAAAATGATGCTACTGATTATTACAGATTAAAATTAATTGATATTAATAATAGCTTTACTTATTCAGATGTTATTGCAATTAAACAAAATGAAGAAAAGTATAAGCTTGATATAGAAATATACCCAAATCCAAGTAATGACATTGTGAATATTAACCTGCTTTCAGACGAAGAGCACAATGTAATACGTATAATCGATGTATTCGGTAAAATAATTTACAGTTCAACATTAAATACTACAAGTGATATAAAAGTTGATGTTAGCAATTTCCCAATAGGATTATATCACATTCAAATTATTAATAATAATTCTAGCATTTCTAAACAATTTTTGAGATACTAGAATGAAAATAAAAATAAAAAAGGGGCTGTATCTTTTCTATACAGCCCCTTTTTTATTTTTATTCTAATATCTATTTTAATACACAATTGCCTTATCTGCGATAAAATTTGAGCGTCAGAAATATTTTGCGACGCCCTATTCCATACTACATGCACTACTAACGGAATTGTTATAATTGCGGCAATGTTGAACTTAAATAACTTATAAGCAATTAACCTAATACTAACAAAAAAGCCCTCTAATTTCTTAGAAGGCTTTGTGGTGATACTCGGATTCGAACCAAGGACACAAGGATTTTCAGTCCTTTGCTCTACCAACTGAGCTATATCACCCTTTTGGGACTGCAAATGTAGCATCTTTATCGATTTTAAAAAATCTTTTTAAAAAAATTATCGAAAGAATTTAAAATCAGTCTATATAGCGAAAAAACTCTAATAGCTTAAAAAATAAGTACACAAAAGCTTAAATTCGCAGGAAGTGTATATTTATATGGTTTTACAAATACTGTTTATTGCTCTTACAGCTGTTGCTGTTTATTTTTTCTCTAAAAACATTGCTCGTATTCGTCGCAACATATTGTTAGGCAGAGACATTGATCGTTCGGATAGAGCCTCGGATCGATGGATTATGATGTTAAAAGTAGCATTCGGTCAAACTAAAATGGCCACTCGCCCGGTACCATTTATATTCCATTTTCTTATATATGCTGGTTTTATCATCATAAATATTGAAGTATTAGAAATTATTATTGATGGCGCTTTTGGAACGCATAGAATATTTGCTCCACTTTTAGGCAGTTTGTATAATTTTTTAATTGGCTCGTTTGAATTCTTAGCCTTTGGGGTATGGTTGGCATGCGTGGTATTTTTAGCCCGCAGAAACCTAATCAAGCTAAAAAGATTTTCGGGTACAGAAATGACGGCTTGGCCAAAATCAGACGCTAATTATATTCTAATTGTAGAAATTTTATTGATGTCGGCTTTCTTAATCATGAACGCTGCAGATTTAAGATTGCAACAATTAGGAGCAGAACACTATATACAAGCCGGTTCATTTCCAATATCATCAATGCTTACAGACTTCTTACCAGCTGAACAGTTTAGTTTAATTTTTATTGAAAGAGCTTGTTGGTGGTTCCACATTATTGGAATATTGGCATTTTTAAATTATGTTCCTTACTCTAAACACTTTCATATTTTCCTTGCATTTCCGAATACGTATTTTTCAAATCTTGACGCTAAAGGCAAACTTACAAACATGCAAAGTGTAAGTAACGAAGTAAACGCAATGCTCGACCCTAGTTTCGTACCCGATGCAAGTGTTACACCCGGAAGATTTGGAGCCAAAGATGTTCAAGACCTTACTTGGAAACAATTAATGGACTCTTATACCTGCACAGAATGTGGAAGATGTACTTCTGTTTGCCCTGCAAACCAGACTGGCAAATTATTATCTCCACGAAAGATAATGATGGATACCCGCGACAGATTAACAGAATTTGGAAACCATATTGAAAAAAATGGTAAAGATGCAATAGACGAAAAAACATTATTAGATAATTACATCACTAGAGAGGAATTATGGGCCTGCACCTCTTGTAATGCATGTACTGAAGCCTGTCCTGTAAATATAGATCCGCTATCGATTATCATTGATTTAAGAAGATATTTGGTGATGGAAGAATCTTCTGCACCAAGTAGCTTAAATGCAATGCAAACAAATATTGAAACAAATGGTGCCCCTTGGAAGTTTTCTCCAAGCGATAGAGCGAATTGGGTGAATGGGTAATGAGCACAGAGTATTGGGTA
>JBILKW010000054.1:0-12568 GCA_044376465.1 Sphingobacteriales bacterium | reverse complement strand
ATTAAAATAACAATTGTAATTTAAGGTATCGATACTGGTGGTAGATCTGATAATAATTGGTACTGCACCACCAGAGCTGAAAAATATATTATTTTTAATACTAATTTTTGTTGATGGCAAGGCGGTTGTGTTCTCCACAACCATGGCAGCTTTTTCTGTTGAGTTACCACTTACATAATAAATAGAATTATGATAAAATTGCAACGATTTAGATAGCTCAACGTGTATACCTCTAGAGTAAGTTGATTTAGCACTACCCGAAATCATGTTATTATAAATGTATGCCGCCGCACCACCATTTACATTGTATAAAAACATTCCAAATGTACCATAGTCTTTAATCACATTTCCGTGAAAACTAAAATTACCACTTGCATTTCGAACGCGAATGCCAAATTGTGCCTCATTTGGATTAAACCTACAATTAATTTGATTTAGAGAAATCAATGGAATATTGTTAAAATCAATATCCATACCGCTGTAAGATTTGTATATTTTGTTGTTCGTAATTCTGTTCCCTTTACCCGGTTGCACACTATTTTTTCCTAACAATCTAATTCCAAACGTTCCGCCGTAAATAGTGTTATTTGAGATGAGGTTATAGTTAGCGCAAATTTCACCAACAGAAGTATTATTAATGTCTGACGCAATAATTGGAATGGTGTTTCCATTAAAAACTGTATAAATAGAATCTACTTTAAGCACACATCTATTTACGGTATTGTACTCTGCTGGTTTTTTGGTATCTCTATTGTAGGTGAAATGAATGGCAGAGGCAAACTGATTCGAAGCAGTAATTACACGGTCATTTTCAATCGTTAAATCTTGTAGAGTATAGTAACTGCAGCCTTCAAAACGGATAACCTGATTGTTATATAAAGTATTGTCGCCAGGATGTTTAATTAAAACATCAGAAGCTTTCCCTGTTTCAGATTTAAATACAACAAAGTTTTTTGCAGAAGCCCCATTATAAGGTTTAAGAGTTAAGTTTTCTAAATATACTCCTGGACGTATATTAAATGTTACACGACCAATTACTTCAGAGTTTGTAGCCAATAAATCAGACAATGCTCTTTGAATGGTTTGATAATTTGCATTACTACCACCAATGGTGTAAATACCACTAAAAAACTTTTTTTGAGCACTGGCTTGTGTAGAAACCAAACCAATTAATAAGGCAATAACAATGCTGTAAAACTTTTTATTCATTTTGATAAATTTTTGGGAGTGCTAATTACAGAGCACTCCATTATTTGTTGGTTATTTAATTAGTTAATAATTACGAATCGGCCGTTGTATTTTTTGTCGTCGGTAGTTAACACAAAGAAATAGGTTCCTTCTGCTAACTCTTCGTAATTCATTTCTATTTTTTGTTTCCCTGCTGGTACTTGATACACGTAATCATTTCTCATTAGCCTGCCCGAAACATCAAAAATTTGTATTTGTACATTATTTTCTGCGGATAAGTCTAGCCCAAAATTTAACATAGCGTTTGTAGGATTTGGATGTACACTGAATAAGCCTTTATCGGCAGAGCTTTCTATTACACCCAAAGTTAAGGATACAATACAATTACTGTCATTCGCTTCAATTACATCATCAAATAAATAAGTTGTGGCGCACACATCAAAAAATACAGCAGAGTCTGGGTCTATTTGATAATTGAATTGATACTCTTTGGTTTCTTTTCCTTTGAGAGGGCCCACAACATTCATCACTTCTTTCACTCGGTTATTTACCTTAAGTGCAATTTTAAAATTACTCGCTGCTAAATTTCCGTAATTGGTGATGGCCACTTGAACAGGTGTTTTTTGTTTTATAGATATTCCGTTTAAAGGCGATAAGAAATATGATGCCCCTATATCCGAGGTATCTTTAGAGAACACTACAATGGTTGAGGTATCGTTTAAGGTATTAAAATCATTATTCACAAATACATTGTTCTCATTTAATTTTTTTATCTCTGTGTAAGCTTTAATAACATGCGGACCTGCTTGACGTGTAGAAAAACGTTTCGTAAATAAAACCAAAGATGTAGAATCTAATTTCATCGATGGAGAAAGTGTTCTGGTTGCTGAGTCAACTAATACGCCATCAAATGTATACTTCACTTTAATGCTATTTACATCGGCACCAAAATTCTTCACTCTTACAATTACCCTAACAGTATCTTTAAACGTAGCTTGATCTATTGGAGTAATAAATTCTGTAACACCAATGTCAAAGCCCGGGAAATATTCGTCGCAGCCAACGTCTGGTGTACTTGCATTTCTCTTTTCACCGTCGATATCTGTTGTAACCAAGTCCATTGGAGTACCGGCGCCATCAAGCATGGTATTGTTAACATGCAGGTCATATTTAGACTTAAATTTAGGATCAAATTCACCTAATCCTTTCGGCGATTTACCAATGTTAAATGGTGCATTGCCAAGGTCTTTTAATCCTAGGTCTGCTAAGTTCACACACAGCTCTCCCTTCCAATTGGCAAGCACGGATCCTTTTGTGTATAATAAATTAGTGTTTGCTTCATTAAACTGGGGCACACTATTTTCTTCGGTAGTATATTTAATGGCGTATCCATTTCCATAATTCGCAAAAATATTGTTGAATATATTTAAGCTGTTTGAAATTTGGATGTTAAATGCCGAAGCCGAATCGTTTATTCCATCGTACAATACAGAGTTGTTTACAATATCAATAAAACCAGATGAATTCACTCCTTTATCAGGGAATGCACCTACGCTTTTTAGTAAGAAACCACAATCGTTTTTGTTTCCATCGCCAACAAAACCTCCAGCAATCATATTGTTTGCAATAAGGCCTTTAGAAATGGTACGGCAACTATCAATTACTAAACCAATATTTTGTGCATTTTTAATTTTATTTCCAATAATTAAAAAATCGGTTAGCGCGCCATAAATATTTATACCAACCCCATCAGGGTTCGTTTTTCTCATATCAATATTGTTATCACTTACACTATCAATTTGAGTATAAAAAACATCTATCGCAGCCGTATTGTTACCATAAAAAGTATTATTTACAATTTTATTCGCTCCAGAAAATGCATTGTTTTTTATCCCTAATAATCGGATACCAAACGCTCCACCATAAAATTTAGAATTCCTAATTACATTAGAACTTGCTTGTGCAGGATCGGTGTAGGCAATTTTACCAGATGCCAACACCCCAACAAGGGTATTGATATTCGAAACCGAATCAAATCTAAAAATACAATTATCAACGGTAATAAATTTGGCAGTGTCCGCAATGTGAATTCCGGATGCTCTTGCTTTTGCTTTACTTGTAAACGTTAAGCCTTTAAATGTAATGTACCTAGATCCATCTAATCGTACGACATGATGATCAACATCTTCTGAATTGTTAGTGTATTCTAATATTACATCTTCCGGATTATTAGTAGAAGATACAAAGGTAACCGTTGTATCTGCAGCTGTAGCAATATCAGGTATGGAGAATCTTTCCATATACGTGCCCGGAGAAACTTTAAACACAATAGATGAGTCGAATCCACAAATTAATGCGGTAATGGCTTGTTGGAAATTACTAAAATCCTCTGTACCATTTTTTCCCACTGTATATTCACCTTTTTCTAACCCAACGCATAAGTCTTTACATATCGATTCAAATTTCGTAATGGTATCATTTTGCAATCTGCCATCTGGTGCAATTCTTACGCATAATGGAATCAACACAAAATTTGTTTTCACGTGCTTTGTAGAAAAACTGAATAATTGCTCGTCATATCTCGCCTTCAAGTCGGTTAAAGTTACAGTTTGTCTGCCCGTCCAGGTAATGCCCGAGTCTAGTGAATATTCTAAAACAATGGATTTTGAAGATAAATTCTCATACCCTTCGTTCAATATTTTTACAGTAAATGTGTTTGTTCCATAAACAGCTTTTTCATTTACAATTTGAAATAAACTCACATCAAGTGGTACACGTTCATATTCAATTGATCCAATGTCTGTAATTCGAGGACTTCTTTTTCTGTTATTATAATCTCTATTAATTCCGGCAACCACAATCCCTTTTTTGTCAAACCTTGTTGTATCCACCAAGTTCATGTCAAACCTAGAAAGGTAAATCGAATCAGGATGTGTAGTGGTAGAGTAAGAATAAGAAGTTAAATCTTTTGAAGTATTTTGTTGCCATATTTCAAAATCTCTTTGATTTCTTGGAGGGAAATATCCAAATCTAGATAGATAACCTGTATGGTATGCATTGTGTTCAAACTCTGATGTAGGATCATTTGAATTAAAATAAACTGCATACGGTTTTTTAAGTGCTCCGGATACTGAATCAATCTGGATAATGTTATTTCTAACTTGTATGTTCGACGACCTAAAATATACTACTGTTGGAGTTACCTCTGGTGGAGTTGGTGGTAAAACTAAACTATCCGCAGAGAAATTAAGTGCAGACACAAAACCATTGTATCTAATAGAGTTGTAATATATGCCAAGGTTATTAGATCTCTTAATTAAAATTGCACTAGCAGTATCTGCAACCGATGTACCAAAATTATTGGTAATCCAATTGTTGGATACAATAAGTCGATTATTTAAAAAACCATCAATGCCGTAAAGTTTTATTCCAATTTGTTTAGAGTTTATTAATTTATTTGCATTAATTAACCCTCCTTCACCTGCAAAGTTGTAGGAAATAGATACACACAGATTTGAGGACGTTGCTCTAGGGGTAAGTTGGTTAAATCCAATTCGTTTAATCGTATTGTTTGCAGAATAAATTCCGAACTGAAAAAAATCTTGAATAATATTGCTGTCTATAATATTATTCAAATCAAAGTCAACTAAGCTGGCCCCTAATAAAGATATGCCGGAGTACCCTCCAATAATGGTATTTCTAACAATCCTATTTTCTGTTCCGTTCTTTGCATACGAGTTATTGTCGAGGATATTTAATTTATTGCTCGATGTAAACGCAACCGGATAAAATAACTGCGAGTTAGAAGTTGAATTTACTTCAATTTTACAACCTTCCACAATATTGTTTTTAGCATTTCTTGTAATGTGTAATGCCGATCCAAAATTAGCGCCTGTATTTTTAATGTTTAAATTTAATAAGCGTACAAAATTAGATCCATTCAATCTTACTGTGTAGTGTAATTTATCTGCATCACCAGTTGGCGAGCTTGGTTGTTGTAGTAAAACGGCAGTATTATTAGTTGTTCCGTAAGGCAATATGTTTAACAAAGGAGAATCAAGATTTACTAAAAATTTAGGGATAACGATTCTGCCTAGGTAAGGGCTACTATCTGGGTTTAGATACATCCAAGTTACATCTGCAATTCCACAAGTTACATCGTCTAATGCCTTTTGAACACTCGTGTAGTACCTTGCCGGATTGGTACCTGGTAGCGGGTTGCTCTTATCAAACCCAATGTAATAATCGCCTTCTATGCCTGTACATAAATTTGCACAAGCCTTGTTATTATAGAAAACGGTATCTAAGGGTATCCAACCATTTACTTTTTCAACACACACCTCGTAGGTGCCTCTTCTTGGCACACTTACTCTTCTTTTGAATGTATATGTTTGAGAATCTCCTGGTTTTGGCAGTTTTAGTAAAACAGTATCTGTACTCGTACTACTGAACCCATTTTCTATATCAGAAACAGTATATTTTAAAGCAACGCGTTGATTATCTAAAGAATATCTGCCTCTATTTCTCAGCTCTACTACAATTTTGTTTGGTTTTAACGCTGATAATAATGGGTTCACAATTTTTCTTATCTGTAAATCTATGTTTGGCACCGTAAACTCATCACACCCAATATCTGGTGTTCTTGATTTACGTGGCTCTTTATCGAAGTCATCTGTAATATCTAATCCACCTGCCGCTTTACTTTCAACTGTTAAATCATAGGTGTGTAAATTATAGGGTAGTTCTTCAAATAATAGAGGCAATGCTAATGATTTTCGATCTCTTGAAGAATTACTGCCCACTTTTTTGTAGTTATTTAATGCCACTAATGAACTTTGTGATAACTGCGAAAAGTTATAGCCGAGTACTGGAGTTTCAACACTAGAATTTTGAGAAGACTGAGTATTCCCAAATCTTAAAATTAAAATGAGAGGAGTGTTTCTGTTAACAAATGAAGTGTAATATAAATTATTATCTGAGGCAACTAAACCTGTTTTCACATTACCTTGTCGAAGCTTCGCATGAAATTCCATTGCAATGGCTCCATTAGTAGAATAGAAAATATTGTTTAAAGATTCTATTTCTTCGTTTGTGCTATTCACAATAAAACACCTTGCAACCGTTTTTGAAATAGTGGTTGTAGAGGTTCTTGGAGCATCCATTAAAACAGTATTATGCAATATAGATATCCCTCTAGTAGTATTTAAAAATATTCCGGAGGTAGTGGTAGATAAGAAAGTAAAGCCCCCACCTATCATGTTATTACTAATTACAAACGTAGATTTTTTTGCACCAGGTGTTTTTAACCCTAAGCAATTAAATAAATGTATTCCTTGGAAAGTAATGTCGTATATTTTATTGCCGGAAATATCATTCGTAAATAAGCCGGCTCTATCCCCCAATCCTTTCGCATATATCCCCCAAGCATTATTATCCATTCCAAACTTACCAGCAATTACGTTGTTTCTAACTCTGGTATCCGAAAAATCTAAGTATATACCTGCTTTATGGAATGAAGTAATGGTGTTTCGTTCAACAATATTATTTAAATCTCTTTTATCAGAATCTAAGCCATACATCGCTACACCATAAAATCCTCCGAAAATTTTATTGTTCGCAATAATATTATTTTGAGCATTTGTGGCATAGGATAAGCTACTCGAATTTAAGGTTCCTAACTTACAAGCAATAATTGGAAGTAAAGTGGTAGGGAAAGGTGTTAAAGTAGAATCGACTTTAATAATGTTATTTCTAATTTCATTGAACCTAGAATTACCTGCGAATTGAATACAGGTACCGTTTGCTAAGCTTCTATTTTCGATGGTTAAATCTCTTAGAATAATATATTGAGCATTGTTAAATAAAATGGTAGCATGATTTTCTGCTGTACCGTTTACATAGGTTAAACGTGTAGAAAAAACATCGTTTTTAGATTTAAAGGTAATGGTATTGGTAGCCGATGAATTTCTAATTTTCCATAAACTAATTTGTTCATCATACACCCCATCAGCAATTTCAAAAATTGTTGGACCAGATACACCACATTTTAAATAATCATATACTTCTTGAAAGGAAGTGAAATTTGTAGTGCTAGGTGGAGCATTTTTATCAATGCTAAACGTTCCTTCTAAGCCCACACATACATCTGCTTCGGTAGTATCATTATACGTACGTAAATCGCCAAAATTACCCGCAGAAATATAGGCCTTTAATTTGAATGATTGGTAAGTGGTTCTTGTTATATAGTTGGCAATCGGTACGGTGAATGTTTGTGTTCTAAAATTAGTTGATAATTGGGTAAACTGAAATTGAATTGCGCTATCCGGATCCAATTGTTCTGCACCATCAATCATGTAATTAAAATACAATAATTTGTTTCCGTTAGTGGGGCCTTGGTAACGAACGGTAATTCTCCATGCAGTAGGTCTGTTAAATCTAAATACATCAGGTGCAACACCAACAATGGCAAAATCCTCTCCTCCTGGTCCGAATTCATCTGCACCCACATCTGGCAAATTAACTTGGTCACGAATATCCCCGTCAAAATCTATTGGCACTTCGGTTAACGGCACAGTACTTCCTTTCTGATCCAAATCTGCCGATAAGGTATGCAAATCTGTAGTGCTAAAAAACAAAGGATCTTTAGAAAATGAATTTCTGTCTCTTAAACTAACAGAAGATAAATCTCTTAAACTGGTTCTTGGCAATGTGTTCCAAAAGGCAAAACCAGAAGTAGGGTTATTGTTCGTGTCTAACAATGCAACATATAAATCATTATTATCCGATAATGTTACAGGGTTAGAAGCTGTTGCCGAATTATTGTAGTAAGCATACCCTTTATTAGCATTAGAAAAAATATTATTATAAACGCGTGTGGTACCATTTCCTGTAGTACCTGCAATGAAGAATGCTGTAGTATTGTCTGTTAAATTGGTTTTAGTGGGAGCATCCATGTAAATTGAATTAAAATACACGTTAGACCAACCACAATTTGCCATGTACAACCCAACAGGAGTTTCTGTTAAACTAAAGGTTGCATTACTAAAGTTGTTAAAAAAGCCCCCAGCAACCATGTTGTTGTAAATGTTAACATATCTATTGGTTGGTGCTCCGGTTCCGGTTACACTAGATAAGTATATGCCATATAAACCGGCATTAGAAACATAATTTCTGGTAACCTGAATGTTCCCTGGAGCTGCGGTACTAATATTGGTTAAAAAATAACCTACAGATTTTAAATCAGCTGACGGTCTTAAGGTAACGTTGTTTTGAGAGATTTTTGCATTAGTAGAAAAATTTACATAAACACCGTAAAAAGAAACTTGGTTAATCGTATTTTTTTCAATAACCAAGCCAGTATCTCTTTGTGCACCCGGGCCAGATGTTGCAATGCCATAATACCCACCCGAAATTTTATTATTCGAGAGCGTTAAATACCTAGCTGCCGCAACCGTTCCGAGAGCAAAGTTATTAGCTGTAGTGCCAATGGTACCAGCAAGAATGCCTACAAAGCCTCTAGAATTCGAAATCGAGTCGACCGTAATTTCGCAATTACTAATGGTATTTCTATTCGCAGAACCTAGTAACTGAACTCCAATGCCCGATACAATATTTCTGTTAATTAATCTCATATTTCTTAATATAAGATCGTCAACTCCATTTAACCTCACCGTAACTTGTTGTGCAGCCTCGGAGATAATGATAACGTCTTTTTTACCCGATTCTGATTCGAAAATAATTTGCTTAGAACCGTTAGGTAGAAAAATTTCTGAGATGTTTAATTCAATGTTATCTGAATATGCACCTGCTTTTACTTTAAAAGTAATGTTGTTTGCCAGACCATTATATCTCAACGCATTAATAGCTTCTGTAAAATTTTTATAGTCTGAATTTAGCACGCCGATTGTTTTTACACCACCGGTTAAAGGTGCACCAAAGGTGGCTCTAAGTGTATCATTTAACGGGTTCACATCCGTTTGATTTTGTGCTTCTTTTACAAATACTTCTATAGTGTTATTTAAGTTATCAATATAATTTGTAGATAAGGTTACAGAGGCAACAGATATTTGAGTGGCATTTGAAGGAACAGGCAAAGTAACCGGTGCTGTAACATCTGGTTGAGCCACGCCATTTAATTTCCACCCTAATTTTACAGTAGTAATTGCAACGTTACCAACATTCCGAACCCTAACTGATAATGTTTTTTGTCCGCCGTTTCGAATTGCACCTAGAGGATTTACCACTTGTGTTACAGAAATATCGACGTTAGTTTGAGCGTTCGCATTTGTATATAAAAACAGAAATGCTACCAGTATAAAACTGGCAGCTCTGTTAGAATTTCTTAGTAAATTCTGAAATAGAATCATATGGTAATATTTTTATTTAATGCTGTAAAGGTTACTTATTTAATGATGTCAATTGTTCCTGATTGCGACCTGGCTTTAGACTCGAGCGTATAAAAATAAGTGCCCGAACCTAGTCCTTCCGCTGTCCATTCAAAATTAGGATCCGTTGATTCAAAAACTATTTTACCCCATCTGTTAAATATGGTAAACTTAAATCCTGGATCGCAGTACACTAAATATTGTTTGTCGATTCTATAGGTATCGTTTTTAGAATCTCCGTTGGGTGTGAACACATTCGGAATTGGGTCTGTTAAATCTGTATTCGGTATAATTTTAAATTTAATGGTGAACGATTCTTCCGGTGTTTTACAAGGCGGATTCGAGGTGGTAAAGAATACGTTATATGTACTGTCTCTAATTTGATCACAACCTGTTTCCCAATAGAAGGTTGCATTTCCTTCTCCTTGCACTTGTGTTTGTTCAAAGGTTGCAAAATTACCCGAGATGTTTCCATACACTTCACTTTGAGATGCGATTAAAATAGAATCGCCTGGCAAAGTGCTTTGTGAATTTAACTCTAACTTAAATTTTTCTCCTGCAACTAATTCGATTGTTGTATCGTTACCCAAAGAAAATCTTGGAAATAAATCTGGATTTGGCAATACATAAATTGTGAAATCATGGCGGGCAGAATCTTGTGGATTTCTGCATGCACCATCCCAAGCCGCAACTTTAATATGATACGGTTCGTTTCTAATTAAACTGCAATCAATAAACCATGATAAGTTTGATTTAACAGTATCGGCACCCAAGCCAGTTACCCTATTGATTAATGGTTTTGGTAAATTAAATGGGATGTTTGTATATACGGTATCCAACGTAATTAACTCACCCGAAGTGGTATCAACAGAAGTTAGGTTAACTACATAGGTTTCTCCAGCATATACAGTATCAACAGTTTGGTTATTAGTTGCAAAGGTAAATTGTGGTATAAAGTTTGGCCTTTCTCTAACGGTAATGTTAAAAATTAACGTGTTAATTTCTGGAAATACACACTCGTTATCTCTTGCAATTACTTTCGCCAAATAAGGTGTAGTTCTTATATCAGAACAAGTGGTTGTCCATACCAATTCTGTTCTTGCAGAATCTTTTCCTTGAACTGGCAATACATACGCAACGTTACTTACAACAGAAGGATTTGCTATATCAGAGGTTTGGTCTAAAGATATAAATACAGAATCAAAACGTTGATTTGTATCTATCGCATATAAATTAAATTTAAATACATCTCCACCATAAATCGTAGTATCTACAATATTATAAGTAATGCCATTTGGATCTCTAAATTCTGGTGCAGAATTAAACGGACCTAATGCGTAAACAAAAACTGTATCAAAAGTGCTAATTGTTGGGCAACCTTCATCGGCTGTTCGTAAAAATAACCGGTATGGCTCTTTTCTTACGTTTGCACAGTTTGGCGTCCATGTAAATGTTACTTTTAAGCTATCAGAATTTTGTAAAGCTGTAAAGGTGGGCATTATACCTCCTGTAACAGCAGCAAACTCAGATAAGTCTGGAAACAGTTGTATGTTTTTATATTTATTAACTTCAGGATTAGCAATTGTATCATATACTGTTACAACAAAAACATCCGTGAAACCCTCTGGTATTTTTACGGTATCTTTATTATAATCTGCAAAGAGTGGTTTTTTATTCGGTTGATCTTTAATGTATATCTCTATGTTAAAATCTACAGAATCAGGTTTTAAACAATCGTTATCAAATGCAATAAATTTAACCTTTATGGGTTGATCTAGTTTATCAGCACAGGTGGTCACCCATCTAAAAATTGCAGTAGAATTTACCTGTCCTGGATTAGCACTGAAAATTAATTTTGAATTTATATCAACTCCATTAATATCCTGACCGTTTGCAGGATCGGCTTGCATAATTATGTTTACCGTTTGCGTAGAGTCTCTATCATACGTTTTAATAATGGAATCGGCAGCTAGTTGAAATGTTTCGCCAGCTTTTACGTAATACCTTTTTAATTTTTTAGATGAAGGTGAAGTAGCACGTACGGTATCCGGATTGCCTAAATATTTATTGGCAAATATAGGCAAGATATTGTCTTTTTTCTTTACATATAAAGTAACAAAAGTGGAATCATAAAAGGGCGATGGGCAAGTTTTATCTCTTACCACAATGGTAAAATTATATGGTTTATCCCTTACTTGATTACATTTTGGAGTCCATTTGAATTGCCCCTGAACCAAGCCTTGCCCTTCAATAATTAAATTTTGAGCATCTGCCCCTCCAGTTAAAAATCCTATTTCTCCCCATTTACCTTCGTATGTATTTGGATCCAATAAATTTTCACCGGGTGCAATGTTCGGCAAAATGTACATAAAGATGGAGTCTGTTGGCGAGTCTCTCGATGTAAACGTTACAGTATAATCATTCGGGTAATTAATCGTATCAACAATTACTTTTTTCTGATTGTTATTATCTTCGGTTACCGGTGGTGCCTCTGGGCATAGTACGGTTTCTAATTGGTACTCTCGGCGAATCTCTCCAATTTTAGTCCACACATTTGCAATTTTTCTGTATTCCTCTACTTTAAACGCCACTAAGTATTTTCCTGTTCTGGTAGGAATAAAATTAATGATGCCCGTTCTAGGGTTGATGGTTAAATCTGGCACCCCATCTAAAATGTTATAATACAAATTGTATCCTGCTGCATACGGAATGGGAGCAAATGCAGGTTTTGTTGGACCTCCATCTAATGGTTGAGCTAACGAGTACACCAATGAGTCGCCATCTGGATCTGTAATGTCCCAATTAAGAGTATAGGGTTTTCCTACACAAAAAAAGGCTAAAGGATTTTTTCTAAATTCTGGTGATGAATTATATCTTGTAGCAGTACCTGCGTTTAACCTTGGAAAATCCATGGTCATTAAGCCAGAATAACTCGAAGATTCTCCTTGAACGTTTATAATCCCTGTGTTTCTACAACATAGAGTTCCTGAAATATA
>JBILKW010000189.1:0-4099 GCA_044376465.1 Sphingobacteriales bacterium | reverse complement strand
CTGCCTTTGTAAACCTCGATACCGCCAATGTGGTGGATATGGACATGACTCCTTTTACCAATAATGGCAACAACTCTTGCTCATACAACATCGCTGCCAATTTAATTTATTACAAAAACAGAGTAGCTACTTCCGATTTAATTTTAGAAGATGTTTTAGCACCCAGTAACAAATGGAGTTATGCAAGATTTAATCCTATTTGCAGTAAGCCAAAAGTAAAAGTTAGAAATAATGGAAACGTTGCAATAAATGGCATTACTTTCCAATACGGTGTTAAAAATACTGGCAATGTAAGTACCTACATTTGGAATGGAACATTGGATGCGTATAAAAGCATAGAGATTGAATTAGAGAATCCAATTTTTGGAGACTCCACCCAATTTAATGTTACAGCAAGCCCAACAGATACAGGACTTACAGACTATGACATGAGTAATAACTCTTTTGTAAGCAAATTTAATCTTGTCAAAATATTACCACCACGTTTTGCAATTGAATTTAGAGCGAATGCAGTGCCATCAGAAAATTATTATGAAATTTTAGATGCAACCGGAAATGTAGTGCATTTGAAAGATAATTTTAAAGCAAATACCATGCACAGAGATACGATCAGTTTTACTCCTGGTTGTTATACATTTATTTTACATGATTTGGATAAAGACGGACTTTCATTTTTTGCAAATTCTGATGGCTTGGGTTCTATTCGATTTAGAAATATGGCGGGAACCTACTTCCAAAGTTTTAATGCTAATTTTGGTACAGACATTCGTTATCAGTTTATCATAGATCCAACTAAAGTAGGTGTAAATACGATTGAAGAAGATAAAACCATCAAATTATATCCAAATCCAGCAAGTGATAAACTGCAAATAGAATTCCACGGAAATGAAGAATTGAAACTTATTAAACTCTCCACAATTTCAGGCGCTTTAATACAGGTTTATGAAAACATGACAGGTATAATAGAGAACGGACTTGTTTTACCGAAATTATCAAACGGAATGTATCTAATTGAAATAGAGACTAATAACCATATATTTAGACAAAAATTGCAAATAAACAACCGTTAAGCATCCGAATTGGAATGTTATTTGTTAACATCATACTAAAGATTTTATTCTTTAACAATTATTTGATAAAACAATTATAGATTTGAGTATTAAACACAAAAAATAAAAAAATGAAAAAAATAGTATTATCGTTAATCGCAGTTGCATCAATCGCAACAGCATCAGTAGCACAAACTGCTCCAGCAGCAGCGCCGGCAAACCCTAATGCAGCAGATTTTAAATTTGAAAGAGAAGTACATGATTTCGCTACCATTAAAGAAGGAGTACAAGCAGAATATGTGTTCAAATTTACTAACATTGGTAAGGAGCCATTAGTCATTACGAACGTACAAGCTTCATGCGGATGTACAACTCCAAAATGGACGAAAGAGCCAGTAAAACCAGGAGAATCAGGTCAAGTAACTGCAATTTACAACTCTAAAGGTCGCCCAGGAAATTTTAATAAAGCAATTACGATCACTTCAAATGCAAAAACTGCACAAAAAGTTTTGTTTATAAAAGGAAACGTAGAAGCGGAAAACTCAGGCGAGTCGGAATCGGCAATGCCAGTTAAAAAAGAAGTTGCCGCACCTGCTGCTCCTAAACAATAATTTCTTATTGTTATAGATTTTTAAGACTTTTGTCCCGTCTCGAACAAACTGAGACGGGACTTTTTATTTAAACAGAACATGCCAAAAATTTCAAGTAAAGGTGTAAACATGCCATCGTCGCCAATTCGTAAATTGGTACCATTTGCAGATCAAGCTAAACGCGAAGGAAAAAAAATATACCATTTAAATATTGGTCAACCCGACATTGAAACACCGGAAGGAATGTTGAATGCGATTAAGAACATTGATTTTAAAGTATGGGCGTATACTCACTCTGAAGGAATACCGAGTTATAGAGAAAAATTAGCAGGCTATTACCAAAAGGTAGGCTTTAATATTGATGCGAGCAATATCATCGTTACTACCGGAGGATCGGAAGCCATTACCATTGCGGTAAATGCTTGTTTAAATCCGGGCGATGAAGTAATTATTCCAGAACCATTTTATGCAAACTACAATGGTTTTACGTGTATGGCAGATGTGGTTATTAAACCTATAGTATCTAGCATTGATACCGGTTTTGCATTGCCACCGATAGAAGAATTTGAAAAAGTGATTGGACCAAAAACCAAGGCCATTATGATTTGTAATCCGAATAACCCAACCGGTTATTTGTATTCGAGAGCAGAGTTAGAAGCTTTAAAAGTATTGGCATTGAAACACGATTTATTTATTTTCTCAGACGAGGCTTATAGAGAGTTTTGTTATGATGGGAAAGAGTTTATATCGCCCATGCATTTGGAGGGCTTAGAGGAGAACGTAATTGTGTTAGATACCGTTTCTAAAAGATACTCGGCATGTGGTGCAAGATTAGGTGCTTTAATTACGAAGAACAAAGAAGTGTTAGCAGCAGCCTTAAAATTTGCACAAGCAAGATTATCGCCTCCAGGAGTAGCACAAATTGCAGGCGAGGCAGCCATAGATACACCCGATTCTTATTTTGAAGCGGTGAACAAAGAATATACAGAGCGAAGAGATTTGGTGGTAACTGCCTTGAACAAAATGGACGGAGTATTTTGCCCAAATCCGGGAGGAGCATTTTATGCGGTAGTGCGATTACCAATAGACGATTCTGATAAATTTTGCCAGTGGATGTTAGAGAGTTTTTCTTACAAAGGTCAAACGGTAATGATGGCACCAGCAACGGGCTTCTACTCTACCCCAGGCGCCGGCAAAAACGAAGTTCGTATTGCATACGTTTTGAAGAAGGAAGATTTGGCTGCAGCGATGGAGTGTTTGGAAGTGGCATTGAAAGAATATAAGTTAATTAGCTAATTAGCTAATTATCCCATTAGCTAATTAATTTGTATCTTTGCACCCGCTAGCACACTATCACACTAGCATACTAGCACACTATCTCGGGGCTGCTTGGAATTGACAGGGTGGCAGATTTGAATGTAAGCATGCAGGGTTTTGTTAGGATCCCCTCTAAAGAAACTTTCATACAATAATTGGCGAAAATAACTACGCTTTAGCTGCTTAATTTTAACGGAATGTTAAAATGCCTCGTCCCTATTAGATAGGGAAGCTGAATATCTCACGGGAGCGCCGAACGACCGCGACCGAGCATGGGATACTGGAAAAGTCGGAATAGAGAAGGAAAGGTTCCGTTAATTCTCGAAAACAAAGGAAATAAGTTTGGTATAGATGGATTGCGATCAGTACCAGATCGAAAACTTAAAGCAATCTAAGCATGTAGAAAGCGTTACACATCCCATGTTTGGACGAGGGTTCGACTCCCTCCAGCTCCACAAAAAAAACAAAAGCTTTTAGTCTGAGACTAAAGGCTTTTGTTTTTTTTCGAAAGGCCGAGAATACGAAAGGCCGATAGACCGAAAATCTCAAAAATTCACAAATGGCAAACTCCCTACACCACGCTCAACACCTTCTCCCCTTGCTGCTCAAACCTTCCTATCTCCCAAATCTCCACTCCATGCTCCGCTGCTGTTTTCTTGAGTTCTTCTTGCGTGCCTTCTTTTACAGCAATTAACAAACCTCCATTCGTTTGTGGGTCGGGTAACAGAGAAAAACTTTGCTTCGGATCTATACCTTCGGCAATAGTAGTTTGAGGCAAGTAAGCATTCCAATTTCTAAACGTAGCATCGGGTAAAATATGCTGATCCATGTATGTTTGTGTTTCGCTGAGTATTGGCAACTTAGCAAACTCTAAGTGTATACTTAGTCCCGAGCCCTCTGCCATCTCTATCGCATGGCCCATTATTCCAAAGCCTGTTACATCTGTCATGGCGCTTATATTTTTTTGCGTTCCGAAAAATTCGCCAACAGAATTTAAACTACACAAGGCATTTACCAATACTTCTTCGTGTTCTTTTTTTAACACTCCTCTTTTTTGTGCGGTGGCCAAAATGCCTACACCCAATGGTTTGGTAAGCATTAACACATCGCGTACTTTTGCTGTACTGTTTCGTTTTACGTTTT
>JBILKW010000053.1:0-12584 GCA_044376465.1 Sphingobacteriales bacterium | reverse complement strand
ACTAATTAATGCTTCTGTATCTAATTCTTTTCGGCCCAATATCGCCTAATCTTTTCTTGCGGTTTTCTTCGTATTCTGTATAGTTACCATCAAAGAAATATACTTGAGAGTCTCCTTCGAAGGCTAAAATATGAGTACAAATTCTATCTAAAAACCAACGGTCGTGGGAAATAATTACTGCACATCCACCGAATTCTTCCAATGCTTCCTCTAAGGAACGAAGTGTATTAATATCAATATCATTCGAAGGCTCATCCAGTAAAATAACGTTCGCACCTTGTTTCAACATCATCGCTAAATGCACTCTGTTTCTTTCTCCTCCAGAAAGTACACTTATTTTTTTCTGCTGATCGGCACCGTTAAAATTAAACCTAGAAACGTATGCTCTTGAGTTAATTTGTTTATTCCCTAACACCATAGAATCTGTTCCTCCAGTTATGGTTTCGAAAACTGTTTTTTCCGGATCCATATCTTTATGCAATTGATCTACGTGTGCTAATTTTACCGTTTCTCCAATTTTAAATGTTCCCGAATCGGAGTCTTCTTCACCCGTAATTAGTTTGAATAATGTTGATTTACCGGCGCCGTTAGGACCAATAATTCCTACAATACCCGCAGGAGGCAGGCTGAAACTTAAATTATCATACAGTAACTTTTTACCATATGATTTTGATATATTATTGGCTTCTATTACAACATTTCCTAAACGTGGCCCCGGAGGAATAAACAATTCTAATCGCGCTTCTCTTTCTCCAGTTTCTTCACTTGCTAATTTTTCATAATTAGATAAACGAGCCTTCGATTTTGCATGTCTTGCTTTTGGAGCCATACGTACCCATTCTAATTCTCTTTCTAAAGTTTTCTGACGTTTTGTTTCTTGTTTCTCTTCCATCGCTAATCGCTTCGCCTTCTGGTCGAGCCATGATGAGTAATTGCCTTTCCACGGAATGCCTTCACCTCTGTCTAACTCTAAAATCCATCCCGCTACATTATCTAAGAAATACCTGTCGTGTGTTACCGCAATAACAGTTCCTTTGTATTGTTTTAAGTGCTGCTCTAGCCAATCTATAGATTCTGCATCCAAGTGGTTGGTAGGTTCATCTAATAAAAGAACGTCGGGCTCTTGTAATAATAATCTGCACAAGGCAACTCTGCGACGCTCACCTCCCGACAATACGTTTACAAGTGTATCAGAATCTGGGCAACGTAATGCATCCATCGCTCTTTCTAACTTCGTGTCTAGTTCCCATCCGCCAATTGCGTCAATTTGATCCTGTAATTCGCCCTGGCGCTGCATTAATTTGTCCATTTTGTCAGCATCTTCGTAATATTCTGGCAAGCCGAACTTTTCATTTATTTCTTCGTATTCTTTGATCACATCTGTAATGGCTTTAACACCTTCCTCTACAATCTCACGCACAGTTTTATTTTCATCTAGCTGAGGCTCTTGCTCAAGGTATCCAACTGTATATCCAGGTGAGAATACTACTTCACCTTGGTATGCTTTATCTACACCTGCAATTATTTTTAATAAGGATGATTTACCCGAACCGTTTAAACCCAAAACACCAATTTTGGCACCGTAAAAAAAGGATAAATAAATGTTTTTAAGTACTTGTTTTTGAGGTGGATGTATCTTATTTACACCCGCCATTGAAAATATTATTTTTTCGTCAGACATTGTTGAGATCTATTAAGCCACGAATATCGTTAATTTATGTACAATGTACAAAGTACAAAGTACATTGTACTTTGTGCATATGTTTTGTAAATAATGTGTCATAATTGCAAAGAATCTTACCCCATTAACTAACTAACAAATTGGATAATTAGCTAATTAACTCTTTGGCGTAGTTTTTGACTATTGTTGATAATATTATTTTAAATACCAAAAGAACAAATTAATATATTAGAACGTTGTTCAAACATGACAAAAATCTATTATGGAAGCTAAATTTTCGCCACGAGTAAAAGACGTAATCTCCTATAGCAGGGAAGAAGCCTTGCGTTTAGGTCACGATTACATAGGAGCAGAACACTTATTGTTAGGGTTAATAAGAGAAGGCGATGGTGTAGCTATTAAGGTAATTAAGTCACTTGGCTTGGATACCCCTCGCTTACGCAAATCTGTTGAAGATGCTGTTAGAGGTACTTCAGGTACCAATGTTAACCTGGGAAATATACCGTTAACCAAACAAGCAGAAAAAGTATTAAAGATTACCTATTTAGAAGCTAAGATTTTTAAAAGCGAGGTAATTGGCACAGAACATTTATTGTTATCTATTTTACGTGATGAAGATAATATTGCATCGCAAATTTTATCACAATTTAATGTTAACTATGAAGTGTTTAAAGCGCAATTAGAAAACTTCAAGTTGAATCCTAGTGCAGAAGCACCTCAAAACCCTGCCGGCGACGATGATTATAAAGAAGAAGAAAATTACTCGACTCCCAAAAAACCAACAGATGCAAAATCTAAAACACCTGTATTAGATAATTTCGGTAGAGATTTAACACGTGCTGCCGAAGAAGGAAAATTAGATCCAATTGTTGGCAGAGAAAAAGAAATTGAAAGAGTATCACAAATATTATCCCGCAGAAAAAAGAACAATCCGATTTTAATTGGTGAACCAGGTGTTGGTAAATCTGCCATTGCCGAAGGCTTAGCATTGCGCATCGTTCAAAGAAAAGTATCTAGAGTCTTATTCAATAAAAGAGTAGTTACTCTTGATTTAGCTTCATTAGTGGCGGGTACAAAATACCGTGGCCAATTTGAAGAAAGAATGAAAGCGGTGATGAACGAATTAGAAAAATCACCAGATGTTATTTTGTTTATTGATGAAATACATACCATTGTGGGTGCTGGAGGTGCTTCTGGTTCCTTAGATGCCTCGAACATGTTTAAACCTGCATTAGCTAGAGGAGAAATACAATGCATTGGTGCTACCACGCTTGACGAGTATCGTCAGTACATTGAAAAAGACGGTGCATTAGATCGTCGTTTCCAAAAAGTATTGGTTGACCCTGCTACTCCTGAAGAAACGGTTATCATTTTAAATAACATCAAAGAAAAATACGAAGAACACCATAATGTTACATACACGCCAGAAGCAATTGATGCTTGTGTATTTTTAACAACACGTTATATGAGTGATCGTTTTTTGCCAGACAAAGCTATTGATGCACTAGACGAGGCTGGTTCTCGTGTGCACATTACTAATATTCATGTTCCTCAAACTATTATAGAAATTGAGCAAAAAATAGAGGAAATAAAAGTAGAAAAAAACAAAGTTGTTCGCTCTCAAAAATATGAAGAGGCAGCGAAATTACGCGATAATGAAAAACAATTACTTGAGCAATTAGACACTGCCAAAGCTGAGTGGGAAGCAGAAACTAAAACTCGTAGATATACCGTTAATGAAGATAATGTTGCGGATGTAGTCTCTATGATGACCGGCATTCCAATTCAGCGAGTGGGTCAATCCGATAGCCAGCGTTTATTAGCTATGGCTGATGAGTTGAAGGGTAAAATTATCGGACAAGACGACGCAATTATTAAATTAGCCAAAGCAATTCGCAGAACTCGTGCCGGTTTAAAGGATCCTAAAAAACCTATAGGTTCATTTATCTTCCTTGGACCAACGGGAGTTGGCAAAACCGAACTTGCAAAAGTGTTAGCTCGTTTTATGTTCGAGTCTGAAGACTCATTGATCAGAATTGATATGAGCGAGTACATGGAAAAATTTGCAATCTCACGCTTAGTTGGTGCGCCTCCAGGATATGTGGGTTACGAGGAAGGTGGGCAGTTGACAGAAAAAGTTCGCAGAAAACCATATTCAGTAATATTGCTGGATGAAATAGAAAAAGCGCATCCAGACGTGTTTAATATTTTATTGCAAGTATTAGACGATGGTATTTTAACAGATAGCTTAGGCCGCAAAGTTGATTTCAGAAATACCATTGTGATTATGACTTCTAATATCGGTTCTCGCCAATTAAAAGATTTCGGACAAGGAGTAGGGTTTACTACTAATGCTAAACTAGAGCAAGCAGAGAATAATGCACGCAGTGTAATTGAAAATGCCTTGAAGAAAGCATTCGCACCAGAGTTCTTAAATCGCATCGACGACGTGATTGTGTTTAACTCGTTGAAAAGAGAAGACATCTTCCAAATTATCGATATAGAATTAAAAGAATTATTTGGCCGTTTAAATACAATGGGTTATCAAGTTCGTTTAACAGATGCTGCTAAGGATTATATTGCCGATAAAGGATTTGATGCAAACTTTGGCGCTCGACCTTTAAATCGTGCCATTCAGAAATACTTAGAAGACCCAATCGCCGAAGAAATTTTGAAAGGTGAATTGCATGAAGGAGATACCTTAGAGGTCGATTTTAATTTAGATTCAAAAGAAATTACCGTTAAAATTGCGAAGCCAGAGAAGTCGAAAAGAAAGAAAAAAGAAGAGGATGGAAATCCTGTAGATCCCTCTTAAATATAAGGTAACAGTTTCTAAACAAGCGAATTGCTACTCTCTAATAATGATGATTTATTTATTAGTTAGTTAGCTAGCTAGTGCTGTAGAACGGGTAATTGATTTTATCATGATTTACTGCATTTGGTAAACACAATGTTTCAATCTGCCATGATTTAGTTTATAATTTTGGTCGTATGCATGCAAGGTAAAGGTGTAAATAATCGGAAAGCAATTGATATCAAATACATTATATTATAGGTGTAGATAGGAAAAAAATGAAAATAATTTAACTTTTTACATTTTTTACTCAAACAATTATAATAGTTTTCTCGTTCTTTGTATCAAATAAAATTACTGGTATGAAAAAATTAATACTTCTGCTATTCATTATTGGCACTGCCTTTATTGCTCAAGCACAACAATTAGTTACTGTTTCCGGAAACTTTAGCAATAATGGTGTTCCTCAAAGAAATGAAATGATTAGCCTGCTGTACACTGCAAATGATTCCATTTCACCCGTTTTTGTAATGGATACCGTTTACACTGATACTCTAGGGAATTACACTTCCTCTGCAGTTATGCCCCCATCTGTTAATATGGGTTACGTTTTGTTGACAACAAGCGATTGTTATGGTTCTTATCAAAATGCTTTTTTATACTACTTCCCAGGTTTTTACAATTTTGTTCAAAATTTTACCTGTCAAAACAATTGTGACAATTATTTTATATATCATGTTGATTCTGCCATTAATGGAGGATATCAAGTGGCTTTTTCTGCCGCTAAAACCAATTCAAAAAGCAGCTATACCTGGTCTTTTGGTGACGGCAATGTGGGTGCGGGTGAAAATCCAAGCCATAATTATGCCCAAGGAGGCACTTACTTAGTTACCTTAACTACAGTTGATTCTGTTAGAGCATGTACTTCTGTATACACAGATTCGATATTTGTTCGCTTTTTTTATAATAACTGCTCTTCAACGTTCAATTACTATCCAGATAGTGCGAACACCAATACAATTAATTTGAATGCAACAGGATTGTTCAATCTTTCAAGTATTGTTACTTGGGATATGGGAGATAATACAGTTTTGTTAGGTCAAAATGTACAACATACATATGCTAATTCAGGTGCTTACAACGTTTGTTTGACGATTGTAGATACTCAAAATTTTTGTTTTACTACCTATTGTGATGTAGTGTTTGCAGGCAATTCATCAGTGCCAAATTGTAACGCTGACTTTAAAATGTTTATGATCCCTGATACTGTTAATCAAGGATCTAATATTGTATACTTTGGAAGTATTTATTCAAGCCCTACCTCAACATATGCTTGGGATTTTGGCGATGGAAACTTTGCAAATGGAAATAGCAATGTATTACACGTATATGCTAATTCCGGGATTTATGATGTTTGTGCTTATGTTTTTGATCCCATCGCAAATTGTGTGGATACAGTTTGTAAAAAAATTCAACTAAATGGAGGAAACATGAGAATTTTAGGAATAGACAGAACTAAATTAATTGAGCTAAATTCCATTTTTCCTAACCCTACAGAAGGCATCAGTTATATGAGCTTAACAAGCTTGGAGCCAAGCTTAATTAATTTAAATATCCGAGGGCTTGATGGTAGATTGGTGGCTAAGTATGATTATATGTTGGAAATAGGTAAGAATACGATAAAGTTAGACCTAAGCCAATTAGAAGCTGGTATGTATTTGGTAGAGATTCTTAATGATAAAACTAGCGTAGCATCTAAATTGCTCGTTCGCTAATATTGAATTATTGTTACGTGTAAAAAAAATGCAGAAATTTAAATTCCTGCATTTTTTTTTTACACGTAATAATTAAGGTGCAAAATATAAGCTTCTAAAAAATTTATTTACTTAAGGATTCGATCACATCCGGACTAACCCCCGTGAATGAAAATCCACCATCATGGAAAAGATTTTGCATGGTCACCATCTTAGTAAAATCACTAAACATGGTAATGCAATAATCAGCACATTGGTCTGCTGAAGCATTTCCTAGAGGCGACATTTTATCAGCATAATTATAAAAACCGTCGAATCCTTTAACTCCCGAACCAGCCGTGGTATAAGTAGGCGATTGTGAGATTGAATTTACACGAACATGGCGATGTTTGCCATAATGGTATCCAAAACTTCTTGTAATGGATTCTAGTAATGCTTTTGCATCACCCATATCATTGTAATCTGGGAACACTCTTTGTGCAGCAATATATGATAATGCTAATACAGATCCCCATTCATTAATGGCGTCTAATTTATATGCAGTTTGCAGCACACGGTGTAATGACATGGCAGAGATATCAAAGCCTTTATGCATAAACTCATGATTAGCTTCTGTGTAATGAATTCCCTTACGAACATTGATGCTCATCCCAACGGAGTGTAATACGAAATCAATTTTACCACCAAGGACTTCAACAGATTTAGTAAATAAATTATTCAAATCTTCCATGTTCGTAACATCAGCAGGAATAATTTCAGCCTTACATTCTTCAGCAAGTGCGTTCATTTCGCCCATGCGTAAAGCTATCGGAGCATTTGTTAAGGTAATTTTTGCGCCTTCTTGAACTGCTCTTTGAGCCACTTTCCAAGCAATCGAACTTTCGTTTAAAGCCCCAAAGATAATCCCTCTTTTTCCGGCTAATAAGTTATGCGACATATTTTTTTAATTGAAATGATATGGTAAATATAATTGTATTAGTTTAATTTAAGTAATTCTTTAGCATTTTCTAAAGCACCTGCACTTGGGTTATCACCACTCAACATTTTCGCAATTTCTACTATGCGTTCTTTCATGTCTAATTCTTTAATTTTGGTAGTTGTTTCAGCTGCACTATGATCTTTATATACATAATAATGATGGGCACCTAGGCCTGCTATTTGTGGTAAATGCGTAATGCTTATTACTTGTATGTTTTCTGATAAACCGCGCATAATTGCACCCATTTTTAAGGCAACCTCCCCCGATACACCCGTATCTATTTCATCAAAAATAATAGTTGGCAGTTTTTCTTTTTTAGCTAATAATGATTTAATACACAACATTACTCTAGAAAGCTCTCCACCAGAGGCTACTTTGCTTATGCTCTCTGCTTTCTGACCTTTGTTTGCACTAAACAGTATTTTTATCTCATCAATGCCATCTTTATCAAGAGTACCCTCATGTAGGGAATGTTCTATTTCTATATTCGCATTAGGAATGCCCAACTCTTTTAAGTTTGTACTGATGTCTTTAATTACAAAACCGAAACTCTTCACTCTATTTGTTGAAATTTTAATGGCCAGATCGAGCAACTCCTTTTCTAATGTAGTGCTTTCAGATTTAAGCTTTTGTATTTCTTCATCTTGATGATCGAATGATTGTAACTTATAATCTAATTCTTCTTGTATTTTCAATAGCTCAGAAATACTACCTACTCTATGCTTATGTTGGAGTCGGAAAATTAGGTCCAAACGCTCTTGTATAATTTGTAAGCGTAACGGATTCATATGAGTAGTACTTGCAATTTCTTCAATTTCAGAAGTAATATCTTTCACTTCAATTAACAAGCTTTTTATACGTTCCGAAATTTTTTCAATGTTTGGATTTATCTTTTCAAGCGAATGCAAATGTTGGGTAATAATTTTCAATTGGTCAAGCAAGGAATGATCATCCGATTGGAGTACCGCATCTATAAAAGATAGTTTTTGTTGTATTTCCTCGGCATGTCTTAGCAAATTTTGTTCGTATTCTAAGTGGGTTTGTTCCTCGGCAATTAAACCAGCATGAATTAATTCATCAAACTGAAATTTAATAAAGCCTTGTTCTTTTATTGCCTGTTCATAAGCATTCTCTAATGCTATTATTTCTTTATTTATTTGTTGATATCTATTAAAACCATTTCGGTACTTGAACAACAAATCTTTATGATTAGCTACACTATCGATTACATGTAGTTGATAGGAAGATGTATTTAAGGCAAGGGTTTCATGTTGAGCGTGTATATCTACCAATTGTTCCCCCAATGCTTTTAGCATTTGTATGTTTACCGGCGTGTCGTTAATAAATCCACGCGACTTTCCATCTACAGCAATCTCCCTTCGTATAATACAATGCTCTTCATAATCTAAATTGGCTTCTTCAAAAAAAGATTGTAACGAAAATCCTATTAATTTAAAATGGCCTTCAATTATACATTTCTTCTGATTATTTTTCAGACTTTTGGAGTCAAATCGTTGGCCGAGTAATAGTTCCAACGCACCTAAAATAACAGACTTGCCAGCACCCGTTTCACCGGTCATGATGTTAAATCCACTATGAAGTTCTAACTCCAATTCGTCAATTATTGCGAAGTTTTTTATAATGAGTTTCCTAAGCATAGCACACATCTTTTTCCATTGCTAAAATAATGAAAAAAACGATATAAAATGTAAAATAGAAACTTAGTTAGCCCTATTAATCTGCTGATATTTATTACTATTTCCCGGATCAATATCGGAGAGGGTTTGTATAATTACTTGTTTATCGTTCTGAGCTACCCTGCTAAATATATTTACCAACTCGTCACTCTTAGCAGAAAAGAAAATATTTAAGATCATAGAGTTTGGCCGCTCTCTTGCTAGCTTTAATAACTTTGGCAATAATTCTTTAATTTCTTCTCTGCCATTTTCTATGTTTTGCGACATTACATCCATTCCTAAACGATGATATTTATAATTCGTTTCGCGAATAGGTTTGAAATTGTTGTCTAATAAATTGTCAACTAAAATAAAACGATTTCTGGTGCCGTCAAATGCTTTCCATCCTTTGCCTGGCTGAGTTTGAGCATTGTTTACTATTTGCCTAGCTTTTTGAAAATAAGTAGTTCCTCCAAATAGTGAGTAGCTATCATAATCTAAACCAACCATAATGTATACATAGTATGCAATTAAGGAGGTTAAATTAGACCTAGCATCGTTTTCGTTGAACTCCAAAGGTTGATTAATGATGTACTTAAAAATCCAATCCTCGTCCATATAATTAAATATGGTAGAATTGTAGGAGGTATTATATATAGGTCTACTAGATTGAATTTGCGCTGTTGCTTTAAATTCATCAATACCTAATTGTTCCTTTACGTTGATAATTAAATTACACTCAATTCTTTCATTTATTTGAATAATATCAGTAGTCCACTTTGTACTATTTATAAACTCAAATATCGATTTCTCCATTTCAATAAAAATCGATTTATCGGAAGTGGCTAATTGTTGAGTTATAATTTGAACTTTACAATTAAGGTCTTGCGCTTTAGAAAACAATGCAAGAAGTAAGAAAATAGGAATTAAGGTATATTTTTTAATCATTATATAAAAGCTAGTTCATTAACGAAACTATTTCGTTGATAATATCTATCGCCACATCTTTTTTATTTTTTAAGTCAAAATCTATAACGTGTTTGTTTTTGTGGATAATACTTATTTTATTAGTATCGCCACCGAAACCTGCACCTTTATCATTTAAAGAGTTTAACACAATCATATCAGCATTTTTACGTACTAATTTATCGGAAGCGTTACTTTTTTCATTTTCAGTTTCAAGTGCAAAACCAACGAGCAATTGTTTCTTTTTCAATTTGCCCAAACTACTTAAAATGTCAATAGTTTTGGTTAATTCTAATTGTAGTGTCTCGTCTTTCTTTTTAATTTTTTGTGAAGCAACCTTTGCAACTTTATAATCTGCAACAGCTGCACTCATTATTGCGATGTTTGTGTGCTCAAACAATTCTATACAAGCATTATACATTTCAGTTGATGATTGGACTTCAATAGTATTAAAAGGATATTTTTTTAAATTTAATTGATTGGGGCCGCAGATTAAACTTACTTCAGCTCCTCTGTTATAACATTCAAGAGCCAAGGCTAATCCCATTTTCCCAGTAGAATGATTGCCTATAAATCTCACAGGGTCTATGGCTTCATAAGTTGGGCCTGCTGTAATTAATACTTTTTTATTGCTTAGGTCTTTTTTTTTTGAGAGAAATGAATTTATTTCTGAGAACAACTCTTCAGGTTCTGCCATTCTACCTTCACCAATTAATCCACTCGCCAATTCTCCATGTCGTGCAGAAATCAATTCATTTCCGTATGATTCTAATGTGGCAATATTTTTCTTGGTGGATGGATGTATGTACATGTCTAAGTCCATGGCAGGAGCAAATAATACAGGGCATTTTGCAGATAGATAAGTTGCTAATAATAAATTATCACAAATTCCATTAGCCATTTTAGCGATGGTATTAGCACTGGCAGGGGCAATTAAAAAAAGATCGGCCCAAAGCCCAAGTTCCACATGGTTAGTCCATTCGCCTAATTCATTTTTTACAAAATCAGAATAAACAGGTTTTTTAGAAAGGGTGGAAAGCGTTAACGGCGTGATGAATTCTTTTGCATCATTTGTAATGATTACTTGCACCTCGGCACCTGCTTTTATTAACAAACGAATTAGGGTGGCTATTTTGTAAGCTGCAATACTCGCCGTGATACCGATCAGTATTTTTTTACCTTTCATTGTACAAATCTAAAACGCTAAGTTATAAAAAAACCCTCTTGAGGGAGAGGGTTGAAAAGATTATTCTTCTGTAAGTTTTCTTTGATATATTTTATCCTCTAAAAACTCTTGAGTTGCTAAAAGCGAAGCTTTTGGCATCCTTTCATAGTATTTAGAAATTTCAATTTGCTCTCTATTTTCAAATACTTCTTCTAGATTGTCGTTAGAAGTTGCAAATTCAGATAGTTTATTATTCAATTCTTCTTTCAGGGCAGCCGAAATTTGGTTAGCTCTTCTAGAAATAACTACTACACTTTCGTATATATTTCCAGTTTTACCATCTAATTCACGAATGTCTCTGGTGATTGTAGAAGTTGGAGTGGTATTTTTTGCTGTATTACTCATATTAATTTGATGATTTCTTTAATTGTTCAATTTTGGCGAGGCAACTATTAAAAATACTTTGCGCTTCTTTTAAATACTTACTTGTCGCGTAAGAATCCACAAAGGTCTGATAATATTCCATAGTTTCCAAAAATCTTTCTGATTTTTTACTGTCAATACTCATATCAGCGTATAAATAAGCTGATTTAATGCTTAAAAACATCATTTCTTCTCTGTATTTACTGTCTGGAAAGTCTATTAAGGAGTTTCTAAATGCGAATACTGCCGATTTATAATCGCCTATACTATAATAAATTTTTGCGTTGTAAAAAGATTTCGACTCAAGTTTTTCTCTTAACCGATCGATTATTGTGTTCCCTTCTGCAACACGTTCAGATTTTGGATACATGTTTATAAAGAGCTGCATTGCTTCTATTGCCTTGTAGGTATTGTCTTGGTCGAGCGTAAAGTCTGGTGAATCCAAAAAATAACAATACGCTGCCATGTATCTACATTCTTCGGCGTATACACTACGAGGGTATGTTTCCGCAAAATTCTGAAAATGAAAACGCGCACTGATCATATCTTTCAAGCCATAGTGACAATAAGCATAGTAGTAATAAATTTTTTCTGCCTGCTCCGTACCGCGGTAAACGTTAACTAATTCATCGAATAGCTGAAATGCTCGGAAGTAATCATTGTCATTATAATATTTAACAGCCATTTCGTATTTCTTAGGTAGGTCATTACCTTTCAATACTTTTTGATATTCACTTTTACATGCTTGTAGGCAAAACGTTAATATTAGGAGTAAGCTTAATTGAATTCTAACTGATTTAAACATTTTGCAAATATAGTTTTTAGTGCTAGTTAATAAAATTTTTAGGTATAACGAATAAATGGGGCCCGAGGTATACAAGTTTTTCTATTAATTCTCAAGGGATTAAATTGAATGCTGAAAAAAAGTATTGCTTAAGTATTGTAAGATTGAGTTCGCATTTCTACATTTGTACCCCCAAAGTAGTGTAATGATGTTTTTTTGCAATAAATCTATTTCAAAATAATTTTTGTAAACTAAAAAACATTTCTACCTTTGCAGTCCCCAAACGAGGGGATCATGAACTGCTCGAAAGTTCGCAATGACGAAAGTGCGATCAGAAATTGAAAAAAATAAATAGTTAGTAA
>JBILKW010000188.1:0-4190 GCA_044376465.1 Sphingobacteriales bacterium | reverse complement strand
AAAAGGTGGGAGTGAAGGGGGTGCTGGTACAAGCGAATAGAAACTTTGAAGAATTGGTGCAAGAAGTCTTAGATGCGAAATAGCGAACTAGCGAATTTGCGAATTAGCGAAATGGCGAATTTACGAACTTGCGAATTGGCGAATTAGCGAACTTGCGAATTTACGAATTAGCGAATGGCACTGATGTAACTGTGTTGCTCCTCGCAAGTTCGTAAATTCGCAAGTTCGTAAATTCGCTATTTCGACGCCTTAATAATAATTATTATAACCCTCTGTATATGGTCTAAGTAATCTTTTACTTTTTCGGTTATCGAAACATTTGTTTTAGTTTCAATTAATTCAAACCAAAACTTACATTCTTCCGATTCTTTTTATTGCAATACTGAGTTTGTGGATCAAATCCTTTTTACTTTCAGAATAAAAAGATTCACGAATATTTGCTCCTACTGAAGTTCCACAACGAATTAGTTGATCGGCAATTGGTTTTCTATTTTGTTTAATTAATGCATCCGAAATATCTATTACTTCACAAGCCAACAAAAAGCTCTTATCCTTCAACACATCATTTTTCATATCATAAAATTGACTGAAAAAAACTGGGTTTTCAAATAAATTTAAAGAAAGTTGTATGTATCATCCATCATTTATACAACAAAACCCAGCTCCCAGCACCCATTCGCCCTTTCGCCAATTCGCTAATTCGCTAATTCGTAAATTCGTAAATTCGCTAATTCGCCAATTCGCTTACGCATAGCCTAGCAGCTTCAACACCTGCTTAGAATTCTGTTCTTCTCCAAACACCTCGTAATTCACGGTTTCATCTCTGTTCTTTCGAATTAAGATGTGTTTAGGGTGAGGTAATAAACAATGGTGTACGCCACCGTAACCGCTTAGTACTTCTTGGTAAGCGCCCGTATGGAAGAAACCCATGTATTGCACTTTGCGAGTTTTAGGCATGAATACGTTGTTCATGTGGGCTTCTTGGTTGTAATAATCTTGCCCGTCGCAGGTAATGCCGCCAAGGTTTACGCGTTCGTATTCGGCATCCCAGTTATTAATGGGCATTAAAATATAGCGTTGGTTCATGGCCCAAACATCTGGTAGGTTAGTAATAAAGCTACCATCGAGCATCAACCATTTTTCTTTATCATTTTGTTGTTTACGACCCAATACTTTGTATAAAATGCCCGAAGCTTCGGCAACGGTATATTTCCCAAATTCAGTAATAATATCGGGTTCCATTACATCGTGCTCTGCACAAATGTCTTTTATGCGTTTCACAATCTCGTTCACCATGTATTCATAATCGAATTCAAAAGTTAAGGAGTTTTTAAACGGCATACCCCCACCGATGTCGAGTATGGTAAGGTCTGGGTTTACCTTTTTAAATTTGCAATAAAGAGTAACGTATTTCTCTAACTCGTTCCAGTAGTATTGAGAATCGGTAATACCAGAGTTTATAAAGAAGTGTAATAATTTAACTTTAAAATTAGGGTGCGACTCTATTCTCGAATGGTAAAAATCAATTACATCTTCCATGCGAATACCTAAGCGGCTGGTGTAAAACTGAGAGTCGGGTTGCTCTTCCGAAGCAATGCGAATTCCTAAATTACAATTTACATCCAACTCATCGTCGTAGAAATAAAACTCTTCTTTATTATCTAGAATAGGGATGATGTTGTTGAAGCCATCGTGCAACATATCAACAATATATTGCTTGTAAGTATCTTTTTTGTAGCCATTGCAGATAACGGTAATGTCTTTGTTTAACACTCCTTTTTTCTCCAAATGGTCGATGATAGGCATGTCAAAGGCCGAAGAAGTTTCCAAATGGATGTCGTTTTTAAGGGCTTCTTCCAATACATGGCGAAAATGGGAGCTCTTGGTGCAATAGCAATAGGTATAGGTTCCTCTGTAATTGTTATTTACAATGGCCCTTTGAAACCAAATTTTGGCTTGTTGGATTTTTTTAGAAATGATGGGCAAATACGTGAAACGTAGCGGAGTACCGTAGGTTTCAATCATTTCCATTAAATTTAGATCATGAAAATATAGTTCATCATCAATTACCTCGAAGCCTTCTTGTGGGAAGCCAACGCTCAAATCAAGAAATTCCTTGTAACTTTGCATCTATTAAAATTTACGCAAATATATTTTATTTTTAGAATACATATACTGATTAACAAAAATGAAATATTTATTTTGCGGCAAATCATCCATATATGAGAAATTTAAAGATAATAGAGGTTAAATCCGAGTTAGGAGCCGGAACCAGGGGCGCAAGCATGGGGATTGAAGCTGTTAAAATAGCTGCATTGGATTTTGGGAGTCGCTATTTTAAACAATACAAGTCAATAGAAATACAGAATGAAAACCACTTATTGTTAGAGTCGGCCGGCAACCAGCATGCAAAAAGAATTTCGGGAGTGCTAACCATGTTAGAGCGAGTGAGTGAAGAGCTGAATAGAACCCTTAAAAACGAAGAATTTCCGATCGTATTGGCAGGCGACCACAGTACAGCTGCGGGCACCATTGCCGGAATAAAATTGGCACACCCTAAATTAAAACTTGGCGTAATTTGGATAGATGCGCATGCCGATTTGCATACGCCTTATACAACTCCATCTGGCAATGTACACGGTATGCCCATTGCCATTTCGCTCGGTGAAGATAATATAGAAAGCAAAGTAAATAAACCCGACCAAGAAACCATTAACTACTGGTACCAACTAAAAAATGTAGGAGGCATATGCCCTAAAATTACTCCGAAAGATTTGGTATACATTAATGTTCGCGATACGGAGAAGCAAGAAGATTACTTAATGAAGAAATTCGGAATTAAGAATTTTACCACTGCAGAAATCCGACGAAAAGGTGTAGAGAAAGTTGCCATCGAGGCCTTATCTCTCATCGATCATTGCGACATTATTTATGTTTCTTTTGATGTAGATTGTATGGATGCCTCTATTTCTAAAGGTACCGGAACACCTGTTCCTAATGGTATTACAGAGAAAGAAGCAGGCAATTTAGTAGCACGATTAATGCAGAGCAATAAAGTGTGTTGCTTTGAGATGGTAGAAATTAACCCAACCTTAGATAAAGAAAATTTGATGGCCGAAAATGCATTCGAAATTTTATTGAGAGCCACCAACCAATTGATTAACGACTAGTAGAGAATGAATTTATCAGAAATAATTATTTTTAAAATACAAGAAGCGTTAAAGGCTTTATTCAATACAGATGTAGAGGAAAGTGCTATTGCCTTGCAAGATACACGCAAAGAGTTTGAAGGGCAAGTAACTGTGGTAACTTTTCCGTTTATAAAAATTTCTAAAAAATCTCCGGAAGAAACAGGTGCATTACTAGGTGAATATTTGGTTAACAATACCGAGGAGGTGGTTGACTTTAATGTGGTAAAAGGTTTTTTGAATTTGAGCATCAGCGATGCGTATTGGATTAATTCTTTGAGTACAATTTTCAACATAAAAAACTATGGAAAGTTAGCACCTAAAAATTCTAAAGTTATGGTGGAGTACTCTTCGCCAAACACTAATAAACCCTTGCACTTAGGCCATGTGCGCAATAATTTATTGGGTTACTCAGTAGCAGAAATTTTAAACCACGCAGGTTACGAAGTAATAAAAGCAAATTTAGTAAACGACCGTGGCATACACATTTGTAAATCGATGTTAGCCTGGGAGAAATTCGGGAATGGAGAAACACCCCAAAGTTCGGGTTTAAAAGGCGACCATTTGGTGGGTAAGTATTATGTGGAATTTGATAAAGCATATAAAAAGGAAATAGAAGAATTAATAAGCCAAGGTTTAACAGAAGAGCATGCCAAAAAAGAAGCACCCTTAATTAAAGAAGCACAAAACATGCTTTTGAAATGGGAGCAGAAAGACGAACATGTTTGGGGTCTTTGGAAGATGATGAACGATTGGGTGTACGCAGGTTTTGAAGTTACCTACAAATCTTTAGGTGTAAACTTCGATCAGTATTACTACGAATCTAATACCTATAGTTTAGGTAAAGACATAGTGGATGAAGGATTGAGTAAAGGAGTGTTTTTTAAGAAAGAAGATGGTTCGGTATGGATAGATTTAACCGAAGACGGGCTCGATCAAAAATTAGTATTGCGTGGAGATGGCACCTCTGTTTACATTACACAAGATGTAGGTACGGCACAA
>JBILKW010000187.1:0-4210 GCA_044376465.1 Sphingobacteriales bacterium | reverse complement strand
TAAAATGCAAGGCGACCAATTTCATGCCGACAAAATTTTGATGAAATGCCCCTCTAAATACACCAACGACAAGGTAGAAACAAAAGAGTTCAAAGCATCCTAATTCACAATTCACAATTCACAATTTTAAAATTCACAATTCATTTAATGGATATACAATATATAGGAGAGAACTTGTGGCCCGGTAAATTGGGCCAATTTTTTATCATCATTTCATTTGTTACCGCTCTATATTCGAGCGTTTCTTACTTTTTTGCTCAACAAAAATCCGACGATTCTTGGAAAAAACTTGCACGTGCCTCTTTTTACATACATAGTTTTGCCATTATCGGTATTATCGTAAGTTTAGCTTACATTATCGGAAACCATTTATTCGAATACCATTATGCTTGGGCACACTCATCTAAAGCTTTACCCACCGAGTATGTAATTTCTTGTTTCTGGGAAGGCCAAGAAGGCAGTTTTTTGCTTTGGGCTTTTTGGCAAATGGTGTTAATGTGGGTCGTATTGCGCAAAGGTGGTAAATGGGAAGCACCCGTTTTGAGTATCATCCTATTATCGCAAGTATTTATAACTTCTATGTTGTTGGGCGTAAGTGTATTTGGGCAAGGCATCGGGAGTTCACCTTTTATTTTACTGAGAGAGGCTTTGCAAGCTCCAATTTTCCAGCGTGCAGATTATCTTTCGCTTATACAAGATGGTAACGGACTCAACCCATTATTACAAAACTATTGGATGGTAATCCATCCGCCAACGTTGTTTTTAGGTTTTGCCTCCATGGTGGTTCCATTTGCATTTGCTATTGCAGGTATATGGCGTAAAGATTTTGATGGATGGATGAAGCCAGCTTTACCATGGTCGCTATTTGCAGTAATGGTTTTAGGAACTGGTATTATTATGGGTTCTTTTTGGGCGTATGAAGCCTTAAACTTCGGTGGATTTTGGGCTTGGGATCCTGTAGAAAATGCATCGCTTATTCCTTGGTTAACGCTTATTGCAGCCGTACATGTGATTTTGGCCTACAAACACTCGGGCCATTCGTATTTTACCGCACTCTTTTTAGTTTTTATTAGTTATGTATTGGTATTGTACGCTTCCTTTTTAACACGTAGCGGAATTTTAGGAAATGCATCGGTACATGCCTTTACAGATCTGGGCATGTCGGGGCAACTCATAATTTACATCTTAGTATTTTTAGTATTAGGCGTTTGGTTGATGCTGAAAAACTGGAAACATTTTCCTATCACAAAAAAAGACGAAGCAACTTACTCACGTGAGTTTTGGTTGTTTATTGGAGCCATTATGCTTGGAGTATCATGTTTCCAAGTAATAATCACTACTTCTATACCTGTTATAAACAAAGTATTTGGTACGAATGTAGCACCACCTACAGATGTAATCGATCATTACAATAAATGGCAAATTCCAATCGCCATTTTAATTTTATTGATATCTGGTTTTGCGCAATTTATGAAGTACAAAAAATCGGACGGTAAAAAAATAATTGCCAATGTAATGGTAGCTATAATACTTGCTTTTATTTTTACAGCTCTTATTTCGTATTACGGAGAGTTTTACAAAAATGCACCATTTATGATGTTAATTTTTGCATCGCTCTTTACTATTCTAGCAAACATCAGAATATTAACCGATGCGTTTAAAGGCAAAATTAAATTAGCAGGTTCGGCACTAGCACATATTGGTTTTGGATTTATTTTATTGGGCGCTCTAATTGCTGCATCAAAAAGCGAAGTAATTTCAATAAACAATACTGGTTTTTCTTACGGTAAAGAATTTAACGAAAAAAATACGCGCGAAAATATTTTGCTTTGGAAAGATGAACCAACCAAAATGAGTAATTACCTCGTTACGTATTTAGGCGATACCACCATTGCACCTAATACCTATTACGAAGTAAATTATAAAGAGCTCGATGAAAAAGGAGCAGTAGTAAACGAATTTACTTTATACCCTAATGCACAAGTAAACCCTAAAATGGGCTTAATTGCTTCGCCAGATACTCGCCATTATATTACACATGATGTGTACACGCATGTAAGCTCTGTGCCGCTTAAAGAAGAAGAGCACCAAGAGCATGAAGGGCATAGCGACGATGAGAATTACAAAGAACCTAAAACGCTAACATTGGCCATTTCGGATACCATCCGTTTAGATGGATATTTAATAAAATTATTGAGTTTAAAAAATAATGTACCTGTAAAAGATTTAACTTTAAATCAGAACGACATTGCAGTTGCTGCAATGGTAGAAGTTACGAAAGCTGATAAAAGTTTAATAGCAGAACCGGTGTACATCATTAAAAATAATATCCCTTTTGATTTGCCTAAAACAATCGACGAATTTGGCATGAAGTTTAGGTTTGCCAAAATAGATCCTAAAGCTGGCAAAGTAGAAATTGTGTATTACAAGAAGAAAGATGAATTACGCGATTATGTAATTATGAAAGCCATCGTATTTCCATTTATCAATTTACTTTGGGGAGGAACGATTATTATGGTTATTGGGTTTTTATTAGCCATCGTTCGTCGATTGCAAGAAATGAAAGCATCTAAAAGCTAAACACACATGCGAGTATCATTTATTGGTTCGGGTAATGTGGCTACACACCTTGCAAAAGCAAGTAAGGAGGCAGGCATTCACATCATCAATATATACTCTAAAAATTTACAAAATGCAGAAAGCCTTGCTGCACTATGCAATGCCAAGGCTGTAGAAAACAGTTTCGATTTAGATACAAACATAGATTTGTTAATTGTATCCGTAAGTGATGATGCCTTGCCGAGTATAAGCGAGCAAGTAAAAAACTTCCCTTGCCCAGTGGTTCATACTGCAGGTTCTGTTAATATAAATGCTGTTTATGGGGATGAGCATGCGTATGGAGTATTGTATCCTTTACAAACCTTTTCTAAAACACGCGAACAAAAATTACAAAACACTCCCTTCTTTGTTGAAGCGAGTGAGAGTAGTTTAGAAATTACCTTGAAACAGTTTGTAGCGCAAATAGGAGGACAATACAATGTTGCCAATTCTGAGCAACGTTTGCATTTGCATATCGCTGCAGTATTTGCTTGCAACTTTAGCAATTATATGTATAGCCTTGCACATAATTTACTTAGTAAACATCAACTTTCTTTTGAGCATTTAGTACCTCTTATACTCGAAACCGCAAAAAAAATACAACATTTAAATCCGCAGGCCGCTCAAACCGGGCCGGCAAAGCGCCACGACCATCTTACGATGCAAAAACACCTAGAAGCCTTGCAGGAGGAGCCTTTTTACCATAGCCTGTATATGCTGATATCTGCCGAAATCGAGAAAAATCAAAATTCTTAAAACATTTTTTTCTAAAACTTCTTATTTTGAAAGTTTCTTAAGAGCCAAAAATTGTTAGTTTTGCAACGAATTAAAATCAAGCAGATTTAATTGAAAACATGGAAATATTTAAACTCAAAATAAATTTCGAAGAAAAAGACCACGAATCTATCGAATTACCCATTGCCGTAGGCGAGTCGGTATTGGATGTATGCATGGAAAATGGAATAGAACTACAACACAATTGCGGTGGAGTGTGCGGATGCAGTACTTGTCACATTTATATTTTAAACGGAATGGATAACATTCAAGAGATATCAGATAAAGAAGAGGATTTTATTGACAGAGCGCTAAACCCACGCATAAACTCACGCCTCGGTTGCCAATGTGTAATAGAAAGCGGAAATTTAGAAGTGCTAATACCCGATCAATCTGGCTTCATGGGACACTAGGTTAGTGTGCTAGTGTGATAGTATGCTAGTGTGCTAATAAGGAAGGGCTTGCTTAATTCACAATTCACAATTTACAATTCACAATTCAAAATATGGAACGTTTCGCATTAACCTTTGGTTGGAAAGATACAGAAGACATTGCAATAGCATTATATGAAAAGTTTGGCGACGAATTTGGGGAAGCTCAAATTTATCGCATTCGCTTTACCGATTTAATGGAATGGGTGCTTACCTTACCAAATTTCGTGGGTAAAAAAGAAGAGTGCAATGAATCTTATTTGGAAATGATTCAATCTGCATGGGTGTACGAGTGGCGCGACAATCAGAAATAACAGAAATAAGATTAAATCCCTATCTTTGTTTTTAGATATTAAGCCAGCGTTATGTCGTACATCACTCGTCTAAAAAATATTGATACCATTATA
>JBILKW010000186.1:0-4222 GCA_044376465.1 Sphingobacteriales bacterium | reverse complement strand
TAATCTGGATCTAAGCTTATGGCCCTGTTAATTAAATTCTCTGCCTCCTTTATATTGCCTTCTTGTAAATATATAAATGAAAGATTTGAAAGTGCCGATACAAACTTAGGGTTTTCTTTATATATAAATTCAAAGCTTTGTTTAGCCAATTTAACATCATTGTTTGCTAAAGCAATTACACCTAATTTGTTTCTAAATTCTAAAATATAGGGTGCGGCATCAACTGCTGCCCGTATGTATGTCAACGCTTCTTTATGTTCACTTAAATTATTGTACGACTCAGCAATTCTGTACAATGTCCATGCATCTTTACTATACAATACGGCTTGCTCTTTTGCTTTATTCACTACACCTGTAAAGTTATTTTGCAAGTAATACATTCTAATTATATTATTATAAAAATGAACTGGTGTATAGTTGCCATTTTTATTGAAATAATACTTTGCAGAATCTAAGTACTCTGGTTTATTTTCAAACTTTTCAAAATACGATAAATACGCTTCGCCAATTACATGGTTATCGGGCTTAGGATTATTTATGGCCGCTAAGCCTATAAATGTTTTAATCTCTTCTTTCTGTTTAGTTTTTAAAGGGATTTGTATTTTATGGTCGTGTACCGTAACGTGTGGTATATCTACTGTTCCAGAACTTGGCATATGGCATTTCCAACAATTATCGTTGTTGATTTTACGTGCTTCTATTTTTTCAGTACAAACATTTAAACTAGCATACTCTTTATTGCCGTGGCAAGAGTTGCAAGCATTATTGAATTGTGCATCGCCCGTAACTTTTACACTTACATGTGGGTTATGGCAACTAATACAAGTAAAGGATGAATTTTGTGAATTGTCGAAAATGCTGTTTGCGTATTTTTTCTTATTCGTATTTATTTTTTGCTTATTGCTTTCTATAAAACATTTACTCTGCTTTAATCTATCAGCGTGAGAAGCCATTATAAACGTTTTCTCTCCTTTATATCTTGGTAAAAAAATATCCATATAATCTGATAATTTTTGTCCAGGTTTAAAATCAAAAAATGTTTTGCCTTCTTTTAATACAGCATTGCCTTGTAGGTGGCAACGCTGGCAAAGGTCTACTTGTAAATCGTAGGGTAGTTTTTTAGGGTTTACAATGCTATAATCAATCTCATTGGCAGTGTCAACCAAATTTCCACTTTGTTTTTCTTTAACATGCAATTCACCTGGGCCATGGCAGCGTTCGCAATCTATGCCTTGTAATACACTCGCAAATTTATTTTTAGAGCCCGGAACAAAAGAAGGGTATGCGTTATGGCAACTCATGCATTCTAATTCTATCGTTCTGCTAAAACGCGAATTCTGCCCGGCTTCAAAACCTGGAGGCAAGTCCCATTTTTGTTTTTGAGTGTAAAAAGTCATTGGCATTTGGTAAAAATACCCGTTGCTTTGGAACATATGCGAATTGGTATGCTGGCCAGAACCCACTACATAATCAACTTTTTCTATTCTCTTGTGTACAGTATCTTTTCCCTCTAATCGATATTCCATGATGTACATCGTTTCATTCTCAAAATAGGGGCGATAATAAAAGTCTAATTCTTTATCATAAATTACTGCATGTGCGCCAAATTTACCAGCACTCTTTTGGGCAGTAGCAGCACCAAATGATTTGCCCATGCCTGTTTCTATAAATGTTTCGTAAATAGTACTGTGGCAACCTTTGCAGGTATTCATACCCACGTATTGCACACCTTCTGCATGGTTTTTGTAAACAGGGGCCGCTTCTTTAGTTTGATTGGCACAATGCACATTAAATAAGGCTATGCCTATAAACGCAATGATGAATGTCGAATAAATGAAAATTTTACGAATGTACATTTGTGTAAAAATATCAAATTCGGTGGAAAGCTGATAATCCTCCTCTTAGATTTCTGATATTTGTATAACCCTCTTGTATTAAAAGTGTTTGTGCAGTTCTGCTCCTAATGCCCTTTTGGCAAACTATTATTATTTCTGTGTGAAGGTCTTCTGGTAATTTTTCGAGCTGATTTGTAAGCTGAGCCAATGGAATGTGAATTCCACCAATATTATAGGTGTAATACTCTATTTTTTCTCGAACATCCAAAATAATAAGGCGCTCGCTTTTATCTATTTTTTCTTTTAATTGTTCGGCAGAAATATCAGTCATTTTTCAAGTATTTCTGAGTGCCCAACACTTCATTGTATTCACCAATTACTTGTACAATGTACAAACCTTTAGGAAGCAATGTAATGTTAATATTTTCAATTTCTGAACTTGTATGTACAACTTGTCCTTGTACGTTAAACACCTTAATAGTTGCAACCTTTTCTTTAGGTATTGATGAATTAAATTTTATAGAAATGGCTCCATTCCCAGGATTAGGATACACAGTAAATTCGTTCTGAGTCTTTTTGTTTTTTGTAATTCCTGTAAGTAAATTATCTGCGAACACAGGGCGAATCATTGCAGTACCTGCCAAAGAACTTTGTTGCCAACCTAAGGCATTAACTTTGTAATACATAAAATTACTATGTATAGAATTTCTATCGAATCCTATGTTCATAAAAAAATTTGTTGCTTGTATCCAGCCCACATAAAAAGTTCCATTTACTAACAATGTAGAATCTAAGCCATAAGTTGTAAAACCATTTAAACTATCTATGTATAAAGGTTCTTGTGAAGTTTTCTGGTATAAAATAACTTCAGGATTTATGCTTTTCCAAACGGTTAATGTAAAAATTTCATTTACTAATGGCACTTGTTTCTGAGTAAAATGAAATTGTACATGTGTTAGAGTGTCTTCATTTTTAGTAGTAAATTCATACGCAAATCTTCCATTTGCTGGTGCAGTAATTCCATAACCATCTTCGGCAGTACCATCATCATAAGCATAATAATCTTTAAATTGTTGTAATGATTTTAAGGTGTCGTTCATATCGATAAAATCATTTGTAGTACTAGCAGTGTATGTAGTTAAAACATTGAATGGGCCGGTGGGTGTTGGCATTAATACTTTTCTAGATTCCTCGTTGGAAGTTGCACCGCTTGGTAAAAACAAACCTTTGGTTACAGAGTCGAGTTTTATATTTTCTAAATAAGACTTGAATGTGAAATCCACGTTTGATGAATTAGTAAAATTATTTTTAATATCTACGAAATGATTTTCTGCTAAAAGTGTTGCATCAAACTGGTTCCATGGAATTGCAGAATAAGGATCAAGCAATGGCGTAGCATTTGAGTTAATAGATACATCTTGTATCAAGGTGTCATTCGCATTTCTATTGGTATGTAAGCGCACGTAATCAATATGCCAATGATCATCGGCTCCGTATTGAGATCCTTTGTTTTTAAATCTAAACTGGAAGCCCTTTCTCAAAAATATATTATCTTTAATAGGAATTAAAATTTGTTTAAAGCTGTATGATTTTGCTCCTGGCCAACTAGCAATTTTCACAAATTTGCCAGTATTTAAATTCATAAATTCCAAAATCAACGAATCATTTATGGCAGGTTGCCTGCCGAAACCTTGTGGCTGAATAAAAAAACTTAAATAGATTGAATCTGCAGAAGAATAATTTAAATCAATAGGGGCTGAGGTTAAGATATCACATAACCCATAAGCAAACTCTGAGGCTACATATGGTTCGCCTTTCTCGTTAAACCCGTCAAATGTAGCTACCCCTTTACTAGGAGGTTGCCTAGAAAAGTTGTTATTTATAAACACATTTCTGTCAATCCATTTTTGTTGATTAGGGTAAATTCCATCTGTTGAAAAATCATCGAAAAATGGGAGGCTTAATGTATCTGCTAATTTTTTTTGTGAGGGATTGGTTAATTCAAAAAGATTGTTTGCATAATTTAATGCTGCCGAGTAACGCATCACTTGGGTGTACTCTTGCGAGTATACGTTGGTTAAAAGTAAAATACTTATAAAAAATATTACTAATCTCTTCATGTTCGAATATCTCATTAACGTTTTTAAAGGAGTTAAATTATAGTTATTTAACTTTTAAATAAATATCGATGGTTTCTCCTTGTGAGATTTTATTCATGCTCGTATCTGTGCTAGATTCTGGCGATTGTCTGTACACAATTGCATTTAATGTGTCATTATTATTGCCATCAAAAATTACACTACCAATTAATAATTTAGAACCTTGTAATACAAATAAAGCTTCGTCAAAGCTCAAACCCACCAAGTTCGGAATAACAACTTTTAAGT
>JBILKW010000185.1:0-4235 GCA_044376465.1 Sphingobacteriales bacterium | reverse complement strand
CGAAGTCTGCATTTTTAAAGAATCCTTGTGTGAATTTATTTGAGAAAGAAACCACTTTATCTTTTGCAATTTGTCCTTCAAAAATAATTCTCGATATAAAGATTGCTGCAAATAATGAAGTTACGATTCCAATAACCAACGTTGTTGCGAAACCTAAAATCGGTCCAGAACCAAATGTGTAAAGGATAATACCTGTTATTAAGGTTACTACGTTGGCATCAATAATAGATGAATATGCATTTCTATATCCATCGGCAATTGCCAAACGGAATGATTTGCCCGTTTCTAATTCCTCTCGAATACGTTCGTAAATTAACACGTTCGCATCTACCGACATACCAATGGTAAGTACGATACCTGCAATACCTGGTAAGGTTAATACCGCACCTAATGATGCAAGTATTCCCATAATAAAGAACACGTTCACAAATAAAGCTAAATCGGCAATTAAACCAGCTTTGTTGTAATAAATGGCCATAAATATTAAAACCACCAATAAACCAACAACAGATGAAATTAAACCTGCGTTAATTGCTTCTTGTCCTAATGATGGTCCTACAATCGCCTCCTCAACAATGCGCGCTGGGGCTGGTAACTTACCTGCTTTTAATACGTTCGCTAAATCTTTTGTTTCATTTACTGTGAAGCTTCCAGAAATATTTGAAACTCCGCCAGATATTTCGTTTTGTACAGTAGGTGCAGAGTACACATAATTATCTAATACAATTGCAATAGATTTTTTGTTGTTTTTATCTGCTGCTGCTTCTGCAGTCATTCTTCTCCAAATTTTAGCTCCATCTGTATTCATTGCCATGATTACTTCCGGGTTCCCCTTTTGGTCGATGTCTGCACGAGCATCAGAAATTACTTCTCCGCCTAATGGTGCTTTTCCGTCTCTTGTATTTGCTTTTATTGCGTATAACTCGAACACATTATTAGCATTAATAGATTTTACACCCCATAAAAACTTCATTCCTGTTGGGAAATTTGCTTTTACTTCTGGCATAGCTAAATATGCATTTACTTTTGCTGTATCTCTTAACAAAGCATAACCAACTACTGGGCCTTCAGCCACAATTTGTTGACCTTGTTCATTCTGACCAATGTTTGGGTTTAATACAGCAAATAATGGATTGTCTTTTGCAAAGTTTGCAAACGATTTTGAAGTATCTGTACTTCCAGTATCTTTTTTAACATTTTTTAACAATGCTAAATCGTCTGTTTTAGCTGTTGTATCTGCACTTGGTGCAGTTGTGGTACTATCAGATTTTAAAGCCTGCGTACCAGTTATTGCCATTTTATCTTTTAATGTTGTGTTTGCTTTATCCAATAAGTTAATCACTTCATTGTTTGCGTAAACATCCCAAAACTCTAACTGAGCAGATCCTTGTAATAATTTACGAACACGGTCTGGGTCTGTTACACCAGGCAATTCAATTAACACTCGGTTGCTGCCTTGTTGCAATTGTATGTTTGGTTGCGTTACCCCAAATTTATCAATACGAGTTCTTAAAATATTGAATGATCGATCAATTGCACCTTGTGCTTCTTCTTTTAATACTTTAACAATATCTTCGTCAGACGAGTTGTAAGTAATTCTTGGTGAGTTCTCTTTTGTTGCAAAAATGGAAGCTAGCTTTACATTCGGACTTAATTTCTTAAATTCTGAGGTAAACAAATCAACAAAGTTTCCATCACTATTTATACTCTTTGCCTCTGCAATTCGAATTGCTTTGTTAAAAGTAGTGTCGGTGTTGTTATTTGCCATTGAACGAACCAAGTCACTTAAAGAAATCTCAAGTGTTACGTTCATCCCGCCTTTTAAGTCCAAACCCAAGTTCAATTGTAATTGCTTACACTCTTGGTAAGTGAATTTAGCAACCCCTAAATTGTAAACAACTTCGGTTTCCATAGAATCTAAGTAAGCTCTCTCTAGCTTTACATCGCCTGCGGCATATTCTTTTGCATCATTCTCCACACTGTTGGCCACAAATGTGAAAGATAATGAGTACAAACATGCAACCGATAACGCGATTGCAAAAAACCTAATAGCACCTTTTCCCTGCATAAATTTGTTTAATTAAGTATTCTTATATTTTTATTGATGTTTAATATGTCGTAATTTTTGACAAGATTGCAAATCTAACTAAATTTTTAAATTATTAAAGAGGCATTTGGGCTCTAATTCTTAGCTAATGCTAATGCCCTCATACTCTTTGTATTCAATTGCAAATAATTCTTAAATCTTATGACGTAAATAGTTCGAAAGGATGTTTATTTCATTAGAAATATCATCATTATTATGGATTACAAACTCACAATAGGGCTTGTAGGGTAGTAAATACGCGTCGTACGCAGGCATTACATGGTTGTACCATTGGTACAATATCATATCTTCTGTATATCCTCGCTCCACTTGATCTCGCATTAATCGGCGATTTAGTTTTATATCATGATCGGCATCTACAAATACCTTATAATCAAACAAATCGAATAACTCTTTGTAATAGAAAATAAATAATCCCTCAATTACAATGATGGGTGCTGGTTTTATGCATAAAATTTCGGGATTATCTTTTGGTACGTTAAAGGTATATTCTTGTTTTTTAATGGTTTCACCAGCCAATAAACTTATTATATCAGTATACAGATTTTTCCTTTCTATTCCATCTGGAAGGTCAAAATTTATATGTCCGTTTTCATCCACTAATTGTGTGTGCATCGGTTTATAATAATGATCTTGAGAAATTAGGCATATTTCGGATGCCTCAAAATGATCCATTAAAGAGTTCAGTAGATAAGTCTTCCCAGAAGCACTTCCTCCTGCAATACCAACTAAATAAGGCTTCTGCATTTACTCTTTAGGAATTGAATAGGTTAGGGTCACTCTAAATTTCTGGTCAATTACTCCTAGCATATTTACCGCAGCTTTTGAAATTACAATTACCGTATTCTCGTTATCCCCAGTTTCGGGCAATGTACCTATTACTTTTACATACACACTTTTGTTATTCATCAAATTAGTAATGCGAATTATTGTTCCAATGGGAGCGGTTTTATGCAATGCAATGCTTTTTTTATTGTTGATGCTTTTATCGTTTATCCAGCCAGCAATACCTGTTTCAGACACTTCTATGCTGTTTAAATGTTTGTGGTTTTGGGTGCTTACTTTTACATTGGCTGTACCTTTGCTTGACTCTACTTTAACGTTTTTCGAGTCCTCTTCAACGGGTTCAATAATATCAGGATTCGCTATAATTCGACCTTGTTTCGGTACTTTTAGTTTTTGGTTATGATTAAGAGAGTTAGAGTTCAGATTATTGATTTCTTTAAGTTCTGTTACAGAAATATCATACTTGGTAGCAATTTTATACAATGTTTCGCCTTTTTTAACAACGTGTGTAGCGTATTGGTCGAGTTTAAGTTTAGGGTTTTGTACGATGGGTTCTGTTTTGTATTTTTCTGCTTTTGTAGAGGTTGCAGCAGGATTTGCTACGCTAGCTTTACTAGCTTTTGCTGGAACTTTAAGCACTTGTCCCAGTTCAAGTATCGTAGTGCTAAGGTTGTTTATTTGTTGTATCTGGGTAGGAGTGCTTCCGTAAATACGGGCAATACCATACAATCCTTCGCCTTTTTCTACACGGTGTAAAATATATTTTTTACCCTCCACTAGTTCCGTTCCAACCGAATCAATATTGGCGAAGCCTGTAAATGGCAATACTACCAACATTAAAAACATTATTCGCTTCATCCCCATTTTTTTATAAAAACTCATCAAATTTAAAAAAATACCTCGTTAATTAAGTAATAATATTCGTTGTTTATCAATTAATAATAAAACGGCATCTGCAATCCTGATTAGGTAGTCATATTCAAAATTATAATCGTCGATAATCGTATGGTAATCCAGCAGGGTAGTAGTTTGTTCGCTTATTTTTAATTCGAGTTGATGTTCATTCTCTAGGTAATGTAATTCATATTTTTTACCCTCGTGTTCTAGTACTTGTTTTGTATTTATTCGTTCAGCATGTTGTATGTCAAGACTAATGGGCAACAGTGCAGGTTCTTGTATTTTGTCATTGTGTAGGTTGATGTATTCATACCTACGAGGACTCATTTTAGCGGAGTATACTTTCAGTACACCTAAAAAACATTCTGCTAGTCTCCACTCCGAACATGCCCAATGTTCTGCACGTTTTTCTATATCGTAGCACATCAAAACAACTTGGTTCATT
>JBILKW010000184.1:0-4246 GCA_044376465.1 Sphingobacteriales bacterium | reverse complement strand
GTTTGCCTGTTTCTTTATTAGGATCTATGTAATTGGGGTCTTTTAAACCAGAGTAAACGATTTCAGACTTGTAGCGAACGTGCATCTTTATAAAGGAAGGTTCTGCAACCTCGTCTATTTTAAAGTCAGTTTTAGCAAAACGTGGATCTTGTAACACATACTGCATATACTGTTCGCATTGCTCTTTTGTGCCCGAAACTGTACCGTTTAAACCTTCGTCGGCAATAATAATTCGACCAACTAAACCTACTGATTTACAAAATTGTAGGTGCTCCTGAGTGTATTGCTCCGCATTCTCAATGCGTGAATAGCAATAATAAAGTAATGTTTGAAAAGTGTTCATAATCATTGATACCGCTGCAAACGGCGTTAAATGCGTGGCAAAGATAGCATTTCGAGACGATTCTTGAAATTCTAAATTACAAATCCTAAAATCTAAATTACAAATCCTAAATTCTAAAGACTAAATTCTAAATCCTAAATTCTAAATCCTAAATTCTAAATTCTAAAGACTAAAGACTAATATGTAATTACAAATTTGTAACTTTGGAGTCTAAATTCAAGCATTTTATACCATGTACAACACTTTAAAGCCCGTATTACAAGCAGAATTAGCCGAAATAGAAAAAGCTGGTTTATTTAAACGTGAGCGAATAATTATCACTCCTCAAGGAGCAGATATTAAAGTGAGTGATGGTAAAGAAGTAATTAATTTTTGTGCGAATAATTATTTAGGATTATCCTCTCATCCTAGAGTTTTGCAAGCGGCAAAAGATGCAATTGATTCCCATGGTTTCGGCATGTCGTCGGTTCGTTTTATTTGCGGCACACAGGATATACATAAAACCTTAGAAGCAAGAATTTCAGAATTTTTAGGAACTGAAGATACTATTTTATATGCGGCAGCATTTGATGCAAACGGTGGTGTTTTCGAACCATTGTTTAACGAACAAGACGCAATTATATCTGATGAATTAAACCACGCATCCATTATTGATGGTGTACGTTTGTGCAAAGCTCAACGCTTCCGTTACAAACATGATAACATGGAAGACTTAGAGGCAAAATTAATGGAAACAAAAAATTTACGTCACCGAATTATTGTTACCGATGGTGCCTTTTCTATGGATGGAACGATTGCCCAATTAGATAAAATTGCTGCACTTGCAGAAAAATACAATGCACTCATAATGATTGACGAATGCCACTGCTCAGGCTTTTTAGGTAAAACTGGTAGAGGTACGCATGAGCATCATAATGTAATGGGTAAAATAGATATTATTACCGGAACTTTAGGGAAAGCATTAGGTGGTGCATCTGGAGGTTTTACTTCTGGAAGAAAAGAAATTATCGATATGTTACGTCAACGTTCTCGCCCTTATTTATTCTCTAATACCCTTGCTCCTTCTATTGTAGGTGCATCTATAGAAGTATTTAACATGTTGAGTGAAACAACTGAGTTAAGAGATAAATTAGAATCGAATACGAAATACTTTAGAGAGAAAATGACTACTGCGGGTTTTGATATTAAACCTGGAGTACACCCTATTGTACCAGTAATGTTATACGATGCAAAACTATCACAAGAATTTGCAGCACGTATGTTAGAAGAAGGAATCTACGTTATAGGATTTTATTTCCCAGTAGTTCCGCAAGGTAAAGCAAGAATTAGAGTGCAAATGTCGGCAGCTCATGATAAGCATCATTTAGATAAAGCCATAGAAGCGTTTATAAAAGTTGGGAAAGAACTAAAAGTAATTAGCTAATTAGCTAATTAGCTTAATTAGCTAATTAAAAAGATGAAACAAGATATAGAAAAATATACAGAGGAAATTAAAGGTTTTGTTGCAAAATCTGCCGAGGAGTTGGAAGATTTTCGTTTAAAATTTTTAAGCAGAAAAGGTATTGTAAACGATTTGTTTGAAGCTTTTAAAGCTATGCCACCAGAAGAGAAAAAGAACTTCGGAAAGGTGATGAACGAATTCAAAAACATTGCAGAAAATGCTTACAATACTTTTAAAGAAAAACTAGAAGAAACAGAAGTTAGTACAGAGAGTGCTATAGATTATTCATTACCCGGTGAAGCGTTTAGTACAGGCTCTCGTCACCCAGTTTCATTAGTGTTAAAAGAGATTTGTGATATTTTTCAGCGCATGGGATTTACGATTGCAAAAGGACCAGAAATTGAAGACGACTGGCATAATTTCAGTTCTTTAAATTTCCCAATGGAGCACCCTGCAAGAGATATGCAAGATACTTTTTTTGTGAGAAAAGATTCCGCTAAACCAGAAGACGATTTAGCCTTAAGAACGCATACTTCCTCAGTACAAATTAGGTTAATGGAAAATGGGAAAGCTCCCTTCCGTTCTATTATGCCAGGTAGAGTATTTAGAAACGAAGCAATTTCTGCTCGCTCACATTGTATATTCCATCAAGTAGAAGGCTTATACGTAGATAAAGATGTATCGTTTGCAGATTTGAAACAAACATTGTATTATTTCGTTCAAGAATTATTTGGCGTTGGTACTGAAGTGCGTTTCCGCCCTTCTTACTTTCCCTTTACAGAACCATCTGCAGAAATGGATATTCAATGTAAAAACTGTGGAGGAAAGGGTTGTAATATTTGCAAATATTCTGGTTGGGTAGAAATTTTAGGTTGTGGAATGGTTGACCCTAATGTATTGGAAAATTGCGGCATAGACCCCAATGAGTATTCGGGTTTCGCATTTGGTGTTGGAATTGAACGATTGGCAATGAACAAATTTAAGATAAAAGATATTCGTATGTTTTTTGAAAATGATGTTCGTTTATTATCACAATTTAGTTCAGAATTAATTTAAATGAAAATACTATGTACACTTATTTTTCTTTCTACGGTTCTTTTTGCTTGCACAAAAGAACAAGAAAGCACTGTACCTAGTGTACCTGTTAACATCAGAATTAATTTAGATAACCCTGGCTATAATAATTTAAATTCTATTGGTGGAACAGTATATGTTGATGGTGGATATAGAGGTATTATCGTTTACAGAAGGGGCCAAGCTGAATTTATGGCCCTTGAACGCACATGTTCTTATCAATCTGCAGATACATGCGCTTATGTAAGTTTAGATTCTACCATTTCTAGTGTCGGTTGCAAATGCTGTAGCTCTAGGTTCCAATTATTAGATGGTGCGCCAATTAAAGGCCCTGCTAATGCATCTCTTAGAACTTATCAAACAAATTTAGTTGATAGATATTTATATATTTATAATTAATGGATTCAGACAAAATACAACAAGCTATAAAAGAAGCTTCAAAAGAGCTCTTTCGTAAATTTGGTTACCATAAAACTAGTGTTAACGAAATTGCAAAGCGCTCAAGAGTGGCTAAAGCTACCATTTATAAATATTTCGAAAGTAAAGAAGTAATACTCGATGAGATCATTATGGAGCACCTCGAGTTCTCTATTAATGATTTAGTGACTAAACTTCACCCCAATATTAGCAAAGCCGAAAAAGTATCGGCACTTATTTTAAAAACTAGTCGATTATCTTACACCGTTTGTTCTGAATTTCTAGGTTGGGATTTTATTCGTGAAAATGTAAACTCACAAGAATTCCTAAAAAACTTATCAAACGAATTAGAGGTGCTACTCATAAAAACCTTTACCAGTCTCCCCGACTTTAAAGATGTGAGTTATGAACGTGTAAGATACCTCATGAAATCTAGCAAAGCCATTGTGTTCTCCTTCGCCTTTACCTCAGTTACGGTAAGCGATGTTCGCAAAAACTTCATCAGCTTTGAGAAAGAGATACTTCCGTATCTAATTCAAGCAGTATTGTAGAAATTCTAATATCTAATTTCTAAATTCTAATATCTAATATCTAAATTCTAATTTCTAATTTCTAATTTCTAATTTCTAAATTCTAAATTCTAAATTCTAAGGACCTTTCAACATTAAACATTAAACTAAATACCAATTTGGTATTTAGTTTAAAAATACTTATATTTGCTTAAATAAGACATTTATTTACACTATGAAGCTTGAATTGTTAGATTTTTCTGAGAAAATTGAGCAAGAGTTCGAATTTGGCGATGACCAATCGACCACTTGGTTTTCATTTTTACTGCGTTTATTAGGAGTGTGATTACTTTACGAGTGAAATGGTACCTGTAAATTTAGTTTCACCAACACGGAGGTAATATACGTATGCCCCTGCAGTAGCTCCTTCTGGTTTCCAAACAAACTCTGGATCTTTGGTTT
>JBILKW010000183.1:0-4266 GCA_044376465.1 Sphingobacteriales bacterium | reverse complement strand
TCTTTTGAAGAATGGTTGCGCAAAACAAATCCGAATTTAGAAGAAAAGCAAGAAGAGAAAATTGTAGAGAAGAAATCTGTAATTAGGTTAGATACTTCAGAAGAAATAAAACCATTAATTGCGGATGCCATTGGGGAGCTGATTTTAGGCAATGTATTTAACGAAGGCTACTTAATAAAAGCCGATGAGAAAGTAAAAGAATTGTCGCCATTAGGGCAAAAACAAAATTTAATTGAAGATTTTATAAACTCCGGTCATCCGAAAGTAATAAAGATTAATAAGGATGAGCTGCCAAACTCATTGGAGAATAAAGCGAAAAAAAGTGCAGACGATGCAGAAGTACCGGTGAGCGAAACCTTGGCTCAAATTTTCCTAAAACAGAAGCTTTTTGGTAAGGCAATAGCGGCTTACGAAAAATTAAGTTTGAAATATCCCGAAAAAAAGCCTTACTTTGCAAGCCTTATTGAAGAAATTAAGAAAGAAATAAATTAAATACGATGACTAGTTTTTTAATCATTTTAGCGCTAATTGTATGCGTTTTGTTAGTATTAGTAGTGTTGGTACAGAACCCAAAAGGTGGAGGTTTAGCCTCTAATTTTGCATCCTCAAACCAAATAATGGGTGTTAAAAAAACTACCGATTTTTTAGAAAAAGCCACTTGGACTTTAGCTATCGCATTGTTAGTGATTTGCTTAGCAGCGAATATGTTTAAATCTGATGCAACTGATTCGCCTGTACAAGAATCGGCTATACAAGAGCAAATTGATAATGCCGCAACCGCTACTCCGCCTCCAGCAACGGCTCCTACTGCTACTCCAGCAGCGGCAGTTCCGGCAGCAGCAACCCCAGATACTACAAAGTAATCTCAATCAAAACATTCATAAAAATCGGGCTTTACCAATGGTGAAGCCCGATTTTTTTTCTGTCAGGATGTCACCTATATAAATATTGAACCGAAATTTTTACTGAATTGTTTAGTAATTCTGCCAATTTGATAAGCTTTAAGTCCAATTTTGCCTTTGGCATAAGAAATGAGGTAGGGGCAGTAGAATAAAACAAATATTAATTAAATAAACCATTTAAAGATTATGGCATTGAATATTAAACCTATTGCAGACCGCGTGGTTATACAACCAGCACCTGCTGAAGAAAAAACAGCTTCGGGATTATACATTCCGGATACCGCAAAAGAAAAGCCTCAAAGAGGAACAGTAGTAGCCGTTGGTGAAGGTAAAAAAGACGAGCCTATAACTGTCAAAGTAGGCGACGAAGTTTTGTATGGTAAATATGCAGGAACAGAAATTACGTATGATGGTTCTGAATATTTAATTATGCGTGAGTCGGATATTTACGCGATCCTTTAATCAACAATAAACAATCAAAAAAAATTTAAAAAAAAAGTATATGGCAAAGCAAGTAAAGTATAATGTAGAAGCGCGCGAAGCTTTAAAGCGTGGAGTTGATGCATTAGCGAATGCAGTGAAAGTTACTTTAGGACCAAAAGGTCGTAATGTTATTATTGATAAAAAATTCGGAGCACCATCGGTAACGAAAGACGGTGTATCTGTAGCGAAAGAAGTAGAATTAAAAGACCCAATTGAAAACATGGGTGCTCAAATGGTAAAAGAAGTAGCTTCTAAAACTGCTGATATTGCAGGTGATGGAACTACAACGGCTACTGTATTAGCACAAGCAATTGTAACGGCTGGTATTAAAAACGTAGCGGCTGGTGCAAACCCAATGGATTTAAAACGTGGTATTGATAAAGCGGTTACTGCAGTGGTGGATAGTTTGAAAAAACAATCGACTTCAGTTGGAAACGATAACAATAAAATTAAACAAGTAGCAAGCATTTCTGCAAACAACGACGAAGTGATTGGAACTTTAATTGCAGATGCAATGGCTAAAGTGGGTAAAGATGGTGTAATTACTGTTGAAGAAGCAAAAGGAACAGAAACTGAAGTAAAAACTGTTGAAGGTATGCAATTCGATAGAGGTTACTTATCTCCTTACTTCGTAACCAATGCTGATAAAATGGAAGTAGAATTAGATAACCCGTTTATCTTAATTTACGACAAAAAAATTAGCAGCATGAAAGAGTTGTTGCCAGTATTAGAAAAACAAGTTCAAACTGGTCGCCCATTGTTAATTATATCTGAAGATTTAGATGGTGAAGCATTGGCAACTTTAGTAGTAAATAAAATTCGTGGTTCGTTAAAAGTGGCAGCTGTTAAAGCTCCAGGTTTTGGCGACAGAAGAAAAGCAATGTTAGAAGACATCGCAATTTTAACAGGTGGTACTGTAATTTCTGAAGAGAGAGGATATAAGTTAGAGAATGCAGAGTTATCTTACTTAGGACAAGCGGAGCGCGTAGTAATTGATAAAGACAATACAACTATCATCAACGGTTCTGGTAAATCAGAAGAAATTGCTGCACGTGTTAGTCAAATTAAATCTCAAATGGAGCAAACTACTTCTGATTACGATAAAGAAAAATTACAAGAGCGTTTAGCGAAGTTAGCGGGTGGTGTTGCAGTATTATACATTGGTGCAGCAACAGAAGTAGAAATGAAAGAGAAAAAAGACCGTGTTGACGATGCTTTACATGCAACAAGAGCAGCAGTAGAAGAAGGTATCGTTGCAGGTGGTGGTGTTGCGTTCATCCGTGCGATTGCAGCATTAGAAGGAATGAAAGGTGCGAACGAAGACGAGACTACAGGTATACAAATTATTAAGAGAGCAATAGAAGAACCGCTACGTCAGATCTGCCAAAACGCAGGTATCGAAGGTTCTATCGTTGTTCAAAAAGTAAAAGAAGGTAAAGCAGATTACGGATATAATGCACGTACAGATGTTTATGAAAACATGATTGCTGCAGGTGTTATTGATCCTACAAAAGTATCGCGAGTAGCTTTAGAAAATGCAGCATCTATTGCAGCAATGTTATTAACTACAGAATGCGTATTGGCTGACGAACCAGAAGAAGCAGGTGCAGCAGGCGCTGGCATGCCTCCAATGGGCGGCGGCATGGGCGGAATGATGTAATATATTAGAGGCTAATAGTTAGATATTAGTTGTTAGAAAAGCCGAAAGACCGAAACTCAGATGTTAGAGTTTTGGTCTTTTGGCTTTTTTATTTAGTATATTTTAGGTCACAGAGTTCCACAAAGTACGCACAGAGTAACACAAAGAATTTCTCTGTGCTCTCAGTGCCTCCGTGTCTCTGTGTTTAAGATTTTATGGGTTAACATCTAAGGTGATTGTGTCGACGATTGGATCGCCGGTAAGTCCACTTTTAACTATTTCTTCTTTTTTAATTTTATTTGTTCTAAAGTATAGTGCACTCCGAGAATTTAAAAATCTAATAGTACCAGCTGATTTATTAAATGTAGGACCATAAATAATTCTGCTTTCATAAATTGTACTTAGGTAGATTGTATCTCCTAATAATAAATCGTCAGTTAACTTTATATATAAAGAAGCAGAATCACTAATGTTGAAATCCCTATTCCAATTTTCACCTAATGATAAAAATTCTAATTTGTAGCTTGCAATAAAGGAAGTATCAAATCCCATTCTCAAAAAAGGTCCAAACAATAAAGGGCTTATTTCGTATTCAAACGCAAACTGTCCATTGTTATTAATTTTTGTGGTTCCTAAATAGGTTTTTGAAACTCCAGATGTCGTATTAAAAAAAACTATTTGCTTCCCATCAAAACTGCTTGGACTGTTATGACTGTATAATTTCCCAGAAATTTTTACAATATTTTTTTCACTGCCATAACAAGAGATTAATCCAATCACTATAAGTAAATAAACTATTTTATGTTTCATATATTTTTGATTCGATTTGAATTAAGCAAATCCTTTGCAATAAAAAAAACTGTCGATTGAGTTATTCTTTTTTAGAACACAAAATATCGACAGTTTTAAATTTTATTGGTATTTGAAAAGAATAATTTATTTTAAAATGGCTCTAATAATACTCTGTTAAATTTTCCTTCTGTAAGGGTTATTCTATTGTTTGAATTGGTTTCTTCCTGCAGTACACCCGTAAATGTACCAGATGCTAATTGTTTCGTCTTATCGAATTGGGTAACAATTATACTTCCACTTATTGCAATAAAACTTTTTTGCAAAGAATCGATATATTTTATTTTATTATTAGCATTACTTGAATTAATTACATAAGTCCCAACAGTATCCTTACTCATATCCATTCGTATTAATTCAATATCGTTGTAAGAAACTACTCTTGCTGTGCCT
>JBILKW010000052.1:0-12977 GCA_044376465.1 Sphingobacteriales bacterium | reverse complement strand
ATTAAGTCGCCTTTAAAACTTGGCTTCGAAACCTTTAATTGTATTGGGCCGCCCATTTTCCAGCTATCAAACAACACCGAATCTTTATCAGTAGCATATTTAATTTGTAGAAAAACAATGTCGTCTAATTTAATTTTATCGCCTTTGTTTGCTTTTACAATCGAATAACGTACGCCTTTGTCCGTTTTCTTGTAAGTTATTTTTTGTGCAAATACTACAGTGCTTAGGCAAAGTAATATTACGAGTCCAATTAATTTTCTCATTATTTAGCTTTTTTAATATTCACAAATTCAACATCAAATACTAAGGTAGAAAAAGCTGGTATCGCACCATTTCCTACAGCACTAGGGCCATAACCTAAAGCTGATGGAATAATTACCGTAGCTTTAGTTCCTTTGGTAAGGGTTGTAAATGCTTCGTCCCATCCTTTAATTACCATACCTTGCCCTACAGGGAACTCAATTGGCTTACCATTGTCAAGCGACGAATCAAATTTATTACCGTTTAATAATTTACCAGTGTAATGTACCACAACCGTATCACCAGCAACAGCTTTAGTAGCACCACCTTGTTTGGTAATTACATATTGTAAACCGCTCGCAGTTTTTGTAGTAGTTAATTTATTATCTGCAATGTATTTAGCAATGTTTACAGATTCTATAGCTGATTGCTTTTCGGCTTCGGCTTTCATTTCTTTTTCTAATTGCTCTTTACTTTGCACTTTATCAACTTTAACTGTAAACGTTAAATAACTTCCTGCTCTAATAAATTCGGGACGAGGGAAATTAAATGTTTTTTCGAATAAAGAATCTGCATTAACTAAAAATGTAGCAGAATCTTTTTCAGTTAGCATTTTTAAACCACTCATTAAGTCGCCTTTAAATGTTGGCTCTGTAACCATTAATTTAACAGGTTGCCCCATTTTGTATGTATCAAATAATACAGAGTCGGAATCTGTGCGATATACCATTTGTAATGTAACAACGTCACCTACTTTAATTTTTTCACCCGAATTTTCGGTATGAATTTGATATTGCAATCCATCATCAGATGTTTTAAATCCATCCGAACATGCTTGAAATAATGTTACTGCAACAGCAGCCGCGATTAATATTCTTTTTGTCATTTTTATTTTTTGTTATATGTTACAATGTTAATAAATATTGATATTCTGGCAATACTTCTAAAAACTTTTTTACCGTGTTTTCTAAAGATTCTTTAGAAGCTCCACCTGCAGCATTCCTATGCCCTCCCCCTTCAAAATATTTTTTCGCAATTTCATTTGCTGGGAATTCTGCTTTTGATCTGAATGATAATTTACGCAATTCTCCTCTATCAATTACCAATACAGCTAGTTTTATTCCGTGTATTGATAGTGCATAATTCACAATCCCTTCTGTATCTCCGGTAACAATATGGTATTGTTTCAGCAAATCTTGTTCAATGGAAATATATGCGGTATTATACTCTGGTAAAACAGTCATTCTCTCTCCTAACACTCGCCCTAAAAACTTTAACCTGTTTTCAGAATTCGTATCGTATATTAATTCATGTATGTGTGAATTGTTTGCACCCGCATCAATTAAATCTGCAATTATGCGATGCACCTTAGAAGTTGTACTCGGAAAACGGAAGGAACCTGAGTCGGTCATTATTCCTGTATATAAACAAGTAGCAACATCAGCGTTTATATGATCTGTTAGTTCTAATTCAACTATTAAACGATACACCATTTCTGCAGCAGCACAAGCAGTAGTATCCCAATACCTAAAATCTTCGAACCCTTCAGGCTCTAAATGATGGTCGATCATTGCTTTTTTAGCACTAGAATTACGCACTAATTCGCCTAATTCATTAATCCTGCTAAGTGTATTAAAATCTAAACAAAAAATCCAATCGGCTTCGGCTACTAACTCTGCAGATTTAACAGCATCTTTTGTAAAGTCGATCACCTCGGGATGCCCAGGCATCCAATGTAAAAAATAAGGATAGTCTGTTGGGGTAACAACATGTACTTCATGCCCCATAGAACATAGGAAATGGTATAGTCCTAATGAAGAGCCCATAGCATCTCCATCTGGTTTATGATGGGTAGTAATTACAATTTTTTTACTTTCAGCTAATTCCTCTCGGAGCTCTTTTAAATCCATTATTTTTTTCGAAGAGGAACAAAAATATCATTTTTTTTAACAAATTATTTAATTAACCTTTCGTTAATTAGCTTATTAGGTAATTGTTCTTATTTTTGCGACGATTTAAAGAAATAAAATGCAAACGAACAGAACATTTACAATGATTAAGCCAGATGCTGTGGCAAACGGACACATCGGGGCAATTATCGATCAAATTACGAAAGCTGGATTCAAAATTGTAGCGATGAAGTACACTTCATTAAGCCCAGAAATGGCTGGCCAATTTTATGATATACACCGCGAACGTCCTTTTTTCAAAGATTTAGTAAGCTTTATGAGCTCAGGACCAATAGTTGCAGCTATTTTAGAAAAAGACAATGCAATTGAAGATTTCCGTAAATTAATCGGAGCTACAGATCCTCAAAAAGCAGAAGTTGGAACCATCCGACAGAAATTTGCAAAATCTATTGATGCAAACGCAGTACACGGTTCAGATTCTGATGAAAATGCACAAATCGAAGGAAACTTTTTCTTCAGTGCGTTCGAAAGAGCGTAGTTAGTGTGCTAGTGGTTAGTGTGCTAGTGTGCTAATTATGGCACTATGTTGCTTATTAGCACACTAGCATACTAGCACACTAACACATTATTAATTATCTCTTTGCCGGCTTCTTCGTTTACTCGCTTTATAATGAGGCCCTTCATCATTTGTAATTCTTGGGCAATTATGGATGAGTTTACTGTTAAGTACAGGGTTTTATGTTTTACGAACATTTTTTCGGTTCGCTGAGCAATTAGTTTGCCCACAATTTCTTCCCAACGCTGTTTTACTTGTTCAAAATGATAACGGTCGGCCAAATGGTAATGCTCCATTAAGGCTTCTATCGCATCTTTAAGCGTGAGTTCATTGCTTTTTCTTCTCATTTGTTCGCTTCTACTGTTCCTTTATCAATGCTAAAGATACGTGCCTCTACGCCTATTTCTTCAAAAATTCGTTGCACACGATTTTTATCAGTATCCGTAATAAATATTTGTCCGAAAGCATCCTCACTTACCATAGCTAATAATTTTTTTATTCGTGCTTCGTCTAATTTATCGAAAATATCATCTAATAATAACAATGGCTTATAGCCTTTTTTTAAAAGAAGGTATTTATAATGAGCCAATTTCAAGGCAATTAAGTACGATTTCTGTTGCCCTTGCGAACCGAATTTTTTAAGTGGATATTCTCCTAATTTAAATTCTAAATCGTCTTTATGTGTGCCGTAATTACTGCGTTGTGTAATTACATCTTTGCGTGTATTTTTAATTAATAAATCTAAAATCTGATGTTCATTCAATTGAGATTCGTAGGCTATAGAAACTTCTTCCATGCCAGATGAAATACGTTGGTAAAGCTCATTAAACAAAGGGATGAACTCATCTATGAACTGTTTTCTTTTAGCGTATATTTTTTCGGCATATTGAGCTAATTGATGATTAAATACTTCCAATACTGTTTCATCATAGCCCAGGTTTTCATTCATCTTTTTTAACAATGCATTTCTATTCTGAAGTATTTTATTGTAATAAATTAAATCATCGAGGTAATGGTTGTCGACTTGGGAAATTGCCCCATCAATAAATTTTCTACGTTCTTCACTTCCTTCTAAAATTAATTGCTGATCGGAAGGTGAAATCATCACCAAAGGATATAATCCAATATGGTCTGCTAAGCGCTGGTATTCTTTCTGGTTTCTTTTGAATTGCTTTTTATGATTTTTCTTAAACCCACAATACACATTTTGTATTTCTGCCTCCACCTCAAAATCGCCTTGAATTACAAAAAAGGCTTCTTCATGAAAAATTGATTGAGAATCTATGGGGTTAAAAAAGCTTTTGCATAAACACAAATAATGGATGGCATCCAAAATATTCGTTTTACCGGCTCCATTATGTCCAGTAAAACAGTTTACCCCCGACGAAAATTGAAGATTTGCTTCGCGGTAATTTTTAAAATTGATAAAGGATAGTTCTGAAAGATGCATTTCGAGCCTCAAATATACCCATTTGAACTAAATTTTGGAGAATTTTAACGCTTACTTGTATGTATGCTCGAAAAGCTTATTTTTGCAAACCTTAGTATTAATAAATAAGACATGTCAGCAGAACAAGAAAACAACCCCATTGGAGAACAATTTACAAAAGCAGAAGGCTTTATAGTTGAAAATAAGAAGAGTTTATTAGTAATAGGTGGTACTATTGCGGCTCTAATATTGTTATTTGTTGGTTACCAAACCTTAATTATCAACCCTCGCGAGAAAGAAGCAGCGGGTCAAATGTTCATGGCAGAGAAATATTTCGAACAAGATTCATTAGACAAGGCCATTAACGGAGATGGTAACTTTTTAGGTTTTGCAGCAATTGCGGATGAATACGGAAGTACTAAAGCTGGTTCAATTGCACATTATTACTTAGGCTATGCATACTTACGTCAGGGGCAATACGAACTTGCAATTGAAGCATTAGAAGAATTTAATTCTGCTGATGAAGTATTGCAAACACTTGCATACAGTGGCATTGCTGATGCTTACTTAGAATTAAATAAGATGGAAGATGCGGTAAGTTTTTACAAAAAAGCTGCTGCAAAAAGCAAAGATCCATTTACAGCACCTTTAGTATTAATGAAATTAGGTATGACTTATGAAATGATGAACGAGCCACAAAAGGCTCTAGAAAATTACGAAAAAATTAAAAAAGAATATACAGAATCAACGGAAGCAAGAGATGTTGAGAAATACATCGCTAGAGCTTCAGCAAAAATTTAATTTTAAATATTTAAGATCTTTGATAAGCATCGTGCCAACACGATGCTTATTTTTTTTAAATTTACTTTTATGTCATCAACAAATAAAAATCTATCGGACTTTAGTCACATGCAAGTGCCTAGCGCTAGCGAATACAGTTTTGGAATTGTGGTAGCAGAGTGGAATGCCGAAATTACGGGAGCATTATTAGAAGCTGCGATCTATACGTTAAAAAAATATGGAGCAAAAGAATCTAATATAGATGTATTTCCAGTACCTGGAAGTTTCGAATTAAGTTCTGGGGCTTACATTTTAGCAGATTCGACGAAATATGACGCCATTATTGCATTAGGTTGCGTGATACAAGGAGAAACTCGCCATTTCGATTTTATTTGTACTGCGGTGGCAAATGGAATTACAGAGGTAAGCCTTAAAACGGGCGTTCCAGCTATATTTGGGGTATTAACAACCGATACTTTAGAGCAGGCAAAAGATCGTGCTGGGGGTAAACATGGCAATAAAGGATCGGAAGCAGCCGTTACCGCTATTAAAATGGCTGAATTAAAATCGAATTTTTAATTCCTCATAAAAATTAAATACATTTGTATAAAGATTGAACAATGAAAAAGATTATCGCAATTGTAATTTTAGGAAGTTTTGTAATGATTGGCTTGAGCGCATGTTCTAGTCGCCAGGGTTGCCCAGCAATGTCTGATAGTTACAAATATTCAGGTCGATCACGTGGAGTTTGGAGATAATGATGAATTGGATTCCCTTAGAAAGGGAGGAACAAATCGAAATTATTAAAAGCCAAGCAGAATCTTCTGTTATTTTTAAACATAGCACCCGTTGCCATATAAGCAACATGGTGATGCGTTTTTTTGAAAAAGAATGGAAGGCATTGGACGGAGTAAATGTGTACTACCTCGACTTAATTGCTTACCGAAATTTATCAAACATCGTGGCGGAAACATTCCAAGTACACCACGAATCTCCTCAAGTTATTGTTGTTAAAAATGGTGAGTGTATTTTAGATGCATCACACCAAGATGTATCTGTAAAAGAAATTACAGAAGTACTTGCTACCAAATAAACTCCCAAGATTGAATTAATTCTGGATGTAAACTTTTTGCCACAGGGCAATTCCGTGCCGTATTTTCAATTATCTTTCGCTCACGATCATCAAATTTGCTTCCGTTCGGAAAATAAATTTCCACTTTTATTTCTCCTACCCTTCTAGGGTCAGATTTCATTAATTTAGTAATGTCCACTTTAGTCCCACGCAATCGTAATTCAAAACCATGCGTTCTGGCAGCAATTCCAACAACAGTGATCATACAGCTACCTAAGGAAGCCGCTAATAGATCTGTTGGCGAAAACGATTCTGCCTTTCCTTGGTTATCTAAGGGTGCGTCGGTTAATATACGGGTGCCAGAATAAAGATGCTTTGCTTCCGTTCTTAATTCATCGATGTAGTGAGTTTGAATGGTAACCATAGTTTTCGAATTTTCGAAACTTCGAATTTTCGAAACTTCGATTCTTCGAAAATAATGTTTAATATTGAATATGCGAAGCAAATTGTTTCTTCAGGCCTTTCTCGTATTTGTACTATTAAGTATAACGAAGATTGCTATTTCGCAGAACATTCCGCAAATAGAGGGCACAGGCATTAAACCTGATGAAGACAACCGCTTCATATATAAAAAAGAATGGTCGGGTGGAGGAACCATAAGCAACAGAGGATTCGGCCTCATATTACGTCATGCGATCATTACACAAAATTTTTTCAAAATTCAATTTGAAACAGAAATTTCCAACATCAAACATCCCAAAGAAACTAAAATTTCAAACCCTTACTTTAACAATTCGAAATTATATGTATATGGAAAGCAAAATTCTTTGTATAACGTAAGAACTGGTGTGGGCACAAATTTATTAGTCTTTGATAGAGCTCCAAAAGAAGGGGTAGAAATCAGTGCAACCTTTATGGGGGGGATTTCTTGGGGCTTATTAAAACCAATATACTTAGAAATTATTAAAGACAATGGCAACCAATTTAATCCGGATATCGTATCAGAGAAATTTGATAAATTTCAACATAACGAAACGAACATTTTAGGCTATTCTGGTTTTACTAGAGGATTTGATGAGTTAAGTCTAAATACTGGAATTTATATCAAATCTGGATTAAATTTTGATTGGAGCTCTAAGGATGATCGAATTATGAATTTGGAAGTAGGTGGCGTTATTGATCAATTTTTTAAGCCGGTAGAGATAATGGCCGACTTTGAGAATGTAAACAACAAATCTACCTTTATCTCTTTGTATGCAACCTTCACTTTCGGCAAAAAATATTAGTTTTGTAAAATGATTGATTTACCAATTATAACTGAAGAAAAGAAAGAAAGAAAGCCCGAATGGTTGCGAGTAAAACTACCTGTAGGTAAAGAATACGCACACGTTAGAGGCTTGGTTGATAAGCATAAATTGCATACCATTTGCGAGAGCGGCAATTGCCCAAATATGGGCGAATGTTGGGGAGCGGGTACTGCTACGTTTATGATTTTAGGGAATATTTGTACACGCTCTTGCTCATTTTGTGCGGTAGCCACAGGTCGTCCTTTAGCGGTTGACTTAGAAGAACCCGAAAGAGTAGCTATATCCGTTCAACTTATGAATGTAAAGCATTGCGTAATTACATCTGTTGATAGAGATGATTTAAAAGATGGTGGTTCAATTATTTGGGCTGAAACTATAAGAGCCATTAGAGCAAAATCTCCGGAGACCACACTCGAAACACTTCTTCCAGATTTTAAAGGACTATGGGATAATTTAGCAAGAGTTTTAGAAGAATCACCTGAAGTAGTTTCTCATAATTTGGAAACGGTTAGAAGACTAACCAAAGAAGTAAGAATACAAGCTAAATACGACAGAAGTTTAGAGTGTTTAAAACATATTTCGGAAGCTGGTTTACGTACTAAATCGGGCATAATGTTGGGATTAGGTGAAACAGAAGATGAAGTGCTAGAATCAATGGATGATTTATTGAAAAATGGTGTTCATATTTTAACGCTTGGTCAATATTTGCAGCCAACCCGTAAACATCATAGTGTAATCGAGTATATCCACCCCGAACAATTTGCAAAATATAAAGAGATAGGATTGCTCAAAGGATTCAAGGTTGTAGAGAGTGGACCAATGGTACGCTCATCATACCACGCTGAAAAACATTTATTCGAATTATAAACAAACACATATGAGTTAACTCAACTCTAAATAAGACAACTTTATTTAGTAAGCAATTCTAATCTTCAAAAGGGTTTTTATTAGTTTGCTCAATGGATAATTGCTTTTCAAATCTATTGTAAATTACCAGTACAATAAGCCCAAATAGTATTGCCGTAACAATTAATAAGGTATTAATAATACCAGTTACTGAGAAAGATATTCTGATTAAGATTGTAGAAATTATAAATCCAGAATTTCGAATAACTTTATGAAATTCATCGGTATGAAAAAATGAAAATAGGAGTAAAATCACATCAGCAATAATTAAGATAGTAAAGAACTGCTCAAAGAAAATATTATTGATGTTCTTAAATGAAATAATACTGATGGGATTAGGTTGAAAAAAACTCATGCTCCAATTCAAAAAAGAATACATTGCACTTATAAATAATATCGGAACCAATGCAGTAGCAATCCATTTTTTAGCGTTTATAAACTTCTGAATACTTACATTTCTTGTTATGCTTTCAACTTCTGCTCTATAAATTTTTGTTCGTTGTTTATGGAACAAATAGATTAAGTAAAACAAAACAACCGATGCTAACAAATCATACGTAAATTGTAAATCATTTTTGATCTGAAACCAATTGGCAGAAAGTGATAGATCCGAAAGATCCTTGAATAATCGTCGGATGATAATTAATGTAATGATTTCATATTGTTTAGATATGTATATGGAAGTAGATTTTGGAAGGTAATATATTAGCAAATAAACCTCGTAAACCAATATAAAAGAAAAGGGCGTATAAATTGCTGCAATTGGGTTCTTTAATAGATTTGAGGGCTCTGCAATTGAAATAACATTAAAATTTACTAAGCCAATAACTATCAGGTGGATGATAAAACTCGCCAATGCAATCCATAAAATAGCATGCTCACTTGTTTCTTTAGTTTTTTTTGAAAGAAACTTTTGATAAATTTTTTTAAACAGTGGGGGTAGTTCAATCATGTATTGCGTTAAGAACCAACATTAACTATTGTACTTGATCTAATCAATTGCCTGTACACTCCGTTCCATAATTCAATTCTATGTTGGAGTGATTGTGTAACTGCAAGCTCTGCTTCGTGCCAAAATTGTTCGTTTTGCTCACAGAGATTATCTGTCATTTGAATAGCTAAAAGACTGTGGTGTTCGCCATCTACTTCAATGTGCCTTTCAATGTAGTATTTGAAAATTGAAATTTCGTTAGGAAAATTTTTATGAATTTCATTAATAATAGATATAAACATTCCAGGAATTAGGTCCTCTCTGCCAAACGTAAATATTGCAGATTGTAAATATGATTTTTTACTATCAATAACTTTAAATGTAAAGTCAACAAATTCACGTGCTTCGATTGGAGTTTGAGATTCAGAAAATGCAAAATTAAAATCATTTGTTTTTTTTAACGTATCAATAAACTTCTCGATTTTAGATGTATCAGCACCGCACTGTTTCATTGCTTCTAAGTATAATTCAAAATGACTTTTTCTCTTTCCATCCAAGTCTATATCAGATTCTTCACCCACAACAATTTCGTTTATCAGAAAACGAGTGTCGGCAGAGCCGTAAGGGAACCAAGGTACAGAAGTACAAGTTAAATTATTTTGCAATGATTTTAGAAGAGACATGAAATCCCAAACCGCATATACATGATATTGCATAAATACTCGTAAATCTTCAATATTTTTTATTGCAGAATATACTTTATGGTTAATAATTTCTTGTCTTAATGGCTGGATATTTTCCTTAATTCGATCTATATACTTATTCATTGCGAATTATTTGTTTACAACCTGCATAACATTGAATTAGCGCTAAAGTTTGAGCATATTACAAATAACGAACAAAATATTGAATTAAATAAGTACCTAGTATATAGTTCAATTTGCAAAGTTGAATTAATTACTTTAATTAGTAATATTACAAATGCTATAATTAACCACTACGTTTACTTATTTTTCAATTTTTATATCATGGGCTTAATAGTTTTTACTATAATAATCTTTGATCAAATTTATCTAATTATAAATGGCTGACAGGAAAGTGCTTTATACTATTCGATAATAGTAGTAAATTCAAAAACAATAGAAATTAGATTCCATATAAGTTATTTTGGGTATCTTTATTTAATTAATGGGGTCAATTACCACACTCACTTTATTTCGCTTCAACGGTCTCGCCTCTAAAATGTGGGGGTTCGCACAAATGCAATTTGCCCATTCTTCTATTCGTAAGACTCCAGGACTTATTTTTTACAAACTTATGGGTAGCGGCCGGGATTTGGGGTTTAGTCCATTTCCAGATTGGGGTGTGTATGCATTGTTAGGAGTTTGGGAAACTGAACAAGATGCTACCAATTTTTTTAAGCACTCGGAAATTTACCAACATTACCAAAAAATGTCTGTAGAACAATGGACAGTTTTTATGAAACCCATCAATACCAAAGGTCTATGGTCTGGTAATAATCCCTTTATACCTTCGGCAGAATTAGATGCTAGCAATTCCTTAATAGCAGTAATCACACGTGCTACCATACGTACGAGTAAATTAATTAAGTTTTGGCGTTATGTTCCAACATCACAAAAGCCTATTCAAAAGGGTTGCGAAGGGCTTATCTATACTAAAGGCGTTGGTGAAGCACCGTTGATACAAATGGCTACATTCAGCATATGGGAAAATATAGAATCACTAAAAAAATTCGCGTATCAAAGCCTAGAACATCAACAAGCAATAAAAAAAACACATCAGCACAATTGGTACAAAGAAGAAATGTTTGCACGTTTTCAACCCTACCAATCTATTGGTAGTTGGGAAGGCAAAAATCTGTTAACAGGTTTTATAAAAAATCAGGAAACTTAAATTGGCCTTGCAGTAATGGTCATAAAACCCATCGAGACATATTTTTGCAAGTTAAAAAATGGAGCAAGAAGCAGCATACCTGCTACAAAGCCAATAAATCTAGGTTCCATACTTTCAGACCAGTTAATCCCTTTTTTTTCCATACGGCTCATCCAATGTAGCGTATAAGGATCTAATGTTCCATAGGTAAGAATCTGTTCGACTTGCCATCCACTATTTTTCAACATCAGCTTTATGTTGTTAGGCGAATATAGAGCAGTATGTCTTGGGGTGTGGTAACCCGACCAATGTTTTCCAAATTTACGACGAGTGTAACTGTTAAAATTAGGCACCTCTATTATTAATTTAGTTTTCGGATGCGATAGCTCCAATAATTGTTTCAAATGTTTCTGAGGGTGGTAATCATGTTCCAAATAATGCCACATGGTAATTACATCCATTGGAGGTTCATTTTTTAAATCAGAAATTTCACCGGTTCTCAACTCAATTTCATTATAGGTTTCTTTATCGTTTTTCCATCCCTCATCACTAAAATCTAAGCCTATAAGTTGAGCCTTTACATTGTTGCGAACTGTAGCTAAAAAAGTTGGCTTACCACAACCAATATCAAGCACTCTACTCTGCGTAGTAAGTTCATGATGTTTTAATAAACGTTTTACCCTTGCCTTGTCAATATTTTGTTGATTTTTTTTTACAAACGAAGCATATTTACCCCAAGCCTCCTCTACTCTATAAGGCAAATATGTAGCTGAATAATATTGGCCTAATTCTATTTCAGGTACACGAGGATTTAAAAATACCAATCCACAACATTTACATTTATCAAACTTAAAAGTGCTAGATAGATTATCATGCATCATTGCCTTTGTATACTCGAAAACCGTTATGTTTGTGGAGTTACAGGCAAGGCATTTCGTTAGGTATTCCATACTAAATTTTATATTATGGGTTGCAGTTGTTGCAATACATGGGGTCTTCTGAGGTCTTATTTGATGGATACAATTCTTCTTTCTCAAATTTACAATGTTGACAAATGTATATGTAACTGAGTATCGAGTTTGTTGGTAAGCCGCATAAATTACATTTAAGACCTTTCTTAGCATCAAAAATACCAAAACCCGGCATATTACAAGTTGGACATGTGCTTTTTATTTTTTGTATTAATTTGTATGTTGCTTGTTCAATAACCGACATTCGTGTTGGGTTATACAGTGCCCTCATATCTGTTTCGACATAAACAGAATTATATGTAGAGACCAACTTTTGAAATATGTTTTCGAGCGATCTAAAGTCTTGTATCCCTTTATAGATTTCGGCAACATCGTCTTTAGATTTTCGTAAGATCAATGCATGCTCAGGGAATCCTATCTCTTTCGCAAAATTTATAAGCTCGCTATGTGTATTAATTTGTTTAGCATTAAAATTGGTAGATGTACTTAATTCTCTTACCACTACTTCTATATTATTTTTTGCATCAATAAAGATCAAAAATTCTTCGTCGGCACTTACAAAAAAAATACTTGGATGTGGTCCAAATGAACCCTCGCTCGCAATTCCTAAGTCGCAATTATTTGCTTTCATTGCGATTAAACATTTTTTTCTAACTGTTGATATAGGATCACTCTCTCGTTCTATTTCACCAGTAAATGTTCCTAATGAATCGCTATCAAATGTAGAATCTACAAAACAGCTTACTCCTAATTCTTCTTCAAGAATTGGGGTAATAACTTTTTCTTTTTTATGCTTAGTTGCAATAATTAGTCTTCTGCCATGAAACATTATCGAAATTATATTGTAAAAATTTTTGTAGTCATTACACTATTTCGGAATTTATTTATATTGATTTTTTTAGCTGATGTCCTCTACTTGATTCATTGAAATTTCCGTTATGGTAAACTAAATTACCATTAACAAAAGTATGAGTAACCATGG
>JBILKW010000051.1:0-12982 GCA_044376465.1 Sphingobacteriales bacterium | reverse complement strand
AACAGGTTTTCCTAGTTTATTAATCATTTGATCGAATGCAAATTCATTTGCTTTTAATACATTTCTTGCATAAGAACTTCTATCAATTTCTAATTTAGAATAATCTTTAAATTTATCTGGATACCCAATTTTTGTAATAAATACATCTAGTTTTGCAATGGCTTGTGTTTTGGTAGAATCCGTCATCCAATCTAATTTCTGAATGCGCTCACGATACACTGCTTGCATATTATTCACCATTTCTAAACATCTTTTTTTAGCATCATCAGAAAAATATTTCTTAACATACACTTCTCCTAATGCTTCGCCCATTGCATTGTCAATATCACCCAATACTCTTTTCCATCTTGGTTTCATCTCTTTAGCACCGTTCATTACCTTACCATTAAAACTGAAACTCTCTTGTACAAAAGCATTGTTTAAATTATCTGCAAGAGATGCTACTAAATGCCAACGTAAATACGTTTTCCAAGCATCTATATTTTCTGTTGCAATCATCTTATCTAACTCCACTAAAAATTTAGGCTGACCAACAATAAACGATTCTGATTTTGCTAATTTCAATCTATCGAAATGTTTAGCCCAATCAATATTTGGAGTAATTTTATTTACCTCAGCTACCGTCATTTTATTATAGTTAGCCTGTGGGTCGCGAAGCTCTACACGAGTTTTAGATGCTTTTGCTAAACGAGTTTCTAAGCGTACAATGGTTTGTGCATTTGCTTTTGCAGCATTTGCTTCATCGCCCATTAGTGTAAACATTTTTTCTAAGTGAGATACAAATGCAGTACGAATTTCTTTAGAACGTGCATCGTTGTTTACATAATAATCGCGATCAGGTAATGTTAAACCACCCTGATCAACATACGGAATGTATGCGCTCGAATTTTTTTGATCTTGGTACACATAAAATGTAAACATAGGTGCCAATGCTTTGCGTTGCAGTTGAGCTGCCACCGCTAACACGTCGTCTTTTGTTTTAATTCCACTAACCAAGTTTAACTCGTCGGTAAGTGTGGACAAGCCTTGTTTTTCTATAGCTGCTGAGTCCATTGCCGTTGCAAAGAAATCACCAACTTTTTGTTCGTTGGTTCCTTTTTTTGCGTTTGCTGCAGATGCTTCTTCTAATAATACTTTTAATTTTTTGTAAGAATTATCTTGCAATACATTAAATGCTCCCCAACGCACTTCAGATCCTGGTATCGGATTATTCTTAATCCACATGCCATTCGCATAATGATAAAAATCGTCTTGAGGACGAACAGTTGTATCCATGTTTGCGGGGTCGATGGCTTTAAATGCCGAATCGTTGTTTGTTTTCGTAGTACATGCTTGCACAAATAGCATAGATGCTATTATTGCTGCTGCTGTAATTTTTTGAGTTTTCATTTTATACTATTGATTTTTAAATTGTTGTTGATTTAGAATCTCCAATTTAAGAATAAAGCAGAATTAAACCCTTAGCCGCTACAATAATGTTACAGAAAGTGCTATTAATGAGATAAATATCATATAAATTTTAATCCGTATTTTTGTAAAATGATGAAAAAAATAATATTGATATTGCTTTTGAAGGTTGCATGTTCTGGAATTACGAATGCCCAAATCCAACTAAACACAAATTCTATTTTGTTTAATTCTATAAACGAAATTCAATTGGATAGTGTAAAAGTTGTAGTAAGAAATCCATCAACATCTTCCATAGAAATTAAGAAAATATTGTTTTATAAAACGTATAAAAGTAATCCCTTTTTTGTAAAAAACTTTATAAGTACAGTTTTAGAAGCAGGCGACTCTATTTCTTTTTATGTGTATTTTAAACCTAAACATAATGTATTTCATAATTCTGAATTATTACTTGTAACAGAGCCAAGTGCATTTTCTAAAACCATCGATTTAAAAGGACAAGGAAAATATTCTATCAACTATTATGCAAATACAGAAAATCAAACAGAAGAAAATTTAAAAACTATTTTAAAAGCTCAACTGGCGGCAGGATATGTTTCTTTGGGATACAATGTGGCGCGCGATAATATGTTTATGACTATTGACAACCAAAAAACTAATGGACAAGGTGCTAGTGTAAATACATTAGACTGTGTTTATACTGGGAAAAAATCATTGGCCTACACCAGTAGAACAGAATCGCAAACGAATGATAATTTTAATACGGAACACACCTTTCCACAAGGATTTTTTTCGCAAAACGAACCCATGAGATCAGATCTACATCATTTGTTCCCTACAAATGATGCTGCAAATAATAGTAGAAGTAATTTTCCATTTGGCATCGCAAGTACACCTTATGTAAGCGAATCTATAAACGCGCCTTCGCATTTAGGTTCTAATGGTTTGTATGAACCTAGAGACGTTCAAAAAGGTAGAAGCGCCAGGGCAATGATGTACTTTGTATTAAGGTATCAAGATTACTCAAATTTTTTTGCACCACAAGAAAACATCTTAAGAACATGGCATGAAACATACACTCCGAATGCAGTAGATAAAAAAAGAAATGCAGATATTTTTGCAGTTCAAAAAAACAGAAATCCTTTTGTTGATTACCCTGAATTTGCTGATCGTATTACAAAGTTAATTGGTACCTCTACCAGTCCAAGCGTAAAATCATTTAGATGGATAGACACCATCAGTACCTTCACAATTATAGATACTACCACTTTTGTTGACCTAGAAATACCATTTGTAAATGATGGAAATACGGAAATTAATTTATACCAATTTGCGAGTATTGATACAACTTTACATTTTAACTCCGACACTTTAAAAGTAGCGATTGGCGAAAGTACATATTTAAAAGTTCGATTAAACATTCATTCAAGAATTGGGGAGTATACTTCTAGTATTACCTTTAACAGCAATTTGGTAAACCAATTAGGTTTTGCGTTAAGATATTCTATTGATTCTGTAAAAACAGGAATTTTTATTCAAAAAAACAAAAACATTAAAGTATATCCTAATCCAAGTTCTAACTTTATTTATGTTGAAAGTGAAAAATCAACTACATATAAAATTTACAACCAAGTTGGCATATTGGTTAAAACAGGAATATTAACTGAGGGTAAAAACGAATTAGCTATTTCCGAATTTGCAAATGGCTTATACATTTTAACCATCGACAACCACTATAGCTATATTATTAAAGGCAATGAACATTGAAGAAATTAGAGAGCATTGCATCTCAAAAAAATTTGTAGAAGAAAGCTTTCCTTTTGACCAAGATACTTTAGTTTTTAAAGTTCAGGGGAAGATGTTCTTGCTAATTTCATTAACAAAGTCGAATAGATTTAATGCTAAATGCGACCCAGAAAGATGCATCGAGTTACGAGAAGCATATCCTGAAATAGTATCCGGTTGGCATATGAATAAAACTATGTGGAATACGGTGTATGTAGATGGAGCCTTGCCAAGAAAATTAATTATTGAATTAATCGATCATTCGTATGAAGAAGTAGTAAAAGGGTTGCCTAAAAAAACACAAGCTTTATTTAAAGATTCACTATGAAAAATTTCACTGAAGTAAATAACACATTGTATGCAAAAATAGTGTTCAAAGATTTTGTAGAAGCATTTGCATTTATGAGTAAACTTGCCATTGTATCTGAAAAGGCAAATCACCATGCTACTATACATAACACGTACAATACTGTAGAGCTATACTTATCAACACATGATGCAGGAAACACCATTACTAAAAAAGATTGGGATTTAGCAGAGCAGATAGAGAGCTTATTGGAATAATGTGCCTTCTATCCATTTTCTTTTGTAATACAAGGTTTGGTATTTTGCATTAATGTTTACAAAACTGATTTGTGCTTGTATTAAATTTATTTCTCTGGAATTAATTAAAAACACGGAACTCTCGCCGTTATTAAATTTGTCAACTTCTGCATTTAACATTCTTTGGAAATTCTCTACTAAGCTTCTGTATACGGTTATTTGGTTTCTCAAATTATTTTGTTCGAATATTACTGCATTTAGTTTATTGTTTAGATCATATCTTTTTAACTCTCTACTCAAATCTGTTTCAATAATTTTTAACCCTGCAATTTTCAAGTCACCTCTCTCTTTTCTTATAAATATTGGGTAAGAAAAACTCAGTCCCCATTTTGTGTTTTGCATATTTAAACCATCAAAAGGAATTGGGTTAAGGGGCTCATTAATTAAATTATAATTTACATTTAATTTAGGTTTGAGTTTTTCAACTTTTAATTTCCTGTCAATTTCCAATGCTTTTATTTTGAAATCGTATTGTTTCAAAAACGGGTGATTCGAACTTATCATAGTAGTGTTTCCTATTAAGGAATCTACTTTACCAATTAATGCGGCTTGAGTTAAATCTGGGGCCAACAAACTATCGGTAATTTCAAGAGGTTGATTGTTCTCATACCACAAATACGTCGACATTTTTAAGCGAGACTCTTGCAGATTTTGTTGAGCTTCAAATGTATTGTACAGCCTCAATTGGTATTGCATGTAAGACTCCAAAGTGTCTATAGCGGGCAAATCTCCTTGCTCGTAACTTCCTTTTAAAGAATTAAAACGGTCGAAAGCTAATTTTGCAGCTTGTTGTTTTATGTTTAATTGCTGATAATCTTTTACCCATTGCCAATAAGTAGTAATCGCTTCGAGTATTAAATCGTTTAATAAAAGTTCTTGTTCTGCGGTAGAATAACTAAGCATTACTTTAGCTGTGCTTAAGGCGGCTCTTCTCTCGTCAATTACCATGCCCTGCAATAAGGATATATTTACTCCTGCTTGAAATAGGCCATTATATGGCAATTCGTTATCAGGATTTAAATAATTTCCTGAGTTTTGATTAAAGCTTGTTTTAAATTCTAAACCATACCAAGTGGGTATTTTTAATCCGGCATCTAATAAGGAATAATAATTTTTATCGGTGAAATTTTTTTCGTCCAAATAAGAATATAAGATAGGATCAAAACCTCCTCTGCTAGAAAGTATTTCGGCATTCGCTTTATCAATTAAAATTTTTGCTTGTTTGGCAATGGGATGAAATTTTTTCACGTAAAATAAAAAAGCATCTTCTGTAAATTGCTTTTGTTGAGTTTGAGAAAATACGAATGCAGCATTTAGCGATAAAACTAAAGCAAAAATCAATTTTTTCATTTTTCTTTTTTCTTAGACTCTAACTCTTCAGCAGTAATATAATAATCTGGTGGAAAACCGTTAAGATTTCGCCATATTTCATATCCAATTTTTACATCTTTAAATAGTGTAATGCACGATGCTCCTGATCCAATCCTAACATCCTTTGGCCATGGTAAATCATCTGGATCTTGAGCCACCATAATTCTATATTTTCCATTAGATGAAATAAAATTATCAATCGCAACAATTCTACCTCCAAAAGTACCGTAAGATACATTAGGCCAACCGCTAAATACGATAGCAGGCCAACCATCATAGGCCATTCGCACTTTATTGCCTAAACGGACCAATGGCATATCTTGTGGCAAAACATACATTTCTACAGCCAGATTATAATTTGCAGGCATTATACTTAATAATACTTCACCTTCTTTAATGGTTTCGCCTATGCCGTTTTTAATAATTTTGGTAATAAAAGCATTCTGTGGTGCAGTTATTATATACATACCTTGCCTTACAATGTAATTTGAATACTGATTTTGCATTTTTGTAACCATAGCTTCAGAATCATAAAGCGCAGACATTGCCTCGTATTTTTCCGATTCGGCTTTTGACAACTTGTCTATGTATTGATTTTTTATGGAGCTGTATTCAACTCTTGCATTAATTAATTCGTTTTTTGACGATAGTAATTTATTTTGGGCACTGATATTTTTTGCTTGTGTTTCTTGTAATTTTTGCTTTCTAGATTCTAACTCAGTTAACGACTTTAATCCATCTTTATATAGTTTTTCCATTCGTGCAAATTGATCAACCGCTATTTGATAATTTATTTTTGCCGCTTCAAAATCTATACTATCTGACTGAACTTTTAGTTTAGCTTGTATAATGTAATTTTTTGTTTGCTCGAGTTTTAGCTGTTGCGTTTCTTGTAATGCTCCAATTTGCGCATCCAATGATTTTATTTTTTCTGCATAAGATGAAACAGAAAGCACTTTAGATTTTATTTGTTGTTGTGTTCTGCTTAACAATTGAGGATCAAAATACTCATCTTTAATTTCGGAAATAATCATGATGGTGTCGCCTTTTTTAACAACATCACCCTCTCGAACATACCATTTCTCTATTCTACCGGCAATAATAGAATTAATGCTTTGCGGACGTTGATCGGGAGTTAAAGTTGTAACATATCCTCTATTTCTTATGTTTTGTGTCCATGGCAAGAACATCATTATTACCATAAAAAGTAAAAAACCTATTAATAGCCTTGCAAATATTTTCGCAGGTCTATTTTCTTTGATCAATTTCCAACAATCGTAATTATTTCGATTTATTTGTAGATCTACTTTCTTTTCGCTTAGGTTTAACATCGCATTAAGCTTTCATAATATTTTTAAACCATTCTTTGTTTTGTATTTCTGCAAGTGCACCTTTATCTATAATCTTACCATCATCAATGGTAACAATATAATCCATTTTCTTTGCAATCTCAATATCATTTGAAACCATTACTATTGTCCATTTATTATTTTTATCTAATAAAAATTCCAATACTTGTTCTTTATATTTTTTCTCAAGCAGGTTAAAGTGGTCTTCAATTAATAATAATTTGGGCTTAGCAATGATACATCTTGCTAATTTAATTTTTAAAATTCTACTTTTAGGTAACTTAATTCCTTCTGGGTGCATATATGTTTCGTAACCCTTAGGCATGCTTTGAATATACTCATGCAATCCTACCATTTTTGAAGCATTTATTACGTCTTCAAAATTTACAGATTCTCTACCCATCGTGATGTTCTCAATTATACTTCCTTGTATAATATCTTCCTTGATAAAGGAGCTTCCTATTTGCTCTCTTAAATATTCTAAATTTATATTTGCTAATGGAATGTCGTTGTATAATAATGAGCCTTCAAAATCATGAAAAATACTTGCTAAGGTGTGCATCAACATAGACTTTCCCGAACCATTAAATCCCGACAAACAAACTTTGTCTCCTGGTTCAATTTTCAAGTTGATGTTGTTTAATATATATTCTTCCTCAAAATTAAATCTGTACTTGTAATCTCTTAACTCAATTGCCATCCCGCGATCATCAATGCCTGTAGTAAATTCGTTTCCATCCACTCGCTCTAACTCTATATCTGTAACAGACGCTATTTTCTCAACTGCTGTTAATACATCATAAATTGTTTCTGTGCTATAGATTAATTTTTCTACAGATGATATTAATAAAATAATGATGATTTCAGCTGCAACAAATTGTCCGATATTCATTTGCTGCTCAATAACCAACAATCCCCCTATAAGTAACAATCCGGCAGTTACTAAAACTTTAAATGTTATTAAATTATAATATTGTGTTTTTAATACTCCGAAATGCGATTGTCTTGCGGTGATGTATTTTTTCAACAAATCATCGGTTCTTCTTAGTGGCAAATCTGTTTTCCCTGCCATTTTAAATGAGTCCATCGATCTTGCTAAATCAACCAACCAGTAAACTACATCGTATTTATAGCCCGACTCTTTAAGGGAGGTATCTACTCCTTTTTTACCAGTTAGCCTAAATATTATGTATACAAATAAAATAAACAGTAAACTGTAAATTATAAAAAAGGGATGATACAACGACAGTAAAATTAGTCCGAAAAGTATTTGAAGACTAGCTACTGAAAAATCTACTAATATTTTTGATAAACCTTTTTGTATAATGGTGGTTTCGAAGAAACGCATAACCATTTCAGGGATGTAATACTGATCGGTAGATTCCATTTTAAACCTTGGAATCCTATACGAAAACTCAAATGCTGACTTTGCGAAGATTTTCTGTTGAAGATTTTCATTAATTGACAATTGGAATACTTGCAAAACGCCTGTCATGGCAACACCCAATATGACTATTATAACGAGTATTATCCAGGAAGTAGACACTATGCCTCCACCTATTAAATTAATGATGGATTGAATACCAAGAGGTAATGATAAGTTAATTATACCACTGAAAATTGCAAACAATAATATACTATAAATTTCCTTACGCTCAACCTGTAATAAACGAGCAAACCGCTTCAAAGGGTTTCTTGGCTTATTTTCTTCCATTTTATTAATAAACAAAAAATTATTTTACTAGTTCAAAAAATTCAATTAAAATTCATAATATCACACATAAATAATTTTAATAGATACTATGGTTAAGACTTTAATAAGCACCCTATTTGTTTTAGTTATAAATATAACAACATATAGTCAACACTTACAAACACCCTATTTTGTGTCAAATGGCAATCAAACACCGACATATTCTGACGTATTTGAATTTTATAGCCAATTAAAAAACAACTACTCAAATATACAAATAGAAAGCAAAAGTTATCATACCGATGTTGCAGAAAATATAGTGCTCATAAAACTCACTAAAGGGCATACTGCTGGCAAGGTTAATGTTTTAATAAATAATGGCATACACCCAGGTGAGCCTGAAGGAATAGATGCTTCAATGATTTTAACACATCATTTACTTGCTTTTTCTTCGGGCAATAAATTGCCTAAGCAAAAATATTTCAATGAAAGTTATCCCAACTCAAATTTATTTGCAGATATTTTAGACTATATGAACATTTACATCATACCTGTTTATAATGTTGATGGTTCTTTAAGGCGTAATTCTACTTCAAGAGCAAACCAAAACGGACCAGAAGAGTATGGTTTTAGGGGCAATGCAAGAAATTTAGATTTAAACAGAGATTTTATAAAGCTCGACACCCGAAATGCTGAAAGTTTTGTTAAAATATTCAATGAAATTAAGCCGCATGTATTTATTGATACGCACACTAGTAATGGTGCCGATTATCAACACATCGTAACTTACATTGCTACACAACGCAATAAATTACAAGCTGATATTTCTAACTATCAATACAATACTTTTATACCTCAATTAAACAAGCAATTAAGTAAATATAATTTTGATGCGGTTCCGTATGTCAATGCTTGGGGTAATACACCCGACTCTGGTTGGGCTGCTTTTTATGAAAGCCCACGTTTTGCAACTGGTTACTCCACTCTTTTTAACACTATTGGTTTTACGCTCGAAACACATATGCTTAAAAATTACAAGCAACGTGTGGAAGGTTCCTATGCTTTTTTGTTTAGCTGTTTAGCTATTATAAAAAAAGACGCCAAGCTTATTTTAGAAACGAAACTAAAAGCAGATAAAGAGGTATTGGCTCAACAAGAATTTTATTTAAATTGGAAGTTAGATTCCTCTCAATTAAAATACATTGAATTTAAAGGATACGAAGCTGCTTATAAAAAATCGGAAGTAAGTGGAATGGAGCGCTTGTATTATGATCAGAAAAAACCATTTACAAAAAAAGTAAAATACTACGAGCATTATAAACCCACTACAAGCGTTAGTAAACCCAGTGCATACCTTATACCTTACGCTTGGAAAGAAGTTATAAGCCGGTTAAAATTAAATGGGGTAGAGATGGTACAAATAAAAATCGATACTACTATTTTAGTAAATGCGTATTACATAGATGAATACAAAACCGTACAAAAACCATATGAAGGACATTATTTACACAGCAATGTAAAAGTGCATACAGAGCAACAAATTGTAAAAGTAAATGCTGGCGATTATATTGTATACACTAATCAACAAGCATGTAGGTTTATAATAGAAACTTTAGAGCCGCAGGCCATCGATTCTTATTTTAATTGGAATTTCTTTGATGAAGTGCTCGCGCAGAAAGAATATTTTTCTGATTATGTTTTTGAAGATACGGCAGCAGAGTTATTAAAAAAAGATCCTGCACTAAAAGAGAAATTAGAGAAGAAAAAATCGGAGGATAAAAAATTTGGGGAAAGTGCCGCTGCACAATTAGACTTTATTTACAGAAATTCTTCGTATTTTGAAAAATCATATTTGCGATATCCAATTTTTAGAATAGAAAAATAATGGAAGACATTATAAAGTATACACCAGTATCATCAATAATTTTTGTATTTACCATTGCAGTATCCTTGTACGGAATATACGGAAACGCACATGCAAACAGGGGCTTAATGTTACATCCATATAGTATAAATAGGGGTAAATCTTATTTTACCATTTTAACCAGCGGGTTTATTCATGCAGACATGAATCATTTGTTGTTTAACATGTTGAGTTATTATTTCTTTGCCTTTACCTTAGAAAAAATAGTTGGTCATTGGCAGTTTGCAGTTATATATGTTTTAGGCTTGGTGCTATCAGATATTAGCAGCATTATTAAAAATAAAAACAATAGTGGTTATTATAGTTTGGGAGCCTCTGGTGCAATTTCGGCAGTATTATTTAGCTATATTCTATTTGATCCTTTGAGTAGAATATATATTTTCTTTATTCCTATTGGAATACCAGCTTATATTTTTGCAGTGTTGTATTTAGGCTATTGTATGTATGCAGCCAAAACGCAAGGAGATCATATCAATCACGAAGCACATTTTTGGGGTGCGATTTCGGGTTTGGTTATTACCTCTGTTTTATTTCCTCATATTTTAGGAAACTTTTTAACCAGTGTATTAGGCTAGATTCAACAGTACTTCGTTTTTATCTACTTTATCTCCTGGTTTAATTTTTATACTTTTTACTACGCCATCAACAGGGGCTTTTAAAATATTTTCCATTTTCATGGCCTCCAATACCAATAGGTTATCGCCTTTTTTAAATTCATGGCCTTCAATCACTAATACTTTTAAAACCAATCCTGGCATAGGCGCTTTAATTTCGTTGATTTTTTTTGCAGCTAAGTTATCCAAACCTAGGCTCTTCAATAAGTCATCGAATTGATCTTTAATTTCACATTCGTAAATTCTGTTATTTACTTTCATGCTTGCTGTTTTTGTTTCGGCATTTATGCTTACAATTTCTACGTTATAAGATTTTTGATTTAACAATACATGAAACTGATTTTCATTAACAGTAGCAAAAGAAATGTTCATTAATTCGTTGTTTAGTGAAATGCCATTGGCATTTACCTCTACGTCGTATATTTTATCTTGGTTTATTTTGATGTGATACATGTTTCAAAAATACAATTAATTTGTAAGGATATAATGTATGATGTTTGCGCCCATTTTCAGAGCCTTGTCATGGGTTTCTTTTGTATCAGAAGGGTAGGTCCCCAAATCTTCCCAACCATTTCCTAAATCGCTTTCATAATCATAAAAACACACCAGTTTACCTTTATAAATAATACCAAAAGCTTGCGGGCGTTTTGCATCGTGTTCGTGAATTTTAGGTAAGCCTGCCGGGAACGAAAATGGTTTTTGAAAAATGGGATGGTTAAACGGAAGTTCTACAAAATCCAATTCCGGAAAAACTTTTTTCATGGCTAAGCGCAGATAATTGTTCATTCCGTAATTATCGCAAATGTGTAAAAAGCCTCCTGAGGTTAAATAGGTTCTTAAGTTCTGCGCTTCATCATCACTAAATACAATGTTTCCGTGCCCAGTTGCAAAAATATACGGGTAGTTAAATATTTCTGAGGAACCGGTTTCTACCAATGCCTCTTCTGGGTAAAAGTTTGTATTTATTTCTTCGTTACAAAATTTAATTAAATTGCCGAGTGCAGTTCTGCTCGAATACCAATCGCCTCCACCACCATATTTAAGCCTGGCCATTCTGTAGGATGGGCTCGAAAACGAAGTAAGTGTAACAAGCACAATAAAAAGTAAAAAGAAAAGAGTAATGTGTTTCTTCATATTAATTCTCATTAATAAATGCAACTAATGCACAAGCCTTAATTGCTGCGGTTTCTGTTCTTAATCGTGCTTCGCCTAAATTTAATGCCTCAAACTTTTTATCAGTCGCTAATTTAATTTCGTCTTCGGTAAAATCACCTTCCGGACCAATTAAAATTACATACTTTTTAGGTTGAACATTGGTGTAATCGCTCATTTTTTTCTTGTCGGTATCTAAACAATGTGCGATTAATTTTATTGCATCCTCTTCAATTGTATTAGTAATAAATTTATTGAAAGCAATGTGTTCATTTAATTTAGGATGAAACGCTTTTTTGCTTTGTTTCATTGCAGCCTCAATAATTTTATTGCTTCGTTCTAATTTTAATTCTCTTTTTTCTGAACGCTGTGTAACGATAGGTGTTATTTCATCGATGCCTAACTCCGTTGCTTTTTCTAAAAACCACTCAAATCTATCTAAACTTTTTAATGGGGAAATGGCTACATGTAAATAATAATTTCGTTTACCGTAATTAAGTTTTACATCGAGCACTTGTACCATGCATCGTTTGGGGTGTGCTTCAATAATATGAGTTTCGTAAAAACCACCGCGACCATCCACTAAATAAATATGGTCGCCCTCTACTAACCTTAGCACTTTAATACAATGCTTGCTTTCCTCTTCGCTGAGCGTATAGGTACTAGTATTAATATCTGGTGTATAAAAAAGATGCATTTTATAAAGATAAAAATGCTATTGTGCATTATCAATATCTTCTTTCAGAATTAAAATCATTTTTACAGCTTCCACATTGTTTTTTCTTTTTGCCGTAACCGTGATTTTATAACTGTTGAATTCTATTTCTTCGCCTACTTCCGGAATTTTATCAAAAATAACATTCATTAAACCTGCAACCGAATCGTAATCATCATCTTCGGGCAATGCAATTGGAAGGAACTCGTTTACATCACTAATTGTTGAGTGAGCATCTACAATAAATTCATTGTCGCCAACTTTAACAACTTTAGGTTTCTCCTCATCGTGTTCATCTTGGATCTCGCCAACTAATTCCTCTATAATATCTTCCATCGTAACTAAACCAGCAGTACCACCAAACTCATC
>JBILKW010000050.1:0-13205 GCA_044376465.1 Sphingobacteriales bacterium | reverse complement strand
TATAATCCATTTGATAGAAAATTAATAGCAGCGAAATTAAATGATTTTGATAATTTAATTTACATACGTGAAAAAGACATTGTGGAAAGTAAGTTATTAAATTCTCCCAAAGTAAAAATATTAAACCTCGAAATTTAGTTGCAAAAGGTAGTATTCATTATATCTCACCCTATACAATATTACGTGCCATTATTACAAGGCTTAAGTAATAATGATGAATTAGATATTGTAGTGTTATATACTTGGGGAGAAAACTCTATTTCTAAGTTCGATCCAGGATTTAATAGGGTTGTAGAGTGGGACATGCCCTTGTTAGAGGGGTATAAATATGAATTCTTAACAAATATTTCTGCAGATCCTGGCACACATCATTTTAACGGGATTAACAATCCTGATATTATTAATCGGATTTATGAACTAAAACCAGATAAGTTAGTGGTTTTTGGTTGGAGCTTTAAAAGTCATTTAAAAGTATTAAAAACATTTAAAGGGAAAATTCCAATTTATTTTAGAGGCGATTCACATTTACTAAATGAATCTAACTTTATTAAAAATATACTAAGAAGAATTTATTTAACATGGATTTATAAACATATTGATTTTGCTATAGCTGTTGGCACTCGCAATAAAATGTATTATAAACGCATGGGTTTAAAAGACAACCAGATTTTATTCGCCCCACATGCCATTGATGATAATCGATTTTTAGATGATATAGAAATAGACAAATCGATACCATTTCCAGCTAATAATGTAAAATTTATTTATGTAGGTAAATTTGAATATAGAAAAGATTTGGAGACCTTAATTCAAGCAAAATTATTACTCAAAGATTTATCATGCTCCTTAATTCTTGTTGGTAATGGTCCGGATATACTCTCATTGAAAGAAATGGCTAGGGCTGATAAAAATATACATTTTATAGATTTTGTAAATCAATCTAAAATTCCTAGCATATATAAAATGGCAGATGTATTTGTTTTACCTTCAATTTCTGAAACATGGGGTTTAGGAATTAATGAAGCTATGAACGCTGGTTTAGCAATTATTGCAAGTGATAAAGTAGGTTCGGCTATTGATTTAGTTAGGAATAATGGTTATATATTTACAAATAGAGATGTTAAGGACTTAAGTGATAAAATGAAGCATCTAATAGAAAATAGAGACCTGCTTAATGATTTTAAGAAAACTTCGCTCAGAAGTATTAAAGAGTGGTCCTTAACTAAATTAATTAGTAATTTTGTTGAAATACTATTAAAAAAATGAGTATTCGTTTTATTTTACTATATATTCCTTGGATTTTCTCATTACTTTTTTCTGGTAATCCGCAAGTATCATTTCTTATTGCTTGGTTTGGTTCAATACTTAATTTAGTGTTAGTATTGAAGGGTATAATTAAGCCTCTACCAAATGATTTGCCATTCGCGAAGCAATTAATTAGACCAGTATTTCTTACTCAAATTTTATTTGTAGGGTATACTTGTTTAACTTCTATATTTTTTTACTTGGATGTTCTGGGATATAGAAATTTTGATAAGTATGCTGTTTACCATATAGATATGCGCGTATTGGAAGAAACTGCAGCAAGCCAGCGATTATATATATTGGCTCATGCATCTTATGCAACTGGTTTACTCGCATTTATGCGTTATAGAATTAACAATAACTGGAGATTAAATGCCATTAAATTTGATGCAAACTTCTTTTTAAAAATGGCAATTTTATTCTCTATTTTGAAATTTGCATTCATTTATATTCCAGGTCTAAGTCAGTTTTCTGTTAAATCGTCAGATATAGCATATATATCATCTATAATAGCATTAGTAACCACAGACACTAAAAAAAGTAAGCAATTTTATTTTATATCTGTGATAGTTTTCGCACTAAATTTTATACAAGTGCTTTTATCTGGCTGGAAGGAGCCAATTATATTTACAGTGATTTTATTAGTTGCATTTCTTTATCCTAGATATAAACGTTCGGTTATTTTGGCTAGTGTACCATTAATCATAATTATAGTTTTTGTATTGCCAAGTTTCAATACATTGTTTAGGGAACATGCATGGACGGATGGTGTAGAAACTTCTGTTGCAGCCTCAACTGCTTTGGATGCCATACAATCTGGAGAAATAGATGTCTATTCGGATAATTGGGAGTTTTTGATTAATCGTTCAAGTGAAATTTCTATGTTGAACGATTATATGAGAAAAGTGCCTAAAGAAATAGCATATTATGGTAATCAATTAATTATAGATGGCTTTAGATTTATTTTACCTCGATTACTATGGCCAGAGAAGCCGAATATAGAATTACATGTAATGCAAAGAGTATACAAAATTGGTATTGTAAGCGAGCAAATGTTAGTTTCGGCAAAACCACCAATCATTGTAGACGCTTATATTTCTGGCGGGCATTTTTATGTGTTTATTATTTTATTGTTATTTGGTGCGCTCATATCTTACATAAGTAACGTTTGTGAGTATTTATTCTGTGGTTATACTATTGGTACAGCTTGGATTTATTTAGGAGTATTTCAGATTTTCAACAAGGGTAGTTGTTTTGAGTTCCTAATTAATTCAATTTTCTGGGGAATAATTTCAATGTTTATTTTATTATTTTTCTTAAAACGATTTGGTTATATAGTACCTATTACTCAAGAAAAATGAATATCTTAATCATTACACCATCATACAAACCTGCATTTGTTTATGGAGGTCCTATTTTCTCAGTTGCTTATTTATCTGAGAACTTATCGATAGATAACAATGTTTTAGTATTAAGCACTAAAGCAAATGGGCGAACTGAATTAAATATAAGTACATCTGAGGTTCAAAACGTAGATGGAGTAAAAGTATTATTTTTCAAACGACAAACAAAAGACCACACACATTTATCATTTGGTTTATTAAGTTATTTGTGGAAAAATGGAAGTAAATACGATGTAATACATATCCAATCATGGTGGAACTTAGCATCCGTATTATCAGCATTAATCTGTAAGTTGAAATCCTGGAACTATGTTGTAAGTCCAAGAGGAATGTTAAGCCCGTATACTTATCAGGATTCCATTTTGAAAAAAACAATACATTTTACAATAGGCAATCTGTTGCTAAAAAATTCTAAAATACACCTAACCTCTATAGATGAACAAACCAAAGTATTGGATTTGAATTCTACTTATAAAACATTTGTAGTTCCAAATTATATAAATTCTAATATACCAGCTATAAATAAAACTAAAAGTAAAACTTTCCGAATATTGTTTATAGGCAGAATACATCCGAAAAAAGGATTAGATGTGTTGTTGAAAGCATTAAACATGCTGAATTTTACGTTTCAACTTAATATTGTCGGGAATGGTGAAACCAATTACTTGATGAGTCTTAAAAAATTAATTAAGCATTATAACTTAATTGATAATGTGTTTTGGTTAGGTGCGAAATATGACTTCGAAAAATTCGAACTTTATGCAAATTCAGATTTAATGGTACTTCCATCTCATGATGAAAATTTTGCAAACTCAGTACTCGAATCGTTAATGCTTGGTACACCTGTATTACTTTCTTCTAACGTTGGACTTTCTGATTTTGTGCAAAAAAATAATTTAGGTTGGGTATACCAAGGAAATGAAAACGAGTTAGTAAACTGTATTAATGATGCTTACTTCGATGTAGAGAAAAGAGAGCATATTAATAATACCTCTAGAGAGATAGTTCTCAATGAATATAATTCTTCAAAAATAACGCAAAAGTACTTATATAACTACTTTAAATAATGCCATTAAAACTAGCTGTAATTATTTTAACCTTTAACGAAGAAAAAAATTTAGTTAAATGTTTAGAAAGTGTTAAAAAATTATCAGCACCTATTTTTATTGTTGATTCATATTCTACTGACAATACAGAGATAATTGCAAAAAGTTATAATGCACATTTTATTCAAAATAAGTTTAGTACACACACTTTACAATGGAAATTCGCATTACAAAATTTGCCTGAAGATATTGATTGGGTTTTAGGTTTAGATGCCGATCAATCTTTAAGTGAAAGACTAGAAAATGAAATAAATAAAATGTTTAATTCTACAGAAGATATACCCTACGATGGTTATTACATACGAAGGAGAAATTATTTTCTAAATAAATGGATTCGATTTGGTGGATATCAAAATCGATATCTCTTAAAATTATTTAAGCGAGATAAGGTTTACTTAGACGAGTCAGAGTTGATGGATCATCATTTCTATGTGAATGGTAGTACAAAACGTTTGAAAAATGAATTATCGGAAAATAATTATAAAGAAAATTTAGATTTTTGGAAATCAAAGCATGTTAAATATGCTGAATTGCAAGCCAAAGAAGAGTTTGAAAAGTTATTAAAGAATAAAGGAAATTTATTTGGGAACCAAGACCAAAGAAGACTTTACCTTAAAAGCATATGGAATTTAATGCCTTTATTTATCAGGCCACTTTTATATTTTATATACAGATATTTTTTATTAGGCGGTTTTTTAGATGGTAAAATAGGTGCTAAATTCCACTACCTACAAGCATATTGGTATCGCAGAAAAGTTGACGAAAATATATATTTATTAAAATCAAAAAAGTATAAATATTATCAAGAGCTATTTTTTTCATCTCGTTTTATATTCTTATTTACAATACTCTATGGTTTTAATATTTTCTTTATTGGTTTAACTGGTGAAGGGGGTGAAATCTATTCGTCATTTGTAAATAAATATTTTAATTATATTCGTTGGTTAAGAGAATCAATCATATATTTTTCATCACAAATACTAAGTGTTTTAAATTATGATACAATACGCTTACCTTTTCATTTAAAAATAATTAACGGTGTTAGAGTAGGCATTGGTTATGACTGCCTGGGTTACGGCTTAATGAGCATGCATATTGCCTTGGCATTGGCTTATCCATTTAGAATGAACCTTCGAATTAAATTCTTATTGTATGGTTTATTAGCTATCTATATAATTAATGTAATACGAATAGCTCTTGTTGGGTTAGTATATACCGAGTATAAAAATATTAACATTGATCATCATTTAGTATTTAATATAGTTGCTTATATATTAATTTTTTCTATGATGGTTTATTCAATTAAACTAAATTCTATAAATGATAATACTAGGACTTAATGCTTATCATGGAGATGCATCCGCATGTTTGTTAATAGATGGAAATATTATTTCTGCTACCGAAGAAGAAAGAATTCGTCGTTTGAAACATTGGGCCGGTTTCCCGTCGGAAGCAATTAAATTTTGTTTAGATGATTCGGGATTAAAGCTCTCGGATATTGATGCAATTACTATTTCTAGAGATCCTTATGCTAATTTTGGATTAAAGGTATTAAACGCTTTTAAAAACAAGTTAAGTTTATCTAATATAAAAGATCGTGTACATAATTTAAAAAAAACAATACACATTCGAGATGCTTTTGATATGCACTTTCCAATAGAGTTCAAAAATTTCAAAGGAAAAATTGTAAATGTAGAACACCATCGTTCACATTTAGCAAGTGCTTTTTTTGTTTCTCCTTATGACGAATCGGCTATACTGTCAATAGATGGTTTCGGTGATTTTTCTTCAGTGATGAGTGCATCCGGGATAAGGAATCAATTTAAGGTATTAGATAAAGTAAATTACCCACATTCTTTGGGTATTTTTTATACTGCCTTTACCCAATACTTAGGTTTTCCACATTATGGTGATGAGTATAAGGTAATGGGGCTAGCACCATATGGTACCGCTAAATATATTGAACAAGTACGCAAAGTTGTAGCACTTACTACAGATGGCTTATTTAAATTAAATATGAACTATTTTAATCACACTAAGCGAGGAGTGAGCATGACATGGACAGATGGTTTACCACATGTTGAATCTGTGTTCTCGGATATGTTTATAAAAACATTTGGCCCCACTAGAAAAAAAGACGAAGAGCTAACACAATATCACAAAGATCTGGCAGCAAGTGTACAAGCAGTAACAGAAGAAGTTATTTTTCATTTAGCAGAAAATTTACGAAAGAAAACAGGTTCTGATAATTTATGTTTAGCAGGAGGAGTAGGTCAAAATTCAGTTGCTAATGGTAAAATAATTTCAAATACAGGGTTCAAAAATTTATACATACCACCTGCTGCGCATGATGCTGGCACTAGTATTGGCTCAGCACTATATTATCATCATCAAATATTGAATAACAAACGAAACCATGTGAGTAAAACCGGGTATTATGGATACCAGGCAAGTAATAATGAAATTGAAAATACACTAAAAGAAAACAAAGTGTCTTATACCTATTTTGAGAATAGTGAAGAATTAATTGATATAGTTGTCGATAAAATAATTGATGCGTGTGTAATTGGGTGGTACCAAGGTAGAGCTGAATTTGGCCCACGTGCATTAGGCCACCGTTCTATAATTGCGGATCCCCGTAGAAATGATGCAAAAGAAATTTTGAATCTTAAAATAAAGAGAAGAGAATCATTTAGACCATTTGCACCTTCTATATTAGAAGAAAAAGTAGCAGATTATTTCGAGAAAACAGATGAAGTTCCATTTATGGAAAAGGTGTTTGTAATTAAACCCGAAAAAAGAAATGACATACCTGCGGTTACACATGTTGATGGTACTGGTAGATTACAATCTGTAAATAAATATAATGAGCCACTATATCATCGTTTGATTGAAAGATTTTATGAAAAGACTGGAGTTCCTATTTTATTGAATACATCATTTAATGAAAACGAACCAATTGTAAATACACCACAAGAAGCACTAGATTGTTTTTTGAGAACCAAAATGGATGTATTGGTAATGGGTAATTTTTACATATGCAGATAAGAAAAGAGAAATTTATTTACTTGCTATTTTTTATTTGTATTGCAAGCTTATTTATACTATTTGCATATAATGGATATCCACTTTTTGGTGGTGATAGCTACAGTTTTTTGCCTACGGCTATACATATAGATAGAGGCGATGGATTAATTAATACTTTGTATATGCCAACAGGTAATGAACAAATGTTATTCTATCCTCCTATATTTCCATATTTCCAGAGTCTATTTCTGTTTACAAATAAACCCAATGAGTTGTTTGTTAGTTTAGCTATTACATCCATTTTATCATTATTTATAATGATGATGGTACTTTCTAAACTACTATCGAAAAAGTCGCCTTCACTAATTAAGTACATTTTGTTTTTTGTAATTAGTATTGGTATCGCAACTGGATTAGATACATCTTCGGGTAGACCAGAAATTTTACTTAATTTATGGATAAGTATTGGACTATTAGTCTATATATATGATTATAAAAATCAAGATTATATTTACGGCGTACTCCTAATTTTGATTGGTTTCACATCACCAATTACTGGCATTTATATCTTTGTAATATTACTAATGTTATTTATATACAAAAAAAAGAAATTAATTAATTATTTAAAATTAATTTGTTCTGTTTTCGTATTGTTCATTTTATTTATTTTAATATATCCATACTCTTTTATTGAATTAATTCAAACCATGGCTTTCGTGGCACAGAAAATTATTGTTTCTCGTGATGATGCCTATTCTATCATAGATTTTATTAAATATCATTTTATTTATCCATCCTATACATTTTACTTTATATTATTTTTATCAAGTATAATCTATCTATTCAAGTATTTATGTCAGTCAATTAGTATAGTTACACTTTTTATATTTTTATTTGGGTTGATATTTTACTTTGGATTTAGAAATTTAGCCACCAATTATTATGTTTATAATATCTATTTAATATATGTTTTTATTGTTGTTAGTGCATTAATCAAACACAAAAACACCTCAATGATATTATTTATTTTTATATTAACAAGCATTGGTTTTGTTCGTAAAACTGCTTTGTATGTATATTTTTATGATGAAAGAGCTATTGTAAATAATGTAAATAATTCCTTAAAGAATTTCAACATTGTAAATTATTCCGATAATTCTTCGTTTTGGATTTATAAATATTACACTAACAATAATATAGAAAGAAATAGTAAATGTTATGTTTATCAACAAGCATTAAGTTCTAGTATTTTACTTAAAGAAAAAGATTCCGTTATTATTAATTTCATTAATACAGATAATTTAACTATTGCCGGCATAAGGATTGCTAATAATCCACCTTTTTATTATTATAAATTAGTTGTTGAAAAATAAAAGATGAAAGTTAGTATTATTACTGTTTGTTATAATTCTGAATCTACAATAGAAGATACTATCAAATCTGTAGCGAATCAAACGCATCCTGATATCGAGTATATCATTATTGACGGTAATTCCAGGGATGCAACAGTTGAAATGATAAAAAAACACAGTGCTATTGTTTCAAAATGGATTTCTGAAAAAGATACTGGAATATATGATGCCATGAACAAAGGACTTGAAATGGCAACAGGAGAAATTATTGGGATTTTAAATGCTGATGATGTATTTGCGAATAGTAATGTAATTGAAAACATTGTTAACTTTTTTAGAGATCAATCTATAGAGGCTTTGTATGCAGATTTAAAATATGTACAGAGAAAAGACATTTCAAAGGTTATTCGTTTTTGGAAATCTGGAGAATATGCTGAAGGTAAATTTTATTATGGATGGATGCCACCACATCCTACATTATATTTAAGGAAATCTGTATATCAAAAATATGGTAATTACAGAACAGATATGCCATCGGCTGCAGATTATGAATTAATGTTGAGAATGATACATGTACAAAAAATTAAACTGGCTTATTATCCACAGGTAATTGTATTAATGCGCGATGGTGGATTCAGTAATCGCACTCTCCAAAATAGAATAAAGGCAAATAGAGACGATAGAAGAGCTTGGCAGGTAAACAATGTACATCCTAAATTCTACACTTTATTAATGAAGCCATTATCTAAAATACTTCAATTCGTAATCAAAAATTAAAAAAAAATCATATAATTTAGCTAATATTGTTTATTAAAAATCACCATATCATGAGAAAAATTAAAGTCACACTTTTATTGTGTGTATTGAGCATCGCAAGTTTTGCTCAAATTAAAACGCCACAGCCTAGCCCATTAGCAAGTGCTAAGCAAGCATTCGGCTTAGGCGAAATTTCATTAGCGTACTCTCGTCCACAAGTTAAAGGACGTGTAATTTTTGGCGACCTTGTACCATTTGATGTTTTATGGAGAACAGGTGCAAATAATTCATCTAAAGTTACATTCTCAGATGATGTAATGATTGAAGGGAATAAGCTAGCAGCAGGAGAATATGCTATTTATACTATACCTGGAAAAGCTGAGTGGACAATTATATTCCACAAGAATTTAAAAATGTGGGGACTTGGTGATCCAGGCGATTACAAAGAAGAAAATGATGCGTTGAGAGTGAAAGTAAAACCTCAAACATTAACAAGTAATGTAGAGTCGTTTAAAAATTATATTAAAGACATCGCAGCAAAAACCTGCAAGATGAATTTGTCATGGGAGAAAACTAAAGTTTCTGTAAATGTAAGCACAGACATTGATTCTAAAATTGAAGCAAGCATCGAAAAAACATTAAATCCTAAACCAGATGGTAGCGCGTATTATTCTGCAGCTAGTTACTATTTCGAAAATGGCAAAGATTTGAACAAAGCATTAGACTGGTGCAACAAGGCTATTGCTGCTAGAGCAGACGCTTATTGGATGGTACACTTAAAAGCAAAAATTTTAAAGGGTTTGAATAAGAAAGCAGAAGCAATTTCTGCTGCTAACGAATCTAAAGAAATGGCTACTAAAGCTGGTAACCCTGATTATGTAGCATTGAATGAAAAGTTAATTGCTGAACTTAAGAAGTAGTAATTGAGTTATTAAGTTATTGGGTTAATAACTTATTAACCCAATAACTTATTTTACACTTTATTCCACTCCTTCAACTGCCACTCCAACTTCGCCAAAGAGATCAAATTTTTCTTAACATCTCTTACCTCTACTTCTAGTAGTTCCATACATTGCGGCGAATGCTCTAATTTATTTTTTATCTCATTTATTCGATCTTCAGATAAATCAAAGTTTACGAATAATTCTTCTCTTCCTTGTTTTACAAAATCTACACTTAAGTTCCGCATAATAAGTCGGTACTTACTCGGGCTTAACCTGCTTATCAACAAAAACCCACAAGCAAATTCACTAGCCGTTGCTAAAGCACAAGCATGTATTCCGTTTAAGTGGTTTAAATTTTTTCGTATGTAAGGGATGTGTACTGTAATAGAATTGGTAGTTAACGCAACTATTTTAAATTGATGAGGCGCATTAAAAGGAATTATTCTACCTAATCCTTTATTTAAAACCCATAACCAAAAAGAACTTTTATAAGCTTTAATTAAAATATTTTCTAGTTTTTTCATAAATACTTTTAAGCTATTTCCAGCAATGTTTTTTTCGATACTTCGAATTCAGTTTTCATTTCATCAACAATAACATTTATTGGTTTTATGTCGTGTATTAATGATACCGATTTGCCTGCACACCACAATGTTTCATAGGATCCTGGAAGTATAGATTTACTTAAACTTTTCATGCCTTTCCATTGTACTAGCATTTTAAAATATTTTTTTGTGCGTTTATTTTTAGATAATAATTTCTCAAACCAATTTTGAGAGTACCCAATCTTTTTAGCATAAGGTGTATTTATAATAGTACATGGTGTTCCCGAAATTTTTTCGGTTAGCACTATATCGTCCATTTCTGAATTCACAATACCATTTTTATATTCATCACTTACTTCAGCTTCTTTGCTTGCAATAAATCTTGTGCCTATAGATGCTGCACAAGCACCCAAAGCCATTGCAGATAATAATCCTTCACCATTTGCAATTCCTCCTGCAGCTATTACAGGTATATCAGGGAATGCATGTTTCAAACTAGGCACTAATACTTGCAACGGATTCGGTCCTGCGTGCCCGCCAGCTCCTTGCCCCACTGCAATAAATCCATCACACCCTAAGTCATAACATTTTTTAGCATGTTGTAAATTTGTAACATCACAATATACTTTAGCACCATATTTATGGGCTTCTTCTATTACTCTTGCTGGTGAACCCAATGAAGTTATATAAAAGGGAACCTTCGCATTTACACATATATTCAAATGTTTTTCAAACAGTACATTCGTTTTTTGTACAATTAAATTTACGCCATAATTCCCCTTGCTCGATTTATCTTTATGTTGGTTCAAACTGCTTAATACACTTTTTAATTCACCATCATTCCTAAAATTAAGAGTTGGAAATACACCAAGTATTCCTGCATCTATAGCTGCTTTTAACATTGACATATTTGATACCAAGAACATAGGTGCCATTACTATAGGAATTTTTAAATTAAATTCCTTGGAAAAGTCGAATTTTATACTCATAAACTTGCTTTTTTTAAAAAATATGATATATTTGTACTATATACCAATTCGGTATAATGTTGTATTTGCTATCTAATATCATTAAAAAAATTGGTATAACAAGAGATTGAATAGAAAAATAGTAACTTATCCCAAAAAAAAAATTTATGAAAATAACACGTGTATTTGATTTACTTCCCTTTTTAAAGATGTATTACCCAGATAATGTAATTTTTTCCTCGAAGGTAAATGGTAATTGGGTATCGTATGAAACGGATAGTTTTATTAGGCAAGTAGATGAATTAAGTTTAGGTTTATTAAAATTAGGGATTAAAAAGGACGATAAAATAGCTAACATGTCGCCCAATAGACCAGAATGGAACATCGTAGATTTTGCAGTCATGCAAATGGGTGCAATACATTTACCTTTATATCCTACACTTTCTGAAGCTGATTTAAGATATATTTTACAAGATTCTGGTGCTAAGGTTGTGTTTGTTGCAACCGAAGATTTGTATGAAAAAATAAAAAATGTGCAAACAGATTGCCCAGAATTAAAGCATGTGTTTTCATATGAAAAAATTAATATGGATGAAGTAAAGAGTTGGGAGTATTTAAAAGATTTAGGTGATGCTACAGATATGGATAAGATCATAGAATATCGTGATAATGTACAACCTGATGATTTACTTACCTTAATTTATACTTCTGGTACAACCGGAAATCCTAAAGGAGTAATGCTCACGCACGATAATTTGGTGAGTAATTTTAAATCATCAAATCCGTTAATTCCAGAGGGGTCATATATTGCACTTAGTTTTTTACCACTCTCCCATATTTTTGAAAGAATGGTAGTGTATATGTACTTAAGTAAAGGGGTTAGTATTTATTATGCAGAATCAATAGATAAAATTGCTGATAATTTAAAAGAAATACAGCCTCATATGTTTACAACGGTACCACGTTTACTAGAAAAGGTTTACGATAAAATAGTGGCAAAAGGTTCAGAACTCACTGGTATAAAGAAAAAATTATTTTTTTGGGCCTTAGATTTAGGCTTAAAGTATGAGTATGATGGTGCTAACGGATGGTGGTATGAATTTCAATTAGCAATTGCCAATAAAATAATTTTCAAGAAATGGAGAGAGGCTTTAGGCGGAAATATAAAAGCTATTTGTGCAGGAGGGGCAGCATTACAAGAGAGATTGGCTCGTGTTTTTTGGGCAGCTCAAATACCAGTATTACAAGGTTACGGATTAACAGAAACATCTCCAGTAGTTGCAGTAAATGGAATTGACAAAGGAATGCGTTGGTTTGGCACTGTTGGTCCAACTATACCTGGTGTAGAAGTAAAAATTGCAGCCGACGGTGAAATTCTTGCTCGTGGTCCGAATATTATGAAGGGTTATTTCAATAAAGAAGAAGCAACGAAAGAAGTAATTGATGCCGATGGTTGGTTTCATACGGGCGATATAGGAGAGTGGGTTGATAACAGGTATTTGAAAATTACAGATCGTAAAAAAGAAATATTTAAAACCGCCGGAGGTAAATACATAGCGCCACAGGTAATTGAAAATAAATTTAAAGAGTCGAAATTTATAGAACAGATAATAGTTTTAGGAGAAAATGAGCGCTTCCCTGCTGCTTTAATTATACCTTCATTTGCACATTTAAAAGATTGGTGTGCTATAAAAAATATCGATTTTATTGATAATGCTTCCATTATAAACGACCAACGTATCATTGATAGAATTCAAAAAGAAGTTGATGCATATAATAGCACACTTGGTCAATGGGAA
>JBILKW010000182.1:0-4397 GCA_044376465.1 Sphingobacteriales bacterium | reverse complement strand
TAAATGTAAACTTTTACCTTTTTCTATCAATGAAAGATAGAGGAAGTCTTCTTTAGAATGGCGGTACACCTCACGAATCTGTCTTTTTATTTTATTTCGATCAACTGCTTTTTTGAATTTACGCTTGGGTACACTTATAACTATTTGTATTGGTGGTGTTTGGGGCTGGATCTCTCTATAAACAAACCTAAAGGGGTATAAAGCAAAAGAAGAACCTTGGCTATAAAGCTCTTCTATAAGCTTTATACTGCACAAGCGTTCTTCTTTTTTAAAGTAGTATTTTTTCATCGGTTTCGGTATGATTATGGCAAGTTGCAAAAAAGCACACAATCAAAAACACCCACCAGGAGACTAGCGTTTATGTTTTTTCTCGTCAGATACAGTTAATTTTTTTCTGCCTTTTGCTCTTCTAGAAGCTAAAACACGACGACCGTTTGCAGAAGACATTCTTTCTCTGAATCCGTGCTTATTTCTTCTCTTTCGTTGCGATGGTTGGAATGTACGTTTCATTTCTTTTTATTTCTTAAAACAAGGATGCAAATATAGGTAAGCTAAGTGTAGAATGCAATTTTAATTTAAAATACTAGAATTTATAAGTTATCCCTAGTGCAAAAACCTGTTTAAATTGTACTCTAGGCTTGTTTTCTTCCATAATTTGACCTGAACTTTCTTTTACTTGTTTTAGAATTAAAATGTCTTGATCGTACAATAAAGTAGAGCTAAGCGATACAGTAAGCAGCTTTGTAATCTGACAAGCGAAAATGTTTTCCCAATTAACATCTATGGCTTGGAGGTCTTCAATGTTGCCAAATAAGTCGAGTTTTGACTTTAATTGAATATTATTTTTAAATATTTTTTGGTATTTAAGGGAAGCTAATGCTCCAAACTCCAATCGCACCTTTTTGCCTGTATCCACTCCATATGCTCCTTGATTCGATAATTGATCGTCGAGTACTGTGGTTATTTTGCCTGTAAGGGGAGAGAAATAAATACTCAAGCCTTCTGACGGTCGGTAATCTATACCTGCAGAAAGTGTCGTAAAGGAAGGTGCCATAATGTTTGATACGTATATTACACTCGTATCTGTATAATTAAAACCTTGCGCAAACTGTGACCTGAAATTTAACAAAACTGAGTAATTTAGCTTATCATTTATTTTTCGTCCATATTTACTGTTGAGTTCTATTCTATCTTCACTTTTTCTGAAATCGGCACTTTCAATTTTTTGAGTTCCGAAACCAAGGTCTAAATTGTTTTCCCAAGAACTGTTCTGCAATTTTTGGTTAGCATACAAACTTATGAGAGAGGTGATGTTCGTGTTACTAATACCACCCGCTGCCCAGTTTGTAAACGACGACTGGCTGATTCCCAATGAACTTAAGCCACCCTTCTTCCAAGTACTCGTATCGCTTTGTGCAACAGCATTACTTGCAAGTATTTGTATTGCAACAAAAACATATAAAATTTTTTTCATTTCTTAATCCTTAATCCTTAATCCTTAATACTTATTTTCCTATACAAAGTACATTGTACTTTGCCTCATGGCAATTTTACCAATGCATCTTTCGCTCTCATTCTATTTAAGAGTTTTACTACTAAGAAAATGGTAAATGCGATGATGGTAAATTGAATTAAAGTTTGAATGAAACTACCATAATTAATAGTTACTACTTCCCCAAGATGAAGTTTTAAATCTTTGAAATCCACTCTGCCGATGAGGTATCCAATTGGAGGCATAATAATATCGTTTACAATTGAGTCTACCACTTTTTGAAAAGCGGCACCTATAATTACACCGATAGCAAGTTCTACCGCATTTCCTCTAGAGATAAACGTTTTAAATTCTGTTAAAATTCCCATTATAAATAGTTTTACTTTGAATTAAATATAATGGGAATTATTAACTATGGCAATAATCTGCCGTACATTCTTGGAAACGGTATGGTTTCTCTTACGTGTGGAAGTTTACAAACCCATGCTACTAGACGCTCTAGGCCTAAACCAAAACCTGCGTGTGGTACACTGCCGTATCTTCGCAAATCTAAGTACCACTCAAAAGCTTCCATTGGTAATTCGTGTTCGTTAATTTTTGCGATTAATAAATCTTTATCGGTTTCACGTTCTCCACCTCCAACAATTTCTCCGTATCCTTCTGGTGCCAACACATCTACTCCTTTTGCAAAACGGCTATCGTCTGCGCGTTTTAAATAAAATGCTTTTACTTCGTGTGGCCAGTTATAAACCATAATTGGTGTTTCGAATAAACGAGTTAATACTGTTTCATCCGATCCCCCAAAGTCTTCACCGTATTTAAAGTTTCTTGCAGAATCTAGCCATTGTGGGATGTTGCGAGCATCTTCTTCACAATCTCTTAATTCATCTCTTAATTCAGCAATCTTATTTACGTTGAAGTTTACTTCTCCTTTTTTCATTCCAGGAGTTGCAATTTTATGTTCACGTTCTTTTATATCGGCCTCAATCTCAGTAATTCTTACTTGTGTTTTTGCCAAATCTGCTTCTAAGGTTTTAATCGAGTTTTTGCCATTCACGTCCTGCTCCCCTTTAATTATTTTTACCGCTTCATCATATGGTAATCGAGGAAATACTTCAGTGATTTTTTTTAGGATCGTTGTATCTCTTTCAATAATAGCTAGTTCTTCTTCGCAGTTTTTTAACACATCCGAAACTACATATCTTAAAAATTGCTCAATTAAATCCATGTTCATCTCTAAATTGTAGAACGCCATTTCTGGCTCTATCATCCAAAATTCTGATAAATGCCTGCGTGTTTTTGATTTTTCTGCACGGAAAGTTGGCCCGAATGTATAGATTTTACCCATAGCCATGGCCATAGCCTCGCCGTATAATTGCCCCGATTGAGATAAATAGGCAGGCGCGTCGTAGAAATCTGTTTCGAACAAATTTGTAGTGCCTTCACATGCATTGCCAGTAAATATGGGTGCATCCATTTGTACAAAATCATTCTCTTGGAAAAATTTATGAATCGCAAATGAAATGGTGTTTCTGATTTTCATAATTGCCCATTGCCTGCGAGAACGCAACCACAAATGTCGATTGTCCATTAAAAATTCTATGCCGTGTGCTTTTTTAGAAATAGGATATTCTTCAGCGATGTGGTAAACACTTAAATCTTTTACTTGTAACTCATATCCACCTACTTGGCGCTCATCTTTGCGAACTGTTCCTGTAATTTTTACCGAACTTTCTAAACTGAGTTTATCAGCAATTTGAAATAAATTCTGATCGATAGATTCTTCTGTTATCACACATTGGCATAGTCCAGTACCATCACGTAAAATGATAAATACAAGCCCTTTACCTGTACGTTTATTGGAAACCCAACCATTTAGACTAACATCTTTACCTTCTTCGCTTTTTAAATCTTTAATATATGTCATAAGAATCTCATTTGTCTCTTTTAGAGTTTCCAAAAATAGTGTTTTTTCTTTTTTTTTATTGTATTTTCGAGCGAATAAAAAGTATGTTAAAGCAGAGTCTACAACAGAAACTACTACAAAAGTTATCCCCTCAGCAAATACAATTCATAAAATTGCTGCAGATCCCTACTGTTATGCTCGATTCTCGCATTAAAGAGGAGCTTGAGGAAAATCCTGCATTAGAAGATGGAAGTTTATCAAATGTTGAAGAAATGCCGGAATATTCTAATCTCGACGACGAGCAGCCAAACGATTCAAAGGAAGAGATAAACGAGCAGCAAGAGGAATTTAACATAGATGATTATTTGCAAGACGACGATCAGGACGATGGATACAGAATAATGCAAGATAATGATTCTGACGACGACGAAAAAAAGGAAATGCCCATAGCAGTATCCTCCTCCTTCCACGAAATGTTACAAGCACAATTAACGATGTGTGTTTTGGGCGATCATGAGTTTATGGTTGCGCAGCAAATCTTAGGAAGTTTAGACGATGATGGATATTTACGCCGACCGATTACTGCATTAGTAGATGACTTAGCGTTTTCTCAAAATATATTTACTAATGAAGAAGAGATTTTACATCTTTTAGAAATTATTCAAAGTTTTGATCCAGCAGGTGTTGGTGCCAGAGATTTGCAAGAATGTTTATTGTTACAACTTAAGCGTAAAGAACAAAACTCAAAAAATATTAAGAATGCAATTTTAATTGTAAGAGATTATTTAGATGAATTTACAAAAAAACATTATGATAAATTAGAGAGAAGTATGTCTATTACTTCTGAAGAGTTAAAAGCTGCGGTTCAAGATATCCTAAAATTAAACCCGAAGCCAGGAAATTCTTTCGCCGATAATTCTAAGCAATTACAAGTAATACCAGATTTTATTATAAATAAAAATGATCAATTTTTAATTCTAACGTTGAATTCAAAAAACG
>JBILKW010000049.1:0-13252 GCA_044376465.1 Sphingobacteriales bacterium | reverse complement strand
TAATTTCCTTTAAATGAGTAGAATCTCTATTAGAATATGCTGCCACCATGAACAACTGACCAATTTTTTCGTCTTGGCTCATGTTTCTCATCAATGAATCTGCCCATCTTCCAGCACCGGCAGTATCGAGCCCTTGAGCGTATAGTTGTGTTGTGGATAAAATGTATAAAAAGAGTGTGCTAATTATCGTCTTCAGCATATCAAAGCCCCTAAAAAAATGTAATTTTGTAACAGTTGTAAATATTTGCAAAACTAACAAATACATCAAGTACAAGAGGAATTTATTTTCTCCACAATCTTGAATTAAAGAAACATGTCGGATATCATTCATTTATTACCAGATTCGGTCGCGAACCAGATTGCAGCGGGAGAAGTTATTCAGCGTCCGGCATCCGCCGTTAAAGAACTTTTGGAAAACGCTATAGATGCGAACGCCACTCAAATAAAACTCTTCGTAAAAGATGCGGGCAAAAGCCTCATCCAACTTATTGATAATGGCAAAGGAATGTCGGAAACCGACGCCCGTATGTGCTTTGAGCGACATGCCACTTCTAAAATTCGTAAAGCCGAAGACCTGTTTGAGATACGCACCATGGGTTTCCGTGGCGAAGCTATGGCCTCTATTGCCGCCATTGCTCAAGTAGAACTTAAAACTAAAATGGCTAGCCAAGCAACTGGCACTCTTATTGAAATAGAAGGTTCTAAGATCAATAAACAAGAAGCTTGCAGCATGACCGATGGAACTCAAATCTCCATCAAAAACTTATTTTACAATATTCCTGCTCGCCGTAACTTCCTAAAATCGAACCCTGTAGAGCTTCGCCATATAATTGAAGAATTTCAACGGCAAGCCTTAGCGCATCCAGAAATATTTTTCAGCATGCATCATGATGGGCAAGAAATGTTTCATTTACCTATTGGCAACCACAAACAACGAATCACTGCAATATTCGGCAATCAATACAACGAGCGACTTGTACCTGTAGAAGAAAGTACCGATATCATTACCATTGAAGGGTACATCGGCAAACCTCAATTTGCTAAGAAAACCAGAGGCGAGCAGTACTTTTTTGTAAACAAGCGATTTATTAAAGATCCTTATTTAAACCACGCCATAAATAATGCTTTCGAAGAACTTTTAAGTGCAGATAGCTTCCCTTTTTATGTGTTGTTTATCGATATCGACCCTAAACATATTGATGTAAACGTGCACCCTACGAAAACGGAAATTAAATTCGAAGATGAAAAATTGGTGTATGCCATATTACGTGCAGCAGTTAAACGCTCACTTGGTAAATACAGCGTTAGCCCGAGTATCGATTTTAATACAGAATCTAGTTTCAGTAATCTAAAACCTTTTAACCCAAGCACCGACGAAATTAGGATTCCAACCATCGCTGTGAATCCAACTTTTAATCCATTTGAAAAACGACATCAATCTGGATACATACCCGGGCAAACGCAAATGCCTCGTAGCAACGCCGGTTGGGAAGCTTTATATGAAATTGTAAAACCTGCAGAAGAAGCAGAACAAAGCATATTACACCAAGAGCCAAACACTAAACATACCGACTTAAGCGAGCGCAATACTTTTCAATTGCACCAACGGTTTATTGTAAGCCCCATCAAAAACGGTATTTTAATGATCGATCAGCAAGCTGCACACGAACGTATTTTGTTCGAACGCTTCTATGAATCGCTTCATAACAATGCTGGTGCAAGCCAACAATCTTTGTTCCCTCAAAGCGTTCATATGAATGCTTCGGATTTTGAACTAACCAAAATGCTTTTACTTGATTTGCAGCAAGTAGGATTCGATATACAAGAGTTTGGCAAAAATACCTTTGTAATACACGGTGTGCCTGCAGAAATTAATGCTAGCAACGAAGAACAAACATTAATGGGTTTGCTAGAATCTTATAAACAACAATCAGGCATACAAAAGTTCGAACAAAAAGAACAACTTGCACGTTCTTTAGCAAAACAATCTGCTATTAAAGCAGGTAAAAATTTAAGTCAAGAAGAAATGAATCATTTAATAGATGAATTGTTTGCTTGCGAATTACCCAACACCGGAATAAATGGAAAAGCAACTTTTGTGCGTATTAGTATAGAAGAGCTAGCAAGTTATTTTGGTTAATTAAGCATTATGAATAATTACAGACCACAAGGATTTTCGGTTTTACCATTAGTTGTAAAAAATCTATTAATATTAAATGGATTGTTTTTTATTGCAACTATTGTGTTGCAGAACAGCATGCAAGTCGATTTAAAAGATTACCTCGCTTTGTATTACCCAAGTTCAGAATATTTTAAACCTTACCAATTCGTAACCCATTTGTTTATGCATGGAAATTTCATGCATTTATTCTCGAATATGTTTGCACTATGGATGTTTGGTGCAGTTATTGAAAATTATTGGGGACCAAAAAAATTCTTAACCTTTTACTTTGTTACTGGACTAGGAGCCGCCTTATTACATACTCTGGTAAACTACGTGGAGATTTCACAATTACAAAAAGCAGCGAATGCATTTATTACAAACCCCACTCCAGCTGCGTTTGAGAGTTTTGTACTAAACGATGTACCCAATATTTATCGCCCTAGTTTTTCTGAATTAATGAACATCTGGACAAGCAATCCAGATTCAATTCCATTTAAAGAAAATGCAATTAGTATTGTAAATGAATTAATAACTGTAAAAGAAAATATTCCAACTGTTGGTGCTTCGGGTGCAGTGTTTGGTGTATTATTAGCATTTGGAATGATTTTACCAAACGCCATGATTTACATCTTTTTCTTTCTGCCAATGAAAGCAAAATATTTTGTAATAATTTATGGTTTATTTGAACTTTACAGTGGCATACAAAATAATCCGGGCGACAATGTTGCACACTTTGCGCATTTAGGCGGAATGCTTTTTGGTTTTATATTGATAAAATATTGGAAAACTAAAGATTCTAGATGGAGGTAATATGAGCAGTATAATAAACGATTTGAAATTAATGTTTTTTAAAAGAGATATCATGATGAGGCTAATCCTCATTAACGTAATCGTTTTTGTATTTGCTTTATTAGTGAATGTATTTTGTTTACTATTACAATTACCAAACCCGGTTGAATACATCATCCGAGAGTTTTTAATGCTACCATCAAACTTAAAAACATTAGCCTACACACCGTGGTCCATTATTACCTACATGTTTTTGCATAGTGGTATTTTTCACATCCTGTTCAACATGTTAGTATTGTATTGGTTCGGAAATATTTATCAAGAATATTTAGGTAAACAGAAATTTATTTACACCTATTTTTTATCAGGTATTTTTGGTGGATTATTTTACGTGTTGTGCTACAATGTATTTCCTTACTTCAGCAATAGCGTAGAAAGTTCTAAAGCATTAGGCGCTTCAGCAGCTGTAATGGGAATAGTATTTGCAACCGCCACCCTACTGCCAAACTTTAGCATTGTATTAGCCATATTCGGGCCAATCCGTTTAAAATACATTGCGTTTTTTTATTTATTGATAGATTTAGTGGGTATATCGAGTGCTAATGCTGGCGGGCATTTGGCGCATATAGGTGGCGCATTATTCGGATTCTTATTTATTAAACAATTACAGAATGGAAACGACTGGACAAAATTTCCAGTAAAAATGATAGATGGAATTTCGGGCTTATTTAAACCAAAAAAAATAAAAGTAGCCTATAGAAATCCATCTGTAAATACAAATAAAAAACAAGACGTTACACAAGCAGAAATTGACAGAGTACTAGATAAAATTTCACAATCTGGATACGAAAATTTATCAGCAAAGGAAAAGGAAATATTATTTAAAGCAGGTAAACAATAAGATGAAAGCAAGCAAGAAAAAATCTATTTTCTTTTGGTTCATGTTCTTCATGAACTCTATTGCTATTGCAGCTTTATTAGTAAGTTATTTAGGCGCTTGGATTAAACCAAGCTTTTATTGGCCGATTGCTTTTTTCGGATTAGCATATCCATTTTTAGTAATAACAAACTTCCTGTTTTTTATTTACTGGGTTTTTAGAAAAAGATGGTTCGCCTTGGTTCCACTTGTATCTATTGGAATTGGGTACAATACCATTTTAGACTATGTGCAGTTTGGAAATACTGAAATTGCCGATAAAGAAAATTCCATATCCATTATTAGTTATAACGCACATTTGTTTAAGCCTATAAAAACAAATAAATACGATAAAAAATCGAGGCATGAAATGTTGGAGATGTTATTGTCGGAAAAGGCAGACATATTATGTTTTCAAGAGTTTTACTTCAGAAAAAAAGGTGCTTACAACATTAAAGACTCGATACAAAAAAATGGCGATTACAAATACTTCAAGCAATATTTATTTGATTCAACAGAAAATGAACGCATGTCGCTTGCTATTTTTTCAAAATATAAAATAATTAATTTTGATGTACTAAATTTTCACGATCGTCCGCATGCAAATATGTGTATGTATACCGATGTTGAATACAAAGGAGATACTATTCGAATCATTAACACCCATCTTCAATCCATTAGTTTTCAGCCAGAAGATTATGAGTATTTGAACCAAGTTAAAAATGTGGAAACAGATATGCAATCAAATAAACGTATTGGTGCGCGATTAAAAAAAGCATTTTTGCTGAGGGGTAATCAGGCTGAAGAAGTACGCGAATTAATAGACGAAAGCCCTTACCCAGTAATTGTTTCTGGAGATTTTAATGATACACCTGCATCCTACGCTTATAATGTTATTTCTAACGGATTAAAGAGTTCATTCCGTGAGCAAGGGAATGGCGTTGGGGTAACGTATAACGGCGCTTTTCCTAATTTCCAAATAGATTACTTGCTGTGTAGTAAAGAGTTTGAAGTCTGTAGCTACAAAATCATCAAGAAAAAATATTCCGACCACTACCCTGTAAAGGCGGAATTCAAATTAAGCAAGTAGTGCATTCGCAAAGTTTTCTCAATAATTAGTATGTTTGTTTATGAACCATAATATCAGTATTCACGATTCTTTAAGTAGAGAAAAAGTACCTTTTGAACCTATTAACAGTCCATTCGTAGGAATGTATGTTTGTGGTCCAACGGTATACGGCGAGCCCCATTTGGGTCATGCTCGATCGGCAATTACCTTCGATTTAGTTTTCAGATATTTAAAATATTGTGGTTATAAAGTTCGCTACGTTAGAAACATTACTGATGTTGGCCATTTAGAAAATGATGGCGATGAAGGCGATGATAAAATAGCAAAGCGTGCACGCATAGAACAGTTAGAACCCATGGAAGTGGCTCAAGAGTACACCAACTCTTACCATGTAATGATGGATAGACTTTTTGTAATGCGCCCTAGTATTGAGCCACGCGCAAGCGGTCATATCATCGAACAGATTGAAATGATACAGAAGATTGTGGATGCTGGTTTAGCATACGAATCAAACGGTTCTGTTTATTTTGATGTGTTGAAATATAATGAGAAAGAACCTTACGGCGAGCTATCGGGTAGAGTGTTGGCAGACCTTATAGCACACGCTGGCGAAGAGCGTAGAACCTTAGAAGGCAAAGAAGAAAAGAAAAATTCATTCGACTTTGCTTTATGGAAAAAAGCATCTCCAGAACATATCATGCGATGGAACTCACCGTGGAGCGAGGGTTTCCCGGGTTGGCATATAGAATGCTCTGCCATGAGTGCAAAATATTTAGGAGAACAATTTGATATACATGGCGGTGGAATGGATTTATTATTTCCACACCACGAATGTGAAATTGCGCAGAGTAAAGCAAGTAACCATGTACACCCTGCGAAATATTGGCTACATAATAATATGATTACCATTAACGGTCAAAAAATGGGTAAGTCGCTTGGCAATGCCATCAACTTATCACAGTTTTTCTCGGGCGATCATCCATTATTAAAAAAAGCATATTCGCCATTAACCATTCGCTTTTTTATGTTACAAGCTCATTATAGAAGTACTTTGGATTTTTCTAATGAAGCGCTTGAAGCAGCAGAAAAAGGTTTGATGAAAATGATTAACGGAATTCGTACTGCAAAAAGTTTGAAGTGGAATTCAGAAGGTGGTACTAAAATTGATGATGAACTAAATGCAGAAATTCTGAAGGCTTGCGCAGCTGTTACAGAAGGGATGAGCAACGATTTTAACTCAGCGAAAAGCATTGCAGAATTATATAATTTATTAAAAAGCATTAACTCAATTAAAGCGGGTATTGTTTCAGTTTCAGAATTAAAAGAAGAAACATTTAACCTGCTCGTGAATACTTTTGTAAATTTTAATGAACACGTTTTAGGTATTTCGGATGTACATATTAATAACGATGAACTCTTTATTCCGATGGTGGAAGCATGGATGGAAACCTATAGAGAAGCAAGAGCTGAAAAGAATTTCGCCATGGTAGATTTAATACGAGCTAAATTTAAAGCAATGAATTTGATCATTAAGGATTCGAAAGTGGGATCTGAGTGGGGGTATCAGGAGTAGGCAGTGTGCTAGTGTATAAGTATGCTAGTGTGCTAGTGGAGGCAAAAGATTATTAATTTGGAAGGTTATGAAGTATATAAAATATATATTTTTAGTAGTGTTGGCTTTTTTTGTGGGTGGGTGTGGTAATGACGGGAAGAAGCAATCTAATACTAAAAAAGAAGAAGTAAAGAAAATTGTGGTGCCTAGTTTTAACGAGGACAGTGCTTATATGTTTGTGCAAAAGCAAGTGGAATTTGGGCCGAGAGTACCGGGAACAAAACAGCATGCAAACACCGCAAAATATTTAGAGAATACATTGAAAAGTTTTGGTGCGAGTGTAATCGTTCAAAACGGAAAAGTAAAAACCTTCGATGGCAAAACTTTCGATTTGAAAAACATTATTGCGAGCTTTCAGGCAAAAGCTACTAAACGCATTTTACTTGCCGCACATTGGGATACTCGCCCATTTGCCGACCAAGACACCAAAGATAAAAACAAAGCGATTGACGGGGCTAATGATGGGGCTAGCGGAGTTGGAGTGTTGTTAGAACTTGCTAGGCAAATGAGTTTGAAAAATCCTGAGATGGGTGTTGATATTATTTTATTCGATTTAGAAGATTATGGCCAACCAGAAAGTAGTAAGTTTCCAGAGATGCGCGATTCATATTGTTTAGGTTCTCAATATTGGGCTAAAAATTTACACGTAGCAAATTACCGCCCTATGTACGGAGTATTGTTAGATATGGTTGGAGGAGAAAATGTGTTTTTTACACAAGAAGAAGTATCGAGGACTTTCGCACCACAAGTGCTAGAATATGTATGGCAAAAAGCATCACAAGCAGGTTACTCCTCAAATTTTAGTTACGAGCAAACTCCTGCAATAATAGACGATCATTATTATGTAAACTCAATTGCTAACATACCAATGATTGATTTAATACATAGAGATGCTTCGAGCTTATCTGGATTTTGGAAACACTGGCATACGCATGAAGACAAGCTCGAAAACATTGATAAAAAAAGCTTGAAAGTTACTGGGCAAGTATTGATGCAGCTAGTGTACACAGAGTAAGCACAGTGATATGAAGAATTACCTTCAAGTATGAATATAAAATCCTATTTTCTATTTTTTCTGTTTTCTTTTTTCTTTTTATCTGCTTGCAAAAAAGAAAAAGAAGAAAGTAAAATTACACCCTTGCAAGAAGATGATTTCACGTATTTACGCGGAGCGGATGTTTCTTTTATCCCAGAGATTAGAGATCATAATTTTATAGCTAAAAATTCAGCTAACGAAAATGAAGACATGTTGTATACCTTGCGAAAAGCAGGTGTAAATGTGTTTAGAATTCGAATATGGGTAAACCCAAGCAATCAATACTCGAGTTTTAATGAAGTAAAGGCCCTAGCTGAAGAAATAAAAAGCACTAAAGCACGAGTGTGGCTTACCGTCCATTATTCTGATACATGGGCAGATCCAGGCAATCAACAAAAACCAACTAGATGGTTGGGAAAAAATGTCGAACAATTAAAAGACAGTGTATACGAGTACACCAAAAAAATTGTACTAGAAATAAAGCCAGACTATATTCAGATAGGCAATGAAATAAATAACGGTCTGTTATGGCCAGAAGGAAGCTATAATTATGTCAATCAATTCAAATCGTTTTTATCTGAAGGCATAAGAGCTGTAAGAGAACATTCAATCAATACAAAAATAATGTTGCACTATGCTGGGCATAAAGATGCAGTATATTTTTTCGAGAAGTTTAAAAATTTAGATTTTGATATTATTGGGATATCCTATTATCCAAAATGGCATGGCAAAAATTTAGATAGCCTTCAATCTAATCTAAATTTGTTAAGTAGCACATATAATAAGCAAGTAATAATTGCAGAAACATCATACCCTTTTACATTTTCATGGAACGATTGGACCAACAATGTAATTGGCTCGCAAGAAGAAATTCTACCAAATTATTTAGCAACCGAACTTGGGCAAAAATATTACCTGCAAAAGATCAGAGAGATTGCAGAGAATACGAACAATGGCATGGGCTTTTGTTATTGGGGAGCTGAATGGGTCTCCTTTAAAGGCAATACGGCTCAAAACGGATCTTCTTATGAGAACCAAGCGTTCTGGGATTTTAATGGCAAGGCACTGCCTGTGATGGAGGTGTATAAAAAGTAGCTGTAGATATATAAAACAGAGAAAAGCTGCATTTATGCAGGTACTTATAAAAACCTGCATAAATGCAGCTTTTTGGTGGCACGACTTAAGTCGTGCCACCAAAAAAGTCCCAAAAAATGTTTTTTACCCCAAATAGACCTCCATCACCGGACTAAATAAATAAATATCACCACTCGAAATTTCTTTGCAACGATATCTTTTTCGTACCAGTTCGAGTTTTTGAAAAGTTCGTCCGTTGCGCAAGCGGAACATGGCACCAGCTGGCACATTGCTTACAAACACGGTGTGCTGATGTTGGTCGAAGCGTTTTAAAACTTTCAATAGATGAACATCAGTACAACTTGATGCTGCCGGGTTAGTTATGTATTTGCGTACAGCCCGCTCTATTTCTTCCGGAAAAATTCTGCGATCTAAAAATGGCTGCATTAAATTTCTGTATTCGTTTTTCCACTCTTCGCCATGTGGTTTTACTCTATTGGCGTGCTTGTTCCAATTTGTTAAATGAGCAAACTCATGTATTAAGGTTATTAAAAATGCATACGGATTTAAATTTCTATTCACAGAAATTCTATGACCCTTGCCCCCATGCGGATGCCTGTAATCACCAAATACTGATTCCCTCGGTTTATTAATCGACAACTCTACTTGAAAATAATCGATCCACTTCGCCATCATCAGAGCTGTGCCGGGAGGGAGGTAAGGTTCGAGGATTTTAGCATTATCCATTTCTAGACATTTATGAAAACATACACTGCCCAAGCACTTACATACGCCAACACCGTCATAAACACAAACTGTATGGTTGGCCATTTCCACGATTTAGTTTCGCGGTATACGATGGCTATGGTGCTCATACATTGCATCGCAAATGCATAAAATATCATGAGCGATAAACTTACAGCTAAGGTAAAAGTAGCTTCTCCAGTATTTGCATTTTTTGCCGACATTAATTTTTCTCTTACGGTATCCAAATTTCCGTCTTCTGCTTCTACGCTATATATGGTGGCAATGGTTCCAACAAAAACTTCTCTTGCAGCAAAAGAGGTTATTAACGCTATTCCAATTTTCCAATCGTAACCTAATGGGCGAATGCCCGGTTCTATAAATTTACCCAGTAGGCCCGCGTAAGAGGCTTCCAATTTTTCGGAACTCATCATTCGATCTAACTCAGCAACATCTATGGTGTTTTCAGTCTTTAATTTTTCGTATTTCTGATTTATTTGCTCGAAAGAATTTCCTGGCGCATAACTTGCCAAAAACCATAATACTATGGATACTGCTAAAATTATTTTTCCAGCTTCTGTAACAAATGTTTTTACTTTATTAAAAATGGTAATTCCAATATTCGACCAACGCGGCATTCTATACACTGGCAATTCCATAATAAAATAACTGCGCTCCTTGGTTTTTATAATCAGTTTCATTACGTATGCCGAAAAAATAGCTGCTATAAATCCTAATAAATACATGGCCATTAATACCAATCCTTGCAAATTTAAAAAGCCGAATATTTTTTCTGATGGTACTACTATCGAAATTAATAAGGTATACACTGGCAAACGTGCAGAACAACTCATCAATGGAGTTACCATTATGGTGATCAACCTGTCTTTCCAATTTTCAATAGTTCTTGCCGACATAATTGCAGGCACTGCACATGCAATTCCACTCATTAAGGGCACAACCGATTTTCCGTTCAATCCAAACTTCTTCATCACACGGTCCATCATAAAAGTAACACGAGCCATGTAACCTGTATCTTCTAGTATCGCTATAAATAAAAATAAAATAGCTATTTGAGGAATAAAAACCAACACCCCACTTAAACCTGGTAATATTCCTCCTATTAATAATTCTTTAAAAATTCCATCCGGAATGATGCTAGATAAACTATTTTCTAAGCCAATAAACCCTGCTTCAATTAAATCCATTGGGTAACTCGACCATGTGAAAATGGATTGAAAAACAATAAACAAAATCAAGAAGAAAAATAGTAATCCTCCTACTCTATGTGTTAACCATTTATCAATTTTATTACTATTACTTTCCTTAACCGGGTCGAATGGTTTGAACACATTATCAAACAATAATTCGTTAATGTGATTAAAACGTGCAATGGTTTCTTGTGCTTGTGCTTTTTGTGGATTGAAATTATATTTCTCGCCAAGCGATTTTAGTTTTTGTTTTTTTTCTTCTGTTAGATGTGCGAGTTCATGGTAATGATGTGCTAATTCAAAAGCAACATAATCATTCGTTAATTCAAACTCTTTTTTTATTTCATCAATTAATTCAGGTGCATATTGTTTAATATCCGTTCCCGACTCCACACTAATTTTCTCTTCGATTTGTTTTTTTATCGCTTTTTTTAATTCGTCAATGCCTTCATTATTACGTGCACTTATTGCAATAACAGGTATTCCTATGGCTTGTGATAACCCTTCTATATCAATATTTAATTTCTGATCGCGTGCTTGGTCGATCATATTTACTGCTAACACACACGGCAAACCTAAATCTAATATTTGCGAGAATAATAATAAGTTTCTTTTGAGATTGGTTGCATCTACTACTACCACAATTACCTCCGGGTAATCGGGGTTTGATGGCGAACCTAAAACTTGAAGGGCTATTTGCTCGTCTTGCGAACGTGGATATAAACTGTAAGTTCCGGGTAAGTCAATAATTCGTGCAGATTGCTCTGAATTTATTTTATAGAAACCAATAAGTTTATCAACGGTTACACCTGGGAAATTACCAACTTTCTGATTTAGGCCTGTTAATGCATTAAATAATGATGACTTTCCGGTATTAGGATTACCAATGAGGACAATATTAATTTCTTGCTTCAACTTGTTTTTTCTTACTTCACTAAAATACTCTCTGCCTCTTTTTTGCGTAAACTTAATTTATGACCATATAAATGAATGGCAATTGGATCGCCTAAAGGTGCAATGTGTGCAATTTCCACTTCTTCTCCTGGCAAACACCCCATTTCTAACAATCGGATGGATAATTCCTCATCTGCAAACGAATCAATAATAGCCTTCATTCCAGGTTGCAACTCTGATAAGTTCCTTAGTTTCATATTCATGGTTTTGCGCAAAAGAAGTTTTGTGAATATAGACTATCCCAAAAGTTGATTTCGCCTATAAAACGTTGCAATTTAAGGCTTATTTAAATTAAATCCAAATAACAATAGCGATTTATGGTACTTAAACAAGTAATTTTGAGAATGAGAACTTAGTGCTTGTTTGCGAAAAACGCGGACAATCACATTTCGCCTTACAAGAAGAAAAGCAAATACTGATGAATATGCCAACTAAAATGCCCATTACAATTCGTTTTGTTTTCATTTTATCTGATTTTGTTAGTTAAAACTATATAATTTTATCCAATTTTAATACATACACACTCAGCATCAACCCTATTCCTATGCCAATTGAGTTGGCAAATAAATCTGCCCATTCTGCCGATCTATAGGTAAAAACATATAATTGGAAAAGTTCCATAATCGCACCCCAAGAAATAGAGAATGAGAATGAATAAAAGAATTTATTTAGGCTTAATAATGGATATTTTCTTTGTTTAGAAAAGCCCCAACTCATAGCCACCATTAAAATCAAATAAAAAATTGAATGTACAAGTTTGTCAGCTCCTTTAAATGCTAATAGCGGAATGTTCGGAATACCATCATTGTGAGCATTGCTTAAATAGCTGATTAAGCAAAGCCATAGCAACCAAAATATATTATATTTCCAAAAGGAATTAAGCACCCACTAAGGCTTGGTAATCTTCAGCAGAAAGCAAACCTGCAACATCAGCAGCATTGCTAACGTTTACCTTTACCATCCAGCCATCACCGTAAGGATCTGAGTTTACTAGCTCTGGGTTAGCATCTAATAGGGTATTGATTTCTATCACTTCACCTGCAATTGGCATGTATAAATCTGAAACTGTTTTAACGGCTTCAACCGTTCCAAACACTTCTTCTTGTGCAACATCTTTGCCTACGGTGTTTACATCTATGTAAACAATATCACCTAGTTCCCTTTGTGCAAAATCGGTAATGCCGATAAATGCTACATTGCCCTCTAAACGAACCCACTCGTGGTCTTTAGTGTACTTTAGTTCTGCTGGAAAATTCATTTTATAAAATTTAATTTCTCAAAGTTATATTTTTCTTGGAATAATTATGCACCAATATTAATTCTTAAGCTAAAGCCTAAACTGGTAATTGCCGTTGGGAAAGTGGTCGAAATGTAAGGCTTAGTCACTAATCTATCATAAAATATACGTACTTGGAAGCGCTGATTTAAAACATACTCCACAGATGGCTTAATACTTATTACTCTAGAGCCATTGATGATGTCTGAGAATCCTTGATCCATTCTGTGTATAGCCCCTCTATTTATTCTTATGTTGAAATCTGTACGAAGATTTAAATCATTTTTCAACACTTTTTGACCGTTACCAAAACTAAATGGCAATTGTAAATTATTGGTAGTATAACCCAAGCCTACATTATACTCATAGGTATTTAATTGCTCCACTCGTGTGTTTGCAAAGCTCAA
>JBILKW010000048.1:0-13279 GCA_044376465.1 Sphingobacteriales bacterium | reverse complement strand
CCCTAATAGTTATTGATAAAAAAGGCAAAGTGAGAAAAATACATACGGGCTACTCTGGTCCTGCAACCGGGAAACATTATGTAGAGTTTAAGATGGAGTTTGAAGCGTTTGTGAAAAAACTATTGATAGAATAACAAAATTTTTACAAAAACTGGTGGCACGACTTAAGTGGTGCCACCACTTAAGTCGTGCCACCAAAAACCCGCATTTAAGCAGGTTTAAATAAAAACCTGCATATATTAAGCTTTTCTTTATTTTTAATCTATAAACACACATTATAAATGATAAACCTTTCTACACAAATCATTACTCGTAACTTTTATATCAGTTGCTTGTCCGTTATTCTTATAATTCTATCGGCTTGTAAAGCAGCTAAAAAAGATTCGGCAGAAGCTATTGTTCAACTACCCGAAGTTGCCATTCATTCTAAACCCGAAGCAAAAACGTATTATGCATCATATACTCGCTTATCTGACATAACACATACTAAACTCGAGATCAATTTAAATTGGGACAGTTGTTTTGTAATCGGGAAAGCTACCTTAAAAGTTCGCCCATATTTTTATGATACAGACGAATTAATTTTAGATGCAAAAGGTTATAAAATTAACGAGGTAAAAATAAATTCGAAGAAAGCAGATTATACCTATGATGGTTACAAGCTAAATATTAAACTCGGTAAAAAATATACGAAAGAAGAAACTTATGAAGCATATATAGATTATGTTGCAATGCCAAATAAAATAAAGATAAAAGGCAGTTCCGCAATTAATGCCGATAAAGGTTTTTATTTTATTAATCCTGATGGAAAAAATAAATACAAGCCTACACAATTCTGGACACAAGGCGAAACTGAATCGAACTCTTGTTGGTTCCCAACCATTGAATCGGGCAACGAACGATTTAGTCAGGAAATTGCGATAACCGTTGATACTGCTATGGTTACACTTTCAAACGGCAGAATGATGTATTCGACAAATAATTCGAACGGAACACGTACCGATTATTGGCGACAAGATTTACCACATGCTCCATACTTAACCATGCTTGCAGGCGGTAATTTCAAAATTTACAAAGACAAATGGCGAAACATGGAAGTAAATTATTACATGGAGCCAGAGTTTGCATCAAATGCAAAATTAATTTTTGGCAACACTCCAGAAATGATAGAGTTCTTTTCAAACAAAACAGGTGTAACTTATCCATGGGATAAGTATTCGCAAATTGTTGTGCGGGATTTTGTTAGCGGTGCAATGGAAAATACCGGAGCGGTTACCTTTTACGACCCTATGAACAAAACTGTTCGCGATTACGAAGATCAAACGGATGAAGATATTATTTCGCACGAATTATTTCATCATTGGTTTGGCGATTTAGTAACATGCGAATCGTGGCCAAATCTAACACTTAACGAAGGCTTTGCTACCTATGGCGAATATCTTTGGGACGAATATAAATACGGAAGAGAAGAAGCAGACAAAGGTGGATTTAATAATTTAAATGCATACCTGGCTTCGGCTTCAAGCAAGAGAGTAAACATGATTCGTTTTGATTTAACAGATCGCGAATCGATGTTCGATGTGAACTCGTACCAAAAAGGTGGACAAATAATTCACATGCTCAGAAAGTATGTGGGCGACAAAGCATTTTTTGACGCAATAAAACTATACTTAGAAACCTATAAATTTAAACCGGTAGAAATTCATCATTTACGATTAACGTTTGAAGAAGTTACTGGCGAGGATTTGAATTGGTTTTTTAATCAATGGTACTTAAATCAAGGTCATCCAGAATTAGAAATTAATTATGAGTATGTTGATGATGCACAAAAGACAATTGTAAGCATTGCACAAAAACAAGATCTCGAAAAAAATCCATTATACCGTTTACCTTTAGATGTTGATGTATATGAGAATGGAAAAGTTCAAAGAAAGAGAATTGTACTTGATAGCGTATCTCAACGTTTTGAATTTGCAACATCAACAAAGCCATTATTAATAAATGTTGATGCAGAAAAAATGTTGGTATGCACAAAAAAGGACATGCATAGCAAAGAGGAGTGGCTGTATATGTTTAACAATGCCCCCTTATTTTTAGACAAGCTAGAAGCTTTAGAAGCGCTCGATAAATTTAAAACAGATTCGATGGTTCAGCTTACATTTTTAAAAGCGCTCAGCGATCCGTTTTACTCGATAAAAACTATTGCAATTTCTAAAGTAAAATCGCTAAATGCCGAGAACCAAAAAGCAGCATATCCAAAGCTTATAAACTTAGCAATGAACGATAAAAAATCGATTGTAAGAGCGAGAGCTTTAAAAGTTATAACAGAAGTGTATACCAATGAAAATAATGCAGATGTATTTGCATCGGCAGAAAAAGATTTATCGTATTCTGTAGAAACAAATTTGCTTAAACATTATGCAAGCACACAGAAAGAAAAAGCCTGGGTAATAGCGAAAAAAGAAGAAAGCACAAATAACTCTAGCATGCAAAATGCAATTGCAGAATTTTATGCAAAAGAGGGAACTCCTGCCGAACATTCGTTTTACTTAAACATACTCTCCCGAAAATCTGGCTTTAGCATATTTTTTATAGTACCTCATTATAAAATATATATTAAACGTATGGAAGATGAAACGATTAAGGCTGGAATGATGGCAATCTCAGAATCTGCAAAAAATACTACGAACACTTTTGTACGTAATTCATTAAAAGGCATACTTCGCGATATGAAGAGCACTGTAAAATCGGATAGCCTGAAGGTTGAGATACAGAAGGAAATTGATGCGATTAATTGAGTTTTCGTGAGACAGAAAATCCGATAGACCGTTTAGCCGAAAGATCGAAAACCTGAAAGACCCGACAAGATGGCTTCTTTGTGGGCTATGCATCTTTGCTAGGAATATTTTTTATTTCACGCAAAGATGCAAAGGAGCAAAGTGTTTGATTTTGCTCCTTTGGATTAGCTAATGATCACATTAGCTAATTTTCTTCTTCAACCTTAAATTCAACATTTCTACTAACACCGAAAATGCCATTGCAAAATAAATGTATCCTTTTGGAATGTGTTGATCTAAGCCTTCGGCTAGTAAGCTAACGCCTATGAGTACTAAGAAAGCTAAGGCCAACATTTTAACGGTTGGATGTTGGTTTACAAATTTGCTTATAGATTCGGCTGCGAAAAGCATAATTATTACTGCTATAATTACGGCAGCTACCATTACTTCAATGTGGCTTGCCATGCCCACTGCTGTTATTACAGAATCGAGTGAAAACACAACATCAAGAATTAATATTTGTAAAATTACAGAACTGAAACTTGCTTTGCCTTTTATTTCCGTATCGTGATTTTCGCCTTCTAATTTTTCATGTATCTCCGTAGTTGCTTTGTATATAAGGAACAAGCCTCCAATCAATAAAATTAAATCTCTACCCGAAATTTCTTGTTGTAAAACTGTAAATAAGGGTGCGGTTAAACTCATCACCCAACTTAATGAAAGCAATAATAAAATTCTTGTAATAAGCGCCAAAGCTAATCCGGTTTGGCGGGCTTTTTTTTGTTTTTCTTTTGGAAGCTTCCCAGAGAGTATAGATATAAAAACGATGTTGTCTATACCTAACACAATTTCTAAAACAGTTAGTGTTAACAATGCAACCCACATGTTTGGGTCTAATAATAATTCCATAGTTATATTATAAAGTTAAATTTCTGAGTTTTGGTGCAAATTTAGCCGTTATAGCTGTTACCAATAATGTTATACTTCCGCCAAAGATAACAGAAGGGACTAAGCCAAGCAAACGCGCTGCAAATCCAGATTCGAAAGCGCCTATTTCGTTTGATGACCCAATAAAAATACTGTTTACGGATGACACTCTTCCTCGCATGTGGTCCGGGGTTTCTGTTTGCACAATGGTAGTTCGTATTACCACACTAATATTATCAAAAGCACCACCCAAGGCTAGAAAGAAAATAGATAAATAGAAATTTTTTGATAAGGAAAAGGCAATACTACTTAAGCCAAATAATGCAACAGCATATAATAATTTTTTACCTGCCGATTTATGCAATGGTTTTAAAGTAAGTATAACGGCCATGAGTAATGCACCAATAGCTGGAGCAGAACGTAATACACCCAAGCCTTTTGGTCCAACATGTAAAATCTGATCGGCAAACATTGGAAGTAAGGCAACCGCGCCTCCAAAAAATACTGCAAATAAATCTAATGATAACGCGCTAAGTAGTAATTGGTTTTTAAATACAAAATGCAATCCTGCTGTTAAACTTTCTTTCAAACTTTCCACTTTTTCCGATTTCAATATGGCACGTGTAGCTATGAACGAGAAGAATAAAAATGAAAGGGAAAATAAAAAAGTGTTTAACAGATACGCTTTTGCTACTCCAAAAAATCCGTACACAAATCCGCCAATGGCTGGCCCACCTACCGCTCCAATTTGCCATATCGTACTATTCCAGGTTGATGAATTGGCGAATACTTTCTTAGGTACAACTTGCGACATGATGGCGAACATTGAAGGGCTAATAAAACCTCGAGCCAAACCTGTTATAAAAATCAATCCATAGATAGGAACAGTTCCAAACGCTAACAATCTTTTTTCATCAAAAGAAAAGAAAAACAACAATGCCGATGATAAAATTAATACACTGATGGCTGTCATTAAAACCTTTCTTCTATCGTAATGATCGACCACATAACCTGCAAACAATGCGATTAAAATATAAGGAATTGCCTCTGCGAGCCCTATTAAACCTAGCGAAAGAGGGTCTTTTGTTAATTCATATACTTGCCAACCCACACATACTGCCTGAAAATTTACAGCTGTAGTTAAAAAAAATCGACCTAGAATGTAAAACCTAAATTCTTTAAATCGCAATGCCGCAATGGGGTCGTGCTTTTCTTTTTCTTCAGTTGCCAAGTTTAAATTCTTTGATATATGTTTTTGATTTTACTTGTATTTCTACTAAGCCATCTTCTATAACTTTCCAAATAGAATTACACCTAATTAGATTTTTTGTTTCGATTTCTTCTACATTAATTTCGAATTCAGAATCTTTTTCTTTCCATTTTTTAAAAGTTCGATCGATAAAAAAACCTTTGTATTGCTCCGTATATTGTATGATGTCTAGATTGAAATTATTGGTTTGTATTATTTTAAAATGCTCATCGCTACAGGCTAATAAACTAATGGCAAAATGATTTTCTTTTTCTAAATACTGAAGTAGCGACAATAGCTTATCCTCGGTTTCATCAAGCTTGATTATTTTAATATTTGGTTGATTGGCAGTCCACTCGCTTATTTCAGAATCACTTAGTAATTGTTGTATAACTAAATCTATTTTAATGGGTTCGTGATTTAAAATATACAAAGCATGCTCATCAACAATAACAAAAGGGCACCATTCTAACAATTGACCAAGCAATTCTGTATTCAGAAATTTTTCTGAATGAATATATAAGGCAGGTTCCTGCTTTTCTTTAACAAAATGATGCGATGACATTTATAGCTTTTGTGTAAAAAACACTTTTTTTGTTGATCATTGACCAAGTTTTAACCAAATCTACAATTTCATCTGTATTTTTCGACTGAAAATCATACTTTTGAGGTTCATTTTTAAATATATGTTAAGAACACATACTTGCGGGGCATTAAACATCAGCGATTTAGGCAAAGAAGTAATTATTAGTGGTTGGGTACAGAAATCGAGAGATTTAGGTGGAATGACTTTTATTGATGTAAGAGATCGTTATGGCATTACGCAAATTGTGTTTAACATGGATGAGAACGAAGCGCTCTGCAAACAGGCCCGTACACTCGGCAGAGAATACGTTGTGCAAGTGAGTGGAACAGTAATTGAGCGTAGCAGCAAGAATTTGAAAATATCAACCGGCGAAATTGAAATTAAAGTAAATGCCATTGAGATTCTGAACGAAGCAAAAGTTCCACCTTTTATCATAGAAGATGAAACAGATGGTGGCGAAGAACTTCGTGCAAAATACCGTTACTTAGATTTACGCAGAAATGTAGTGCGTAAAAATTTAGAGTTACGCCATCGCATGGCTCAAGAGACTCGCAAATACATGGACTCTTTAAATTTTATTGAAGTAGAAACTCCTGTATTAATAAAATCGACACCAGAGGGTGCGCGCGATTTTGTAGTGCCAAGCCGCATGAACAAAGGCGAGTTTTATGCCTTGCCACAATCGCCACAAACATTTAAACAATTATTAATGGTATCGGGCTTCGATCGTTATTTCCAAATTGTGAAATGTTTCCGCGACGAAGATTTACGTGCCGACCGTCAGCCTGAATTTACTCAAATAGACTGTGAGATGGCTTTCGTAACACAAGAAGATATTTTAAATACTTTTGAAGGCTTGGCGAAACATCTATTTAAAGCTGTTAAAGGAATTGATATACATGAATTTCCACGCATGACTTATGCAGATGCGATGCGTTTGTATGGTTCCGATAAACCCGACATTCGTTTCGACATGAAATTTGTGGAGTTGAATGATGTGGTGAAAGGCAAAGAGTTTAAAGTATTTGATGATGCAGAATTAGTTGTAGGAATATGTGCGAAGGGTTGTGCAGAATATACTCGCAAGCAATTAGATGAATTAACAGATTTCGTTAAACGCCCGCAAATTGGGGCAACCGGTTTAGTGTATGCAAGAGCACAAGCAGATGGCACCCTTAAATCGTCGGTAGATAAATTTTATAACGAAGCTGATTTGAATCTTTGGAAAGAAAAATTTGCGGCAGAGCCTGGTGATTTAATTTTAGTGTTAGCAGGCAATGCAGATAAAACCAGAAAAGCTTTAAATGAACTACGCTTAGAAATGGGTAACCGTTTAGGCTTGCGTGCTAAAAATATTTTCGCGCCACTTTGGGTATTGGATTTTCCATTGCTAGAGTGGGACGAAGAAAGCGGGCGCTACCATGCCATGCATCATCCATTTACATCGCCTAAACCAGAAGATATACCAATGTTAAAATCAAACGCTGGAGCCGTAAGAGCAAACGCATACGATATGGTAATAAACGGAACAGAAATTGGAGGCGGTTCTATCAGAATATTTAATAAAGAACTACAATCTACCATGTTTGATTTGTTAGGTTTTAGCAAAGAAGAAGCCCAAAAACAATTTGGCTTTTTAATGGATGCTTTTGAATTTGGCGCACCTCCACATGGTGGCATTGCCTTTGGTTTCGATAGATGGTGTTCTTTATTTGCAGAATTAGATTCTATTCGCGATGTAATTGCATTCCCTAAAAATAATTCGGGTAGAGATGTTATGATCGATTCGCCATCGACGATTTCAGAAGATCAATTGAAAGAATTAGGAATTAAGACTTCTTAATAGTAAATCCTGAAATGTTCTTTCGGTTTTTTTTGGTTGAAAAACATAATTCCAGTATCTAAAAAATCTATACTGATAATGTTCTTTTCATCTTTACATAAATGTTGCCAAACTTTATTTTTTGTATTGCTTTCTAATAAATTAGAAAATACAAATATACTTTCAGAATTCGTGTTGTGTTTATATTGATGGTATAAATCCATTACCTCCGCAGCATGAAGATGCTCTCCAAAGTAAACCAGTCCAAATGCTTCGTTTGGCATTTCCTTGGCATTTGTAATTATGGTTTTGTTTAAGTTTGATAGTGTAACCAAGCTGTTCTCATCAGCATTTATACAAAACATAAATTTATTTGGTGCAAATTTTGCTACTCTGTATAAAAGCCCAAGCTTTTTATTTTGTAAATGGGACGTTTGATAGACCACATGCTGCAGAAAAGAGTATACAAATGGCGAATGTGTACCATGTAATGTATTTGAAAACATATAGTGAGAAAGCCAGCGATAAGTTCGTAGAATGTAATTCATGTTCGAAATTAGGGCTTTTTGAACAATTTTAGGATAAAAATGGTATTATTAGTAAATTAGATATATGGATGCCAAGGAATTAGAAGCTTTAATTAAGCTACTCGACGATTCGGATGCAGAAATCTATCGCCATGTAGAAGACAGAATTCTGAGTTTAGGCTCAGAAGTAATTCCTGCCTTAGAGAAAACCTGGGAGAATACACTTGATATTCTATTGCAACAACGTATAGAAGAACTCATCCATAAAATTCAGTTTGGCGTAGTAAAACATGAATTGCAAACCTGGGCAGTTTCTGGCGCTTTTGATTTGCTAAAAGGCTTCCTAATTGTTTCACGTTATCAATATCCAGAACTCGACGAACAAAAAATTATCAATCAGATTGAAGCGATAAAACGCGATGCTTGGATAGAGTTGAGGTACGACACAAGTCCCGTAGAAAAAGTGAAAATATTGAACCATGTAATTTATAATATGCATGGTTTTACTGGTAATGTTACCAATTACAACGATCCTCAAAATTCATATTTAAACATTGTAATGGAATCGCGTCGAGGTAATCAAATTTCTATGGCCATTGTATATTCAGTAATTGCTCAAATGCTAGACATTCCTGTATATGGAGTAAATTTGCCGCAGCATTTTATTTTAGCTTATATTGATGAAGCGAATGATTACCAAGACTTGCATGACCATCAGCAAGGGATATTGTTTTATATAAATGCATTTAACAAAGGCTTTATTTTTAACAAACGCGATGTTGATTATTTTTTGAAGCAGTTAAATGTTCAGGCTCATCCAAGTTTTTATCAACCATGCAGTAATATTCAGATAATAAAACGAGTATTGCGAAATCTAATAAACTCCTATGAAAAACTTGGAGCTACAGAAAAACAAACAGAAGTACAATTGATGTACAATGTGTTGAATGAGATCGAAGGAGAAGATATCTAATACTTTATTTCGTATGTTTGCAAGCATGGAGTATCAACTGTTTAGCCTAAAAAATGGGCTTCGTGTTTTGCATAAACCAAATCCTTGTTCGGCAATAGTACATGCATGTGTGGTAATCAATTGCGGTTCGCGCGACGAAGATTCGGCAACGCAAGGCTTAGCACATTTTATAGAACACATGTTGTTCAAAGGAACATCTACCAAAACGCTTTATAATATTTTAAATAGAATGGAAGTAGTGGGTGGCGAACTCAACGCTTATACAAGTAAAGAACAAACTTGCATACATGCTTCTTTTTTAAAACCTCATTTAGATCGTGCAATTGAGTTGTTTGCTGATTTGCTTTTTAACTCTACTTTTCCGGAGCATGAAATTTTAAAAGAAAAGCAAGTTATTATGGACGAAATAGATTCGTACTTAGATTTACCCGAAGAAGCCATACAAGACGATTTCGAGTCTATTATTTTTGATAAACATGCATTAGGTGCAAATATTTTAGGAAGCAAAAAAACAGTTGCCAACATACAAAGAAATCATTTATTAAAGTTTACTAAAAAACATTATTGTGCCGACGATATTGTAATTGGCGTATATGGAAATGTTTCAGAAAAAGAATTAGTTGATATTGCAAATAAATATTTTTCGAAAATAAAGAAACACGGAAAAGATGTGTTGCGTATAAAGCCTAATAAATACAAGGCACAACAAGTAGTGCAAAAGAAAAATTGTGTGCAAAGTCACGCAGTAATTGGCAGCAGGGCTTATTCTATACACCATAAAGATAAAACAGCCTTGCTACTACTCAATAATTATTTGGGTGGACCGGGAATGAGTTCTCGCTTAAACATGGAGATACGCGAAAAGAAAGGAATATGCTACGCCATTGATGCTAACTACACACCGATGAGCGATACCGGAATTTTTTCGGTATATATGGGAACCGATGCAGAGAAGATGGAGAAGTGTATGAATTTAGTGATGAAAGAGTTGAAACTTTTATGCGAAAATAAATTAAGTACATTGGCATTAAGTCAAGCGAAGAAAAAATTTATCGGACAAATTTCTTTAGCAGAAGAAAATCATTTATCGGTACTCATTGCATTTTGTAAAAGTATTTTGGATCATGGAAAGGCTGATACTATAGAACAGATTTATGCCAAAATAGAATCTGTTACAGCTGAAGATATGTTGAGAATTGCAAACGATGTTTTCGATGAACGAAACTTAAGCAGCTTATTATTTTTACCAGATTAAGATGGAATTTTTAGACGAAAAATTAGCGAAGTACATAGAAGAGCATACAGATGCTGAGCCTTTGCATTTGCAAAAACTCAACAGAGAAACACAGCTAAAAGTATTAATGCCTCGGATGATTTCAGGCCATTTTCAAGGGCGCGTATTGAGTATGCTCATGAAAATGATTAAACCTAAGCGCATTTTGGAAATCGGAACTTACACAGGTTACTCGGCATTATGCATGGTAGAGGGATTAGAACAAGGAGGCGAATTAATTACCATCGATATTAATGCCGAATTAGAAGAAATGGTACAAAGCCATTTCGATGTAAGCGAGTATGCAAAAAATATTAAATATATTATTGGCGATGCTAAAAAAATTATACCTACAGTCGATGGAAAATTTGATGTTGTATTTATAGATGCCGACAAAGAAAATTATGCTTTGTATTACGATTTAATTTTTGACAAGCTAAGCATTGGCGGATATATGATTGCAGACAATGTTTTGTGGAGTGGAAAAGTTGTTGCCGAAGGAATTAAAATAGATAAAGACACCAAAGCTTTGTTAGATTTCAACGACAAAGTGCAAGCAGATTCAAGAGTAGAGAATGTGTTGTTTCCGATTAGAGATGGTTTGTTGATAGCGAGGAAAATAAGTTAAACAGAATTCCTATAGTCTAAAAATCCGAAACTTCTTAGTGCGCCATTTGCACATTTTCTCATTTACGTATTTTCAAATATCCATAATAAAGCAAGCCCGTTACAACTGCTTTGCCATATCCAATAAGTGCCAAGTTTACAAATCCTACTTGAAATGCATTCGCAAAAGTTGTTTCAGAATTTATCATCAACACTAATACTCCCGAAACATATAAAGATGTTTGTGCTAAAACTACGCCAAGTAATATCATCCAAATATTTTGTTTGTGGCCTATTAATCCTGCAATAAAAGCAGCTATCGGAAATCCAAATAAATAACCCACACTTGGGTCGGCTAATATGTCCATACCATATGTGTCTCCAGCATATACGGGTGTAAAAACTCCAAGCATTAAATAAATAAATTGCGAGGTCATTCCAGCGTTGGCACCAGCAACTAATCCGGCTAACAATACAAATACACTTTGCAATGTTATTGGAACATCGCCGTTCGGAATATATACCTGTGCAGCAACTGTTGTAAGGAATGCAAACAAGGTACTCGCTATAGCAAATTTTTTAAAATCCATTTTATTCTAAAATTGCTCGGATATCATCTTCCGAAAGTGATTTAATAAACGATTCTTCAGTAGTAATTAAACTATCGGCAATACGACGCTTTCTTTCTTGCAACGCCAATATCTTTTCTTCTACCGAATTCTTCGTAATAAATTTATAAATAAATACGGTATTTTTTTGTCCTATTCTATGCGTTCTATCAATGGCTTGTTGCTCTACTGCTGGGTTCCACCACGGGTCGAGTATAAATACATAATCTGCTTCTGTTAAGTTTAGGCCCACACCTCCAGCTTTTATCGAAATTAGAAACACCTGAATTTCTTCTTTCGTTTTAAATTCTGTAACCACATCTTGCCTGTTCATAGTTGAGCCGTCTAAGTAAGAAAAAGAAATATGTTCTTTCTTTAAATGCTTTCTGAAAATATCTAAATGTTTTACAAATTGAGAGAATATAAGCACCTTACTTCCCTTTGTTAAAATATTTTCTAAGGTGTGCATTACATCGCTAAACTTGCCCGACTCTCCATTGAACTCAGGATCTGTCATGGCAGGGTGATTTGCAATTTGACGCAGCTTGTTTAAGCCTTGCAATAATTGTATTTGCGAACGCCCAACACCTTGCTCGGTAATCATTTTAAGCAACTCGTTACGGTAATATGATTTTGTTTCTTCGTAAATCTTTTCTTGTTCCTCACTCATGTCCGAGTAATACAAGTGTTCTATTTTTGGAGGCAATTCTGAAGCTACTTGTTGCTTTGTTCTTCGCAATACAAATGGCTTTATCATCATTTGTAATTTTCTCGCCTTCTCTTCGTCCTGCTTCTTATCAATAGGAACTCCAAAATGATCGATAAAAAATGTTTGCGAACCTAATAATCCCGGGTTTACAAATGCCATTTGCGACCATAAATCCACCACCGAATTTTCTACCGGAGTGCCACTTAATACCAATCTATATTTTGATTTTAAGGTGCGAACAGAACGTGAAATTTTTGAACTTGGATTTTTGATGATTTGACTTTCATCTAAAATAATATAATGAAAAAAGAAATTTTTAAACAACTCAATATCCAATCGTGTAATTCCGTAGGTAGTTAATATAACGTCGTAATTTGCAAATACTGAAATATCTTTATCTCTGAAAACACCAGTATATACAAGTATTTTAAGGTCGGGGGTAAATTTCTTTGCTTCGTTTAACCAGTTATGAATTAAAGAAGTTGGCATAATAATTAACGATGTTCTAGGAACATCTGCTATACGTTTTTCCGACCCGAATAAATTTGTCTGAGCACTTTCAAAAAGTGTAGGTTGTATTTGTTGAATAATTGAATCTTCTTTTGCCTTTTGTAAAAGCGCAAGAGTTTGTATGGTTTTACCCAAACCCATATCATCTGCTAAAATTCCACCAAAATTCCATCGGCGTAAAAAATGAAACCAATCGTATCCTGCTTTTTGGTAAGGGCGTAATTCTCCTTGGAAACGTGTAGGCATAGCTACTTCATCAATTCTTTCGAAATCAGTTAATCGTTGTAATTTTCTATCGATGGTAACCTGCGCCAATTCCGAATCGGCATATTCTTTTAATAAGGCAACATGGTGCTTTTTAAATTTTAACTGCTGACCATTTTCCGAAAAATGAAATAAATTTTGATATTGTGCAAACCATTCCTCAGGTATGATAGCAATTTCTCCATTAGGTAATGCGAATTCCTTTTTGCCATTTAGTATATGGTCTTTAAGTTGAATAAATGGAATTTCAATGTCGCCAAAATACACCGTAGCGTACACATCAAACCAATCATTCGATTCGTTTATTTTTAAATCGATTTTACTTTTGCCAAGGAAATATTTTTTCCCTTTTTCATCTTGATTTATTAGAAAACCAGCTGCTAGCAGAGTGTCGTGATTAGCTGCTAACCATTCGAGCATTTTATGATATGTACCAGCTTCCGCTTCG
>JBILKW010000181.1:0-4408 GCA_044376465.1 Sphingobacteriales bacterium | reverse complement strand
CTATATTATTAAGTGACATATATTCTACAAATGCTTCTTGTTGTTCTGGCCTAATTGAAACCACAATTCTACCTTGTGCTTCGCCAAATAAGAAAGCGTCTTTTCTGATGCTATCATCCGTTTCGATGTTAAAACCTAGATTCTTCACCATTGCCGATTCCATTAAAGTTACAAACAACCCACCGTCAGACACGTCATGAGCAGATAGAATAAGCTTATTGCGAATAAGTCCTTTTATTACTTGGTGCGTCTCGTATTCCATCTCTAAATCGAAAAAGGGTGCTGGAGATGCTTTAATGCCGTGATATGAGGCTAGATATTCTGACGAACTGATGTCGTTCTTAGATTCGCCGATTAAATAGATTAAATGCCCTGCTTCTTTGAAATTAAGCGTCATGCGGTACTCTTTAGCGTCCATTACCCCTAACATACCAATGGTTGGTGTTGGGAAAACCGGCCCTTCGTCTGACGATTGGTTGTAAAAGCTCACGTTCCCGCCTGTTACAGGGGTTTCGAATTTTGTACAAGCCGCGCCCATGCCTTTAATGGCACCTACAAACTGCCAATACACTTCTGGATTGTAAGGATTTCCGAAGTTTAAGCAATTGGTAATGGCTACCGGTTCGCCACCAGAGCAAGTAATGTTACGAGCTGCTTCGGCTACCGCAATGGCACAACCTACTTCTGGGTCGGCATACACATAACGAGAGTTACAATCCACCGTTAAATTGATGGCTTTATCAGTTCCTTTTATGTTCACCACTGCCGAATCTGATGGTTCATTGGTGCTCATGTTGATGGTGCCCACCATGCTATCGTATTGGTTAATTACCCAACGCTTAGAGGCAATGTTCGGATGGTTGACCAAGTGCATCATCACTTTTTTAATATTCGACTCTTGCTTTACATCATCTATGTTAAATTTCTTATTTTCAGCAAAGTATGCGGGTTCTTTATACTCTCTGTGGTACACAGGAGCGCCACCGCCCAATACTAAATCATCGGCAGGAACATCGGCTACTAATTCGCCGTTCATGTAATAGTGTAATCGCTTGGTATCGGTAACTTCGCCAATAATGGCACAGTTTAAATCCCACTTTTCGAACACTGCTTCTACTTCCTTCTCCTTGCCTTTTTCTACCACAATAAGCATACGCTCTTGCGATTCTGAAAGAAGGATTTCGTAAGGTTTCATGTTCGCTTGGCGGGTTGGCACTTTATCTAAGTAGATCACCATGCCGTGTTCGCCTTTTGCCGACATTTCTGAGTTAGAGCAAATAATGCCCGCTGCACCCATGTCTTGCATACCAATTACGGCACCTGTTTTTATTACTTCTAGCGTTGCCTCAAGTAAAAGTTTCTCTTGAAATGGATCGCCTACTTGTACTGCAGGTAAGTCGTTTACCGAATCTTCGGTGATGTCTTTAGAAGCAAATGCTGCTCCATGTATCCCATCTTTACCCGTTGCCGAACCTACAATGTACACGGGGTTGCCCACTCCGTAAGATGTTGCCGAAATGGTTTCGCCTACTTTTACAATACCAGCACTCATGGCGTTTACCAAGGGGTTAATGTTGTAACACTCGTCGAAAAAGACCTCGCCACCCACTGTAGGAATACCAAAGGCATTGCCATAATCGCCAATTCCTTTTACAACGCCTTTAATTAACCACTTGGTTCGCTCTTGGTTAATATCGCCAAAACGTAGGGAGTTTAACTGCGCAATTGGGCGAGCACCCATAGTAAATATATCGCGGTTTATTCCGCCTACACCCGTAGCTGCACCTTGGTATGGTTCTAATGCCGATGGGTGGTTATGCGATTCTATTTTAAATGCACATGCAATGCCATCGCCAATGTCCACCAAGCCTGCATTCTCTTCGCCGGCTTTCGCCAACATACGCGGTCCATCTTTTGGCAAAGTTTTTAACCATACAATAGAGTTTTTGTAAGAGCAATGCTCACTCCACATTACCGAGAAAATACTTAATTCGGTGAAATTAGGCACGCGACCTAAAATCTCTTTAATTCTATCGAATTCTTCGGGACGTAAGCCTAACTCTTTGGCTGTATCTAGGGTGGTTAATTGTATATTTTCCAAGACAAAAGATTTTTTATACCGCAAAAGTAACAAATAGATTGTTTTATTACTTATTTGTTGATAATTCTGAAGGATTTCAACACTGCTTTAATAGATCGTTTTACAAACTGCTCCGTAAAGGCTAATATCTTGTATTTACGATATGATACCATGCTGTACTGTTTGGCTTCCGCGCCCAATTTAGATTTATAAATTGCAATACTCGGTATGTTGGCTCCCAACAAATCAATGTATTGAATACCTTTTGATTTAAAATAAGCAAATGCCTGGTCGTACAAATATGCTTGTCCGCCGCTCTCTTCCGTGCCGCCCATTACTCCAATTAAATAGGCTTGCTTTGCATCGTACAAATAAATACTAGAGCCAATGTTGTTTTGCTCGGCATCTAAGAGTTCAAATTGAACTAAAGCACTTTGCCCGGCCAATTCTTTCATCCAATACCGAACCTTGCTTAGCTCCTGGGCACCCAATCCGTTTTTTTGCATATCGTGCAGCTGAGCGTCGGTAATCTTTTCAGAATAAGTAGGTATGCGTACACTCAATCCTGACTTTATTGCTTTTTTGATAGAACGACGAATGTTCTCGGAGTAATTTGGATCTTCGCCGAGGTCGATGCTGGCAGTATAATAAATTTTATGTCCGAATCCGGCCCATGTAAAAGGACGAATATCTTCGGCATAAGGTGCCAATTTAAGATCGATAGCATCAAAATCTTTTTTTAGTTCTAATATTAATAATTCCCATGCGTTGATAAAAATGCGCTCGCTCATGGCTACGTATGGTATTATGGCTTGATAGAAAAAATGAGTTGGAAGCTTGGCATCTCTATTCGTATACAAAACTGGCAAGGAGAACAAGGGCTTATCATCGTTGTAAATAGTGTACACACAAATGCTTTTTTGATACGCCTCGGCTATACTGCTGATGAAAAAAATGGAGTTAAATAAAGATTCGCTTGATGGCAGACTTTGCTGCACATAATCGCTCCACGAATATCTTATTAATCTCATGCCTTAAAAATGCAATAATTTTAATTCAGAACGAAATATCGATTATATTCGTACATCATGAAAATGCCCTCTCGTAGCTATTTATTCCTAGTATTTATGTTGATGTTCAGTTATTCCATAGCGAATAACCGAGAAGTGATTAAAATAAAATCGAACACCACGGGCATTCTCAAAATAGAAGCATCGAGTTTAAACTCATTTAGCAACACATTTGTAAATAAAAATCCTAAGTTCTTTCATCTCTATAAAAACGGAAAAGAAATAAACTTTTACATACGCAACCTAAACGATGCCTGGAACAGCCAAAATGCAATTTATTTTTATGCGAAAAAGAATGATGGTTTTTTAGACAATGAATTATATGCCAAAGCAGGGGCCGCTTTAAACCCTTTCTATTCCATGTTTTCCGACACTGCAGTTTACATATTATATGTTGATGAGAGCGCAGAAGGATTATATTACAAAGAAAAAACAAACACACCGGCGCATACTCAGATCGACGAAGTAGAGGCAGAAAATGTATTAGTATTTGCCGAGCAATATTTTTTTGGCAAGAACTACGGATCGGGCGCCACACAATCTGAATACACCCTAGGCGAAGGCTACTCGGGAGCTACATGGAGCATTGGAGGTACGCAAATACGAAATTTTAACTTGCCTACTTTATCGAATGCAAGCAATGTAAGTATAGAGTGCTACCTCTCGGGGCAGTCGGATGCTATTTCGGCAAACCCAAACTTTAATCACCATACAAGTATTACCCTTATTGGCAATGGCAATACGCTCTTGCTCGATACCATGTACAAAGGCTATACTTGCGTTCGTAAAAAATTTAACTTGAGCAGCAATGCATTGAGTAGCAGCAACAGTTTGCAATTTACAAGTATTAACGACCTAGGTGCTCAAAGCGACTTCAACACCACACCTTACATCAAACTAAACTATACACAAAAAACCAATTTAGCAGGTGCAAAAGTTTTTAGGTGTTGGTTAAATTCTGCTAACAAAAACAACTTGTATTTTAATGGTGTACAGCAAGACAGTGTTTTACTATTTAACCAGAACACGCAAACCTATTACTCCCCTAACCTCGCCAACGATAGTATTTATTATACTGTTGATGGTAGCACTGCCAAAGAGCTATACATATTGGCATCCATAAAAAACGAAGATTTAATACAAAGTTTTGTATTTGAAAAAGCAAATGTACAAGAGTTTGATTTTACAAACGAAGAGAACGAGTTGATTTTGCTAAGCAGTAAAAAATTTGAGAATGCAGCCAATCAATTCAAACAAT
>JBILKW010000180.1:0-4415 GCA_044376465.1 Sphingobacteriales bacterium | reverse complement strand
AAGCACCTTTATTTTAGGGCTTGTGTGTTTCAATGGAATCGTATCGCAAACTATTAGCTCATCTAATACCGAATTTTCAATGTTTTCATAAGCTTTCCCCGATAATACTGGATGTGTACAAACCGCCCTTACGCTGCGTGCACCTTTATCCATAATTAACTTGGCAGCTTTTGTTAATGTTCCAGCGGTATCCACTAAATCATCCACTAATACAATGTCTTGCCCTACTACATCACCTATCACATTCATCGATTCAATTTCATTGGCGCGTTTACGTTGTTTATCGCATATTACCATTTCTACGTTCAAAGCCTTTGCAAAAACCCTTGCTCTACTGGTACCACCCATATCTGGAGCAGCAATGGTAAGGTTAGGTAAGTTTAAGCTCTTTATATATGGTATAAACACTACCGATGCATCTAAGTGATCTACCGGAATGTCGAAAAATCCTTGTATTTGTGCTGCGTGTAAGTCCATCGTCATTACTCGATGTGCCCCCGCAGTGGTAAGCATGTTAGCTACTAAACTCGATCCGATAGACACACGTGGCTTATCTTTACGATCTTGGCGTGCTAAACCAAAGTAAGGAATAACTGCAATAATGTAGTGTGCAGATGCCCTTTTAGCCGCATCTATCATTAATAACAACTCCATCAAATTATCTGAAGGAGCGTAGGTTGATTGAATGATAAATATGTCGCAACCTCTAATAGATTCGTTAAACGAAGGTTGGAATTCACCGTCGCTGAACCTACTCAAGGTTAAATCCCCCAATTTATTTCCACTTGCACTCGCAATTTGCTCCGCTAATTCTGAGTTAGCTGATCCTGCAAAAAGCTTGATTGGATTGAAATGTAAAGGCATAATTTCTATATTATAAAAAAGGGATTGCATTAATACGTTCAACGCAACCCCTTTTTGTGTTGTCCGACTAGGGCTCGAACCTAGACTCTTCTGGACCAAAACCAGACGTGTTGCCAGTTACACCATCGGACAATTAGCCCTAAAATTTCTCTTTAGGGATTGCAAATGTAGAAAAGGGATTGATTGAAAGCAAAATTTTTTAAAAAAAATAGAAAATAGTCGTTAGTCTTTCGTTATGAGTAGCTAGAAAACTTAGATTTTACCATGATGGGTGTCGAATTCCGCAGGATGATTTTTTAATCTACATTAATCTTACTAGTTTGAACATTCTAAAGACTAAGGACTAGATTAACACAAATATTACCAAGCTTCAAAAATAAATTCCTATTTTCGACGCTTATCGATAATCATAAGAAGATATAAGTTAGAATTATGTTAAAATTTAAATTATTAAACAATGTGTTCGGCTGGCTAAGTTTTGCAATTGCAACCTTAACCTACGCGATGACAATGGAAACTACAGCTAGTTTTTGGGACTGTGGTGAGTTTATTTCTGCTGCTTATAAATTACAAGTAGTTCACCCCCCAGGTGCACCTTTATTCTTATTAATTGAGCGTTTATTTTCAATGTTTGCAAGCTCACCAGATAATGTAGCTTATTTTACGAATTTAGGTTCGGGCTTATCGAGTTCTGCAACTATTTTGTTTTTATTCTGGTCAATTACCCTAATGGCTAAAAAATTAGTTGGTAAAAAAGATGAAGAGTTCAATGCTACCGATAACATTTTAGTAATTGGTTCTGGTTTAGTGGGTGCATTAGCCTACACTTTCTCAGATACCTTTTGGTTCTCTGCAGTAGAAACAGAGGTGTATGCAATGTCGTCTCTTTGCACAGCCGTTGTATTTTGGGCAATTTTGAAATGGGATAATATTGCCGATCAAAAACATTCGGACCGTTGGCTAGTTTTTATCGGTTTAATTATTGGTTTATCAATAGGTGTTCACTTACTTAACTTATTAGCGATTCCTGCTATTGCTTTTGTATATTATTTCAGACGATTTAAAACAACTACCAAAGGGATACTATATACCGCTCTTGCTTCTATTGGTATTTTAGGGTTTATACAATTCGGAATTATACCTGGTATTGTAAGCATCGCAAGTAAATTCGATTTAATTTTTGTAAACGGTTTAGGCTTGCCGTTCTGGTCGGGCGCATTTGTTTGGTTCGTTATTTTAATTGGTGGAATATACTGGGCAACCATTTACAGTATTCGCAAAATGAATGTATTATTGAATACATCATTAATGATATTAACCTCTATTTTAATTGGGTACTCTTCTTATGCTATGATTTCTATTCGTGCAAAAGCAGATACGAATATTAACATGTATGCGAATGATAACATCTTCAATTTAATTTCTTATTTAAATCGTGAGCAATACGGTGAAACACCTTTATTAACTGGTCAGTTTTTTACCGCTCAATTAGAATCTGAAAAAGAAGGTGCGATGCAATACCGTATTGAGGATGGAAAATATGTTGAAACTGTGCGTAAAACTAAACCTGTTTGGGATAAAAAAAATTCTGGCTTTTTTCCTCGCATGTGGAGTAATCAACAAAGTCATATTTCATTTTACAAAACTTGGTCGTCGTTAAAGTCAACGACTAGTAAACCTAGCATGAGTGAAAATTTACATTTCTTCTTTAGCTACCAGATGGGTCATATGTACTTCAGGTATTTTATGTGGAATTTTGCAGGTCGCCAAAACGACATTCAAGGACATGGAAATATTACGGATGGAAATTGGTTGAGTGGTATTAAAGCAATTGATGAATACCGACTAGGGCCGCAAGATAATTTACCAGATTACTTGGCTAAAAACACTTCCAGAAATGAATTGTATTTCTTGCCATTAATTTTAGGAATTATTGGAATGTTATTCCACTTCAAGAAAAATATGAAAGATGCATCGGTTGTAATGATGATGTTTTTCTTTACTGGCCTTGCAATAGTAATCTACTTAAATCAATACCCTTATCAACCAAGAGAACGTGACTATGCATATGTGGGTTCGTTTTATGCTTTTGCTTTTTGGATTGGCTTAGGAGTGTATGGCTTGTATGATTTAATTAGTAAGAAATTAAACGGACCAATAGTAGCAACAGGCGTATTAGGATTAACACTATTAGCAGTGCCAACTTTAATGGCTAAAGTAGAATGGGATGACCACGATCGTTCGAATAGAACAGTGGTGAGAGATTTTGCATATAACTATTTAAATTCTTGTGCACCTAATGCCATATTATTTACTATGGGCGATAATGAAACCTATCCATTATGGTACGCGCAAGAGGTAGAAGGGATACGCACAGATGTTCGTGTGGTAAACTTAAGTTTATTAGGAATGGATTGGTACATAGACCAAATGCGAGAAAAATCACTGGAAGGTGATTCAGTTTCGTTTACTATTCCATCAACAAAATACGTACAAGGTTCTAGAGACTATATCCCATTTTATGATATGAAAATTGGTGGTGTTTCTGAACTAAAAGACGTAATTAATTTTGTTACAAGTGATGACAAAGCAGCGATGATGCAAACTCGTTCAGGTAAATCAATTAACGTTTTACCTACAAAACTAGTTCGTGTAAAAATTAATAAAGCAGATGTAATTGCTGCTGGTTTAGTAAAAGCAGAAGACAGCGCTATGATTGCTGATTACTTGGAATTCCAATTAAACAAAGATGGCTTAGTAAAAAATGATTTAATGGTATTAGATTTATTAGCAAACCACACATGGACTCGTCCTATTTATTTTGCTGCAACAATGGGTGCTGATAATTACTACGGATTAAATGAATATTTAGCATTAGAAGGACTGGCATTACGCTTAACTCCAATGCGCAAGCCACGTAACCCAATGGGTACACCTGGCTCTGTAAATGTTGATGTGATGTATGATAATGTAATGAACAAATTTAAGTGGGGCAATATGAACGACTCCACCGTTTACATTGATCCGGAAACTGCACGTATGAGTTACAGCTTCCGCATACAATTCTTCCAATTAGCAGATGCCTTGTTTAACGAGGGCAAAAAAGACTCTTGCGAAAAAGTGATGAACAAACTATTTGAGATTTTACCCAAAGCTCCAACCTCATTACAATATAAAGTATTTGATTTTAGATTTGTAGATATTTATTATCGTTGTGGTAAAAATGAAAAAGCTAATTCACTTGCAAATAGTATTGTAAAAGAAATTACTCAAAACTTAGATTACTATAAACAATTTACTGGCAAGAAAATGAATATGTACACAGAAGAAGTACAACAAGGTATTGCCATATTAAATGAAATTGGTAGAATTTCTGGTCAATACAACGAGGCTAAATTATCTGATGATGTAAGTAAGAAATCTGCAGAGTACCAAAAAGACTTTCAGTACTTATTTCAATAATACTTAGATTAGTATTTTATCATAAATTACAAAAAAAGGGAACTTATAGTTCCCTTTTTTTGTAATTTAAGGGGAGTAGTTTAATTATA
>JBILKW010000179.1:0-4451 GCA_044376465.1 Sphingobacteriales bacterium | reverse complement strand
AGAATTGTCAATGGTGAATGGTGAATTGTTAATGGTCAATTCACCATTGACCATTAACAATTCACCATTGACAATTAATTATTAACAATAATCTGTGCTCCTAAAGCCTGCGCTCCAGATCCACCTACAAAACCTTTGGCATAAACCGTGTAAATTTTACCAGCGGTTAAGGTAATGCCTGGCAACGGTAATACAACTGTAGTAGTTCCTGCTAAGCGTACTTCTAAATTGTAAGTACCAGCATCAAGCGGTGCAAATGCCGAACCTTCTTTAAACTCATAATTGCCCCATACTACATTTCCACCTGTTAAAGCAACGTCAACTGCTGGTGCGTTTGGAGATAAGTGTATAAAGCGTACATGCGCTTTACCAGAAGCCGGTGCAGTTAAATCATCTTCTACTAATACTGCTGATATTTTTGATAAACTATCTACTGCAAATAATGAATAGTTTTTGCCAGCTACAAATGGTACATTCGCATTAATTACCGATGTAGTTGTACCTGCTGCATTTACTTTAATATTGCGTGTACCTGCATTTACTGTTAGATATGCAGTGCTACCTAAAAACTCTAATGCGGCAGTGTTTACTTTTGTGTTGTCTACTAATAAATCAACCCCCGGAGCATTTGGTGAAGCATGTGTTACCAGTACTTTTGCTGTGGTGTTAGTTGGTAATGGTGTAACCGTTTCTTCGTCATCGCTACAAGCGGTAAAGCCCAATGATACCGTGGTTAAAAGCATGCTGTACACAGCTAGCTTTTTAAATTTAGAAATTGCTTTAATGTTCATAATTATTTGTTTAATGTTTAACTTTGTTATTTAATATACAACATAACATACTGATGTTGTTTAGGTTTTAAGAAATTAATTAAAATTTATAAATACTAATTTTGCTAAAACAATCTTATATCTTTCGTGTTTTTGCTCCTTGTGCATTTTGCATGTTGTTATTTATTATGTTGATGAATGCAACAAATGTGCATGCCCAACAAAAGCGTCCGTTTTTTTCGGATACCCTGCGTTCGGTAACCATCGATTCTAATCTAACTATTACAGCAAAACGCGGATTAAGCATGAGCGATTTTGTAGAGGTGATGATGGCTGATACCGCCTTCTACCAAGCCTTTCGGAACCTCCGACTTTTTTCTTTTACAGCAAATAATATTATAAAAACATACGACGAGGATGAGAAAACATTGTCGAAAATTGTTAGAAAAATAAAACACGACAATAGTACCATCAACTATAAACAAGCAGAGTTGTATAAAACAGACAGCGGTAAAATTTACAAGCGCAACGGCGATTATGATTTGTACACCGTTAAAATGTTTTCGTATATTTTTATGAACGATAAGAATACCGATTTTACTGTTCAAAAAAATGTAAGTAAAAAAGAAACCGACGAAGAAGGCTATAAACAGAAATTAAAAACACTCATTTTTAATCCTGGGAAGGCTGTAAAAGGTGTTCCCATCATAAGCGATAAAACAGAAATTTTTGGGAAGGAGCTAAGTAAGTATTACACTTTTACTTTTTATTACGCCACCTACCAAGACACGCTTCCGGTTTATTATTTTAAATGCAAAGTAAAAAATGGACTCTCTTGGTGGAACGAAGACGATACCATGATTAAAGAGCTCACCACTATTTTTGATGCCCGTAACCTTACCATTTTAGGGAGGTTTATTGATATGCGTTACAGTTCTGTACCGTTTGATTTTAACGTTAAAATGAACATCGAGCTAAGTTATATTACCGAAGATTTATTAGTGCCTACGCATATTTCTTATGATGGCGATTGGGATATACCTTTAAAGAAAAAGGAAATTTGTACATTTGATATTCATCATTCTGGATTTAAACCAGGTTACAGTATTGCTAAATGATTCACAAAGAAAGCATAGACCGCATAATGGATGCCGCTCAAATAGAGGAGGTAGTGGGCGACTTTGTGAATTTAAAAAGAAGAGGTTCCAGCCTTTTAGGTTTGTGCCCTTTCCATAATGAAAAAACACCTTCTTTTAACGTATCCTCAGCCAAAGGAATTTATAAATGTTTTGGTTGTGGCAAAGCAGGTAACTCCGTAAACTTTATTATGGAGCACGAAAAACTTTCGTACCCGGAAGCATTACGTTACCTAGCAAAAAAATACAACATTGAAATTGTAGAAGATGAAATTTCTACAGATGAAGATAAAGAAGCTGCGCATAAACGAGAGAGTTTAATGCTCGTTTCTGATTGGGCAAAAAAAGTTTTTGTAGAAAATTTGTGGGAGCATGATATGGGCAAAGCCATTGGCTTAAGCTATTTTAAAGAGCGTGGCTTTAGAGAAGACATCATTAAAAAATTTGAACTTGGCTATACATTAGATGAGTGGAGTTCATTAACAGATAGAGCCGAAAAAGAAGGCTACCAAAAAACATATCTGTTAGAAACAGGCTTGAGTATTTTCAACGAAAATAAAAACAGTGTGTACGATCGTTTCCGAAACCGAGTAATGTTTCCTATACACAGCGTGTCGGGTAGAGTAATTGCGTTTGGCGGTAGAATTTTAAAAACAGAACCGAATAGTCCGAAGTATGTAAACTCGCCCGAGAGTGAAATTTACCACAAGAGCAATATTTTATACGGATTGTATTTTGCAAAAAAAGCAATCCGCGACTTAGATAATTGTTTTTTAGTTGAAGGATACACAGATGTGGTAAGTCTGCATCAATCGGGTATAGAAAATGTGGTGGCCTCCTCGGGTACCTCGCTTACTACCGAACAAATAAAACTCATATCGCGTTTCAGTAAAAACATCACCATACTATATGATGGCGACCCTGCCGGTATAAAAGCATCTTTGCGTGGTATCGATATGATTTTGGAAGAAGGATTGAATGTAAAAGTGGTGCTCTTCCCAGATGGGCACGATCCAGATTCGTATGTGCGAGAAGTAGGCAGCACCAGGTTTACAGAGTATGTAGATGCTGCTAAAAAAGATTTTATTGTTTTTAAAACAGATTTATTGTTAAAAGACATTAAAAACGATCCGATTAAAAAAGCTGATTTAATAAAAGATATTTTAGAAAGTATTGCAAAAATTCCTGATCAAATAAAAGCATCGCTCTTTGTAAAAGAATGTAGCACTTTGTTAGAAATGGAAGAGCGAATTCTCTTATCTGAATTAAATAAAATTAAAATAAAGAAAATTAAGAAAGAGAATCAGCAAGAAGATCTAAGCATACATACACCCGAAGAAGAATTAGTACACGAGCAACCTCGTGCAGAACATAATAATGTAAACCAAGAGCGAGAGATCATCAGAATTTTAATGCAATATGCCAATAAAGATTATGTAGACCCTGAGCATGAAATTGATACAAGCATTGCACAGCATATACTTTCGGAGATTGAGAATGCCAGCATTATTTTTTATAACGAACCCTATGCAAGTATGTTAGATTTGTTTAAAAAAGCATTAGACTCTAATTTTATTCCCGACGAAAAGTTTTTCACGCAACATCCAGAAGCAAGTATTAGCAATACTGCTGCGGAACTCTTAAGTACACAATATGTGTTAAGTGAAAAATGGAAAGAACACGATATACACATTCCGAAAGAAGAAAATATTTTAAAGAAAGTGGTTGATAATGCCATGGCACATTTAATGCTCAAAAAAATGATGTCGGTATTAAGAGAAATACAAAATCAGTTTAAAGAAGTAGGCGATGAACAAATGCAAACAGAATTACTGATGTTGTACCAACAAACAAAAGAGCAAGTATCTCAGCTCGAGAAAAAATTAGGTGTTGTAGTAATGAAATAATTAGCTTACACACCAAGTAAGCATATACTCGCCAATACTTGTGTATTCAATAGTATAAGAAGCTTTGTAATTTTCTAAATTGATGTGAGCGGTAGCCGTTCCTGATTCTTTAATTTCAAATTTATCAATTACAATACCATCAATAAAAGGCAGGTTTCCTTTGCCATATAATTTAAATAAGGTTTCTTTTATTCCCCAGCAAACGTATAAATGTTTTATTCTATTTTCTATGTTGATGAAAGAAAGTTCTTGCTCAGATAGAAAACGTTTTGCGATGCGCTCAATTTTATCCGACATTTTTTCGATATCAACTCCTACTGCTTTGTCTTTGCAAATAATTACCGCGGCATAATCGTTGGAGTGCGAGATGGAAATTTCATAAGGGAAATTTACTAGGTATGGTTTATTATTTCCATCTAGTTGGCAATCGATGTATTCGGTAGTGTTCAGTAAGGTGCGAAGCAGCACTCTGCTGCCCAACCAATGCATGTTTCGTTTGTTCGATTGCAAAGAGTCGTAAAATGCCTTTTCGGCATTGTTTAGTTGAAGCTTATTATACAAGTCGTTGGCCACTTCGGAAATATGCCAAACGGCTAATTCGCCATTATTCCCAAGTTTTTTCGACCAAATTATCGGCA
>JBILKW010000178.1:0-4475 GCA_044376465.1 Sphingobacteriales bacterium | reverse complement strand
AAAAAGAATTAAGAATTAAGAATTAAGAATTAAGAATTAAGAAACTGAACCTAGACACTTAATACTTAATTTACAATTTACAATTCACAATTTACAATTCAATTCGATGTTAGAAGGATTAAAGAAAATATTTAGTAGTGCAGAAGCAGAAACGGTAATAAGCACAGTAGAAAGAAAAGATATATCTAGAGTAAAATCTGCGGAGCTTTTTGAGAAGGCAAAGAAATATTTTCCTGGAGGTGTAAATTCTCCAGTGCGTGCTTTTAAATCTGTTTACGGAACTCCTTTATTTATTAAGCGTGGCGATGGTTGCAGAATTTGGGACGCCGATGGAAATGAGTTTATAGATTTCTGTGGTTCTTGGGGGCCATTAATTTTAGGACATAATCATCCTAAAATTAGAAAAAAAGTAATGGAAGTTGCCCTAAACGGAATGTCGTTTGGAGCACCTACTGCTTTAGAAAACGAATTAGCTGAATTAATTCTAAAATATAATAAATACATCCAGAAATTACGTTTCGTAAGCTCGGGTACGGAAGCGGTAATGTCGGCAATACGTTTGGCACGTGGATATACAAAGTGCGATAAAATAATTAAGTTCGAAGGCTGTTACCATGGGCATGTGGATTCTTTATTAGTAAAAGCTGGATCTGGCTTAGTAACCTTTGGAGAGTCGAGCTCAGCAGGCATTCCGGATGCATACGCTAAAGAAACGATTGTTATTCCTTTAAATGATGAGCAAGCATTAATGCAAGCCTTTGATCAATTCAAAAATGAAATTGCTTGTGTGATCATAGAACCTATACCTGCAAACAATGGTTTGTTATTACAAGACAAAACATTCTTAGAAAAAGTGAGAACCGTTTGTACAGAAAATAATTCATTATTAATTTTTGATGAAGTTATTTCTGGATTTAGAGTAGGTTTTGAAGGTGCAGCAGGATATTATCAAATACAACCTGATATTATTACCTACGGAAAAATTATTGGCGGAGGCTTGCCGGTTGGAATGTATGGAGCTTCAGAAGAAATTATGAATACGGTTTCGCCAATGGGCCCCGTATATCAAGCTGGAACCTTATCCGGAAACCCAGTAGCCATGGCCGCGGGAATTGCTCAATTAACAGAGTTGAGCGCGTCTGGATTTTATAAAGAATTGAATTTAAAAGCAGAAGAATTTGTATCGGCAATACAATCGTTTGCTGATACACAAAATTACAAATTTAAGATATTTGGAATAGGTTCAATTTTTTGGTTTGCATTTACTGAATTAGAAAATGTAAGAACTAGTGCAGAAATTGATCCGGCTAGTATGGATAAATTTAAAATTTTTCATCGTGAATTATTAAACCGTGGAGTATACGTTGGTCCTTCTGGTTATGAAGTTGGATTTGTATCTGCCGCACATACAAAATTAGATTTAGAAAAGGCAAAACGTGCAATTTTCGAATCTCTCGACGTTGTATTTGATAGAAAAACCTATGTTGCGTAAACCAATTACCATATTTTATGTACTCTTAATTTATGCATTAGCAGAATTAGTATGGTGGGGATATTTGCTTGTAAAAACAGAGCCCGGAAGAGTAGGTATGATTGTGGGCGAAGGTTCTGTCTTTTTTGTAATACTTGTTATTGGTGCAATTTATTTTCACAGGTTATTGAGGAAAGAAAAATACATTCAATCGCAACAACGAAATTTTTTACTATCCGTTACGCACGAACTAAAATCTCCTCTCGCGTCTATCAAACTTTATTTGCAAACCATTTTAATACGAGATTTAGAAAAAGATAAACGCGACCAGTTTATTAAAAGCTCTATAGATGATATTGGCAGGCTTGATGATTTGGTGGAAAATATGTTACTGGCCAGTAAAATTGAAAACAGAAGTTATTCTTTCCCAAAAGAAGAATTTGATTTTTCTGGATTGGTGTTTAACATGGCAGAACGTTTAAAAATTAATGTACAAGGTAAACGCAACATACAAATAGAAATTGAAGAGCAGGTGGATTATGTTGGGGATCGTTTTTCATTGGGTTCAATGATTAATAATTTGTTTGAAAATGCAGTAAAATATTCGAATGAAAATACTCGCATCAACATTCGTTTTATTAAAGAAAATGAACAATTAAAACTCATAGTTTGTGACGAAGGCTGTGGAATTAACGATCATGAAATTGAAAAAATATTTCACAAGTTTTATCGTGCAGGAAATGAAATGACACGCAAAACAAAGGGTACAGGACTTGGATTATTTATTGTACAACAAGTAGTAAATAATCATAATGCAAGTATAACCATCCGTAAAAATTTACCAAAAGGAACTTGTTTCGAAATTACTTTCTAGGCCCTAATTACATGAGCAATTACAGAATATTATTAGTAGAAGACGAAGAGCATTTGCTAGAAGCACTAAAGCTCAATTTAGAATTAGAAGGATACCATGTTACCACTGCAATGGATGGTAAAAAGGCGTTGAAACTATTTAAAGAAGAACGTTTGAATCTTGTAATTTTAGACGTAATGTTGCCAGAAATAGATGGTTTTAAAGTTGCAGAGACCATTCGTTTAGAAAATTCAGAAGTACCTATACTTTTTCTAACTGCAAAAAATACTTCAGAAGATAGAGTAGCCGGACTTAAACGTGGTGCCGATGATTATTTAACGAAACCCTTTAACCTCGAAGAATTAATTTTACGCGTAGGCATTCTTGTAAAAAGAAGTTTAAAAGGAGATGATCATAAGCAATTAAATTCATATAAAATTGGCGATAAATTAATCAATTTTAATAACTATGAATTGGTAGACGATGCAGGTAATGTAACATCGCTTACTAAAAAAGAAACCATGTTGTTAAAATTATTAATTGAACGTAAAGGCGAAGCCGTAGCAAGAGAAACAATTTTAGAAACCGTTTGGAACTACGATGTGTACCCATCTACTCGTACTATTGATAATTTTATTTTGTCGTTCAGAAAATATTTTGAAAATGATTCTAAAAATCCAAAACACTTCCATTCAATAAGAGGGGTGGGGTATAAATACACAGATTGAATTGTGAATGGTGAATTGTGAATTAAGCAATACACTAAACTTTTACAATTCACCATTTACAATTCACCATTTACAATTCACCATTTACAATTCACCATTCACCATTTACAATTCACCATTCAGTATGATTTTTTTACAAGCAGCAAATTCACAACCCACCGAACGTCCACCAGTATGGATGATGCGACAAGCAGGACGATTTATGAAAGAATACTGGGATATTAAAAACAAGTATTCTTTTTTAGAAATGTGCAAAACCCCTGAGATAGCTGCAGATGTAACCATGCTGCCAATAGATTTATTGGATGTAGATGCAGCCATTTTATTTTCGGATATTTTAGTTACGGCCGAAGCTATGGGCGGACAATTAAGTTTTGAAGCAGGTGTTGGCCCTTTGTTTGCCAACCCTGTAAAAAATGAAACAGACATTGATGCCCTTTTAGTTGAAGGCACTGAAGACAGGTTGAATTATGTGGCAGATGCAATTAAAGTAATTCAACAACGATTAAATGGAACGAAGCCTCTAATAGGGTTTGCTGGTGCTCCTTTTACTGTTATGAGTTATTTAATAGAGGGAGGATCTTCTAAAGATTTCAAAAAAACAAAATTGTTTATACATAACCAACCAGCACTTGCGCACAAACTTTTACAGAAAATTGCAGATGTAACTGTAATGTATTTAAACATGCAAATTGCAGCTGGAGTAAATGCTTTGCAATTGTTCGACTCTTGGGCAATGGCATTGTGCTGGGACGATTACACGGAATTCTCACATAAATACAATACACAAATAATTTCTAAGTTAAACAGAACGGGTATTCCAATTATTTCTTTCTGTAAAGGAAGTTCAGTGTTTGCCCCCTTAATGGCAGAAGCTAAACCTGATGTAATATCGATAGATTGGAATGCTGATTTACTAAATATGAAAAACTCTTTGCCAGCAAATATTGCCGTACAAGGCAATCTAGACCCATTTGTTTTGTATGCTGATAAAAAGGTAATAAAGGAACGTATTCACAAACTTTTTGATAGAATGAAAGGTACAGATGGTTTTATATTTAACCTAGGGCATGGTATTATGCCCGATATTCCTTTTGATAATGTGAAGTTTGCCATTAATACCATTAAAGAATACCGTTATTAAGCGTTTGTTTAATATTGCTTAAAACTTTACCTTAGAAAAATGAAAACAATTGGGATCTCTATTTTCATTTTTCTATGCTCATTTAATGCAATTAGTCAGGTTGATAATGCATTATTAGAAACTAATACGGCATATACTGGTTCTAAGTGGCAATTAAATGTGTATAATTTTAATTACATGCGTAATTATGAGTACTTCAATAGGCATGCCGACGGACTCACCTATTTCGGTTCGACCTTACAGCCAACGATCAGTTTTAACCCCCAAAAAGATTTGAGT
>JBILKW010000177.1:0-4537 GCA_044376465.1 Sphingobacteriales bacterium | reverse complement strand
ATGCCTTTATCGTTTTCTACAATACTTAGTACCTTTTTTAAATCAAAGTTAGCCATTACTTTGGGTTATTTACATAAAGGTAATCATTTGATTTGAATATTAGAATCAAAAAATAGCAGGTATAATCAGCACTTTACCCTCCCTATTAACTTTTAATTGAACGGTTTGACCTTTAGAGAATTTACTTAATCCTTTCATATAATCTTGTATATTTTCAATAGCTAATTCATCCATCATTATTATTACATCGCCTTGTTTTAACCCTGCTTTTTGTGCAGCTTTCCCTTCACTAACACCATCCAATCGCAGTCCTTTTCCATCAAAAGCATAATCTGGAATGACTCCAAGCGTAACCTTAAAACTTGTTGAGCTTGATGATGAATTATTGGTTTTAGTTGGAGTAAAGGCTAACTTCTCAATTTTATCAGCGTCAATTAAAAGGCTAATAATAAAGTTTAATACATATGCTTCGCCGATGTTATTGATTTTATTTGCATCATCAGTTGGCTTATGGTAATCTGTATGTGTGCCCGTATAAAAGTGTAATGCAGGAATGTTTTTTAAGTAAAATGATGCATGATCTGATGGGCCCATTCCAGCACTGTCTGCTTTGTATGTAATCACATTAGTTTGATGATTGGCTAATATATTGCTCCAAGTTGGACTTGTACCCACACCCGAAATAATTATTTTTTTGGTTGAATCATTCAATCTCCCAATCATATCCATGTTTATCATAAGAGAAACATCATTTAATACAATACTTGGATTATTCGTATAATATTTGGACCCCAATAATCCTTCTTCTTCTGCAGAAAAACAAATGAATAAAAAGTTATGATTTTCGGTTACGTTATTGGTAGCAAAGTAACGGGCTAATTCCATTACACCCGCTGTTCCAGATGCATTATCATCCGCACCGTTGTGGATTTTGTTTTCGGGGTTTGCATCTAGCGAATTACCGCCCAAACCCAAACCTAAATGATCATAATGAGCTCCAATTACAATCGTATATTTTGCGCCATTATCTAAATAACCAACAACATTGTGGGCATATCCTTTAGAAACCATTTCGTCATCGGTAGCATGTGGGTTTTTACTTACCTTAAAAGGAAATGCTTGTAAAAAAGAATTTTGATCTCCCTTGGGTTTTAATCCAGATTTCTTAAAACTCTTAATGATATAATCTGCTGCTTTTAATTCTTGCTTCGTGCCAGGAAATCTGCCCTTTAACTTATCAGAACTCAAATAATTAATATCTTTTTCAATACGTTTAAAATCCGTTTGAGCAAATGTTAGATTAGTAAGTAAGATGAGTATAAGGGTGTAAAGATTCTTCATGGTTATTATTTATTGGTTTATTAAGTTATAGGTTATTAGGTTATTAAGTTATTCTGTAATTAAGTCGCATTAGAATTCACCATTCATTATTCTATCCAGTCTGCTATAAATAAATTAGTATCCCTAGTTCCACCATTGTTTCTGTTGGATGAAAACACTAATTTTTTCCCGTCAGGTGAAAACATTGGGAAAGCATTGAAGATGCTTGCACTGGTTACTCTTTCCAAACCTGAACCATCAATATTTATTAAATACAATTGAAAATCATACCCACGTTCTGAATGATGATTTGATGAAAATATAATTTTATTACCACTAGGTGTGAAAAATGGGGCCCAATTAGCTTTTCCTAATTTTGTGATTTGTGTGAGTTCGCTGCCATCAATATTGCATGTATAAATTTCCATATTAGTAGGGGCAACTAATCCTTCCTTTAATAAATTTTTGTATTCAATAACATCTGCTTCCAACGTAGGACGTGACGCACGGAATACAATTTTCTTGCCATCTGGAGAGAAAAATGCACCTCCATCATAGCCTAAACCATTGGTAAGTTGTTTTACATTTGTACCATCAATATTCATGGTAAATAATTCTAAATCGCCGGTGCGGGTAGAAGTAAATACTATCATTTTGCCATCTGGTGATACCGTCGCTTCTGCATCATAACCTGGTTCATTAGTCAACTTTTTTGTAATGGTTCCATTTAAATTAGCAATATATATATCATATTCGGGAGAAATCTGCCATAAATATTTTCTATCTGCTCTAGGAGCTGGGGGCGGAGGGCAATCGTTCATTTCTGCATGTGTAGATGCATATAAAATGTGTTTATTATCTGCTAAATAATACGAACAGGTTGTGCGACCTTTTCCTGTAGATATCATAGGTGGGGTGTAAGTAGAGTCTTTTGAAGCTTTGCTTATGTTTAACGAAAAAATTTGATCGCATTCTACTCCCCATTTTTTATTATTCGATTGAAAACTTAAATGGGTATTATCAAAACTAAAATATGCTTCGGCATTGTCGCCACCAAAAGTTAATTGTGTTAAATTTTTTAGATGTTTTTCTTCTTGAGCGTAAACAGAATACAAGGTGTTAATGCTAAGTAAAAGTAGTGTTGAGATTTTTCTCATTTTGATTATTTTTTAGATAAAGTTATTGATTTTAAAAGGATTGATAGACCTGCATTGTCATGTTAATGTAAATTAAGTTAACAATGTTGGGAGCAGGCTTCGAAGATCTTCTGTGCGCAACATTAAATGTGTGTGCAGGCCAAGCTTTTTAGCAGTTTCTATGTGTTGTGGGCTATCGTCTATAAACAAAGTTTCATGAGGCTTTAAGTGATGTTTAGTCAATACAAATTCAAAAATATCAGAATTAGGCTTGCGCATTCCCATTAAATGCGAATAATAATCGCATTCGAAATAGGCACTCATGTTTGGGATGTTAAATGTGTTTTGCAGATAAGAATTGATCCAACTATAGTGTATTTCGTTGTTGTTGCTTAATAAAAAGCTTCGGTAAGTTTTTTTTATTTCTAATAAGTATTCTAAGTACCCAGGCCGAATGCCCAATAATAAGGTATTCCAAGTCTCGTTGATGACATCATCCGTAAAATTTTGTTGCGTAATTTCTCTAATTTTATTTCTAAACTCATCAGCAGAAATTATCCCCATTTCGAACTGATCGAATACTGGATTTTGTATTAAATGCCCAAAGAAGGCATTGTCTTTTTGTATGCCTAAATTTTTAAATGCAGTAATGGTTAATTGATGGTCGATGTCGAATATTACATTACCATAATCGAAAATAATATTTTTTATCATGCTTAAAAATAAAAATTCCCCGCCAAAAGCGAGGAATTGTGGGCCCAGAAGGACTCGAACCTTCGACCAAAAGATTATGAGTCTCCTACTCTAACCAACTGAGCTATGGGCCCTCAAATTGGCTGCAATTATATGTAAAATTCGCTTTATTATCAAAAATATTGAAAAAATGGTTTTATTGGCACGATTATAGTATTTAAATATCACACAGATAGGTATTTAGGTATATTCATATTATATTATTGAAATAATATATTTATCTTCGCTAAAAATCAACTAAAATAAAACTAAATAATTATGAAAAAGAATTTATTTAAAGCCTTAATCATGTCTAGTATGTTTGCAAGTGTAACTTTTTTTGCAGCTTGTGATGAGGACGCTGGAATAACAATTGATGTTCCACAAGACATAGATGCATTCTACAAAATACCACCGCTTTCAACAACTACATTATCTCGAGTTGACACAATTGAATCTAACTTAGACAGTTTATTAACTGCTAACAATGCTTCGAGAGAGGATATTACACAAATTGTGTTGAGTGGATTAAAATTAACTATTACAGATGTAAACGGTGTAACTCAACCGTCACAAAATTTTAATAACATCAAAAATATCGGGGTGAGTATTGCAGAATTAACAGGCAATTTTTCGGCTATACAAGCAATAGATTCTGCTACGATGTTTACCAGTTACAGAAACATCAATCCTATTATTTTTCCAACGCTAACAGAAAATGTTGATTTGTTGCCTTTTGTAGTAAAACCGAGTTTCAGGACATCTTTAGAGGGTAGATTGTACAACCCAACTACCGATACCATGTACGTTAAATCAACGATGACACTTTTAGTTGGAGTGTCTTTATAATTCTATTATTGTACCCACAAAAAATCCCCCTTGAGCAATTGAGGGGGATTTTTTTTGCCAACTGCCAGGCCGTAATTCCGTAAGGAAGGGCTATTCAATATTCAACATTCATATTTAATAATCCATTTCGTATATTTGTGCCTTAGTGATATATTCATGAGTGATTCAATCAAGCACGAATGCGGAATCGCATTAATCCGACTTAAAAAGCCTTTAACATTTTACCAGGAAAAATACGGAACAGCCCTGTATGGGTTGCATAAATTGTATTTACTGATGTCTAAACAGCAAAACCGAGGTCAAGATGGTGCCGGAATTGCAACCATAAAACTAGATACTTCACCCGGTGATAGATATATTTCAAGGCATAGATCAACAAGCAGGAATGCTGTACCTGAAATATTTGAGCACATACATAACCGGTTGGTAGAAGTTGAAGCTAACGAACCTATAAAGTTTCAAGATGCCGAATGGCTAAAACAAAATGCTCCTTACATCGG
>JBILKW010000176.1:0-4623 GCA_044376465.1 Sphingobacteriales bacterium | reverse complement strand
TTCTACCGCTAAAGTTCCAATTTCTTTATCTAATACCGATGAAGAATAGGTGCCCATGGTTCGGAAGTTAACACTAAGACTTGGTCGGTAGCCTAAAGGTTTTTCGAAATACATGCCCCATGCGAAAGCAGAACCATAGTTTACAAAATCTTTATTGCCAACATAATTATTGCTTACTACACCAGCATTTAGCCCAATATAATATGGCAAGTTCGAACGGCTTTTACCATATAAAAATTTACTCGACTTGCTGTATTGTGCGAGGGAAATAAACGGTGAGATTAAAAAAATAAATACAAATACTTTTTTCATATTTCTAATTTAAGCAAATTGATTTGAGCTTTTCTAATATTCGAGCTATCTTCGTTCATGGCTAAATCAAAATCGGTTTTCTTTTGTCAGAGTTGTGGATATCAAACGGCAAAATGGTTGGGTAATTGCCCATCATGTGGGGAGTGGAATACTTTTGTAGAAGAGGTAGTAGAGAAAAACACCACTAAACCCGATTGGAAACAGAGTAGCAGCACTATGCGCTCTAACAAACCTATCCAACTAGATCAAATTGAAAAAAATGCGGATGTACGTATTTCAGCAAAAGACGAAGAGTTAAACAGAGTATTAGGAGGAGGAATTGTTCCGGGCTCAATTGTATTAATTGGCGGTGAACCAGGCATAGGTAAATCTACCTTGCTATTACAACTTGCCTTGAATTTAAAGAATCTCAAAATATTATATATTTCTGGAGAAGAAAGCGAGCAGCAAATAAAGATGCGTGCCATGCGAATGCAGAACATCGAACCATCTAACTGCTTCATCTTAACAGAAACATCAACCCAAAATATATTTAAACAAATTGAACAATTAGAACCACAATTGGTAATAGTTGATTCGATACAAACCTTACACTCAGCTCACATAGAATCTACGCCAGGCAGTGTTTCGCAAATTAGAGAGTGTACTGCAGAATTGTTAAGGTTTGCAAAAGAAACAAATACACCCGTTTTTTTAGTAGGTCATATTACCAAAGATGGTTCCATTGCTGGTCCGAAAATTTTGGAGCACATGGTAGATACTGTATTACAATTTGAAGGCGACAGACATCATACGTATAGAATTTTACGGTCAATAAAAAACAGGTTTGGCTCTACAAGTGAGTTAGGTATTTATGAAATGCGTGGAGTTGGATTGAGAGAAGTTTCAAATCCATCGGAAATATTAATCTCACAGCGTGACGAGGAGTTGAGCGGCATCGCCATTTCGGTAACCATAGAAGGCATGCGCCCGATGTTAATAGAAGCGCAGGCATTGGTAAGTACATCGGCATATGGCACACCACAACGATCAGCAACGGGTTTTGATACCAGAAGAATGAACATGCTTTTGGCGGTATTAGAAAAACGATGCGGGTTTAGATTAGGCGTAAAGGATGTATTTTTAAACATCACCGGCGGTATAAGGGTAGAAGATCCGGCAATTGACTTAGGTGTGGTAAGCGCCATCATTTCATCACATGAAGATTTAGCCATCTCAAGCAAACATTGCTTTGCTGCGGAGGTAGGGTTATCAGGAGAAATTAGAACCGTTAATAGAATTGAGCAACGCATTTCTGAAGCCGAGCGATTAGGCTTTGAAAAAATATTCGTTTCGAGATATGCAATAAAGGGCATTGATACGAAGAAATTTAACATTGAGATAGTGCCTTTAAGTAAACTAGAAGAGTTGTTTCAGCAATTATTCGGTTAACTTTAAATTCTCTGAATTGCATTTTTCTTTTTTCCATTTACTATCTTTGCAGCTTAACACCAAATAAAATAAAAATGAAAAAAGTATTATTATTTATATCAGTAGCAGCATTTTTAGCTGCATGCTCTCAAGAACCACAAAAAAGTACGAGTACAGATTCGAAAATAATAGAAACTGCAATGGGTACATTCGACTCTTATGGAGAAGAAATTACACCAGATAGCGCTATTGAAGTAACTTCATTAGTATTAGAAATGGGCAATGCACCTTCATATGATGCAAAAGTAAAAGGTAAAGTTGTGGACGTGTGTGTTAAAAAAGGATGCTGGATGTCGTTAGAATTAGGCAACGGGGAAATGATGCGGGTAACGTTTAAAGACTACGGTTTCTTTGTGCCAACTGATAAGGATAAAATGATGGGTCAAGAAGTAATCATCCAAGGAACTGCTAAATTCGAAACAGTTTCGGTTGCAGATCAAAAGCATTTCGCTGAAGACGGTGGCGAATCTAAAGAAGCAATTGATGCTATAAAAGAAGATAAAAACACACTTTCATTTGAAGCTATTGGGGTATTAGTACCACACACTGATGAAGAGAAAAAAGCAATCTAATTCACGAATGAATAATTCATAACTATTCATTAGCTATTCCAATAAAGCCAGGCAATTGTCTGGCTTTATTATTTGAAAATCAGTGATTTAGCTCGATATTGGTGGCACCACTTAAGTGGTGCCACCAATAGTAATCTTATATTCCTAAATTAGCCCTATATGAACGATACAATTCAAGTTAAAAACCACCGGTTTGAACTCTTTTTAGAGGCTCAAAAAATCCAAGATCGAGTTAAAGAACTAGCCGCGGAATTAGAAGTTTATGCTGCCGATGAAGAGCTGTGTTTTGTAATTGTGCTAAATGGTGCACTCTTTTTTGCTTCCGATTTAATTCTGAATTACACAAAATCATGCAGTGTGCAAACTATTAAATGTAAATCTTATGAAGGAATGGAGAGCACAGGAAAAATTAAATTTGAACTACCATTTTCAGCTGAATTAGAAAATAAACGTGTAGTTATACTCGAGGACATCATTGACACTGGCACCACATTAGAGTTTTTATTAATGGAAATCCAACAGTTTAATCCCTCATCCATAAAAGTTTGTAGTTTATTGCAAAAGCCCGACGCTTTGAAATATGCTTTTAACGCAGATTACGTTGGATTTGAAATTCCGAACCTATTTGTCTTGGGATATGGCTTAGACTATGATGGTTATGGTAGGAACTACAAAGACATCTATCAAATTGTTAAATAGTTTTTAGATATTTCATTCATTCTACCTTTCGACATTAGGAAAAAAACGATACCTTTGGCCAATTTATAGATTCCTATCATGCCAAAAGATCCATCAATAAAATCAGTATTAATTATAGGTTCAGGTCCAATTATTATTGGCCAAGCTTGCGAATTCGATTATTCAGGCTCACAAGCTGCTCTTTCATTAAAAGAAGAAGGTATTGAAGTGTCGATTATCAATTCTAATCCGGCGACCATTATGACGGATAAAGTGATTGCCGACCACGTTTACTTGTTGCCCTTAACATGCGAATCGATTGAGCAAATTTTGCAAGAACGTAAAATTGATGCCGTAATTCCTACAATGGGCGGACAAACAGCTTTGAATTTAGCTAAGGAAGCGGATGAAAGAGGTATTTGGAAAAAATACGGAGTAGTTATAAAAGGAGTAGCCATTGACGCCATTGAAAAAACTGAAAATCGTGAAGAGTTCCGCAAATTGATGATTGAAATTGGAGTAGGCATTGCGAGTTCTAAAATTGCGAATTCTTACTTAGAAGGAAAAGAAGCCGCACAAGAAATTGGATATCCCTTGGTAATTCGCCCTTCCTATACATTGGGTGGTTACGGCGGCGGTTTTGTACATAATAAAGATGAAATTGATGCTGCCCTAAACCATGGTTTACAAGCTTCGCCTACTCATGAGGTTCTTGTAGAGCAAGCAGTTTTAGGATGGAAAGAATACGAATTAGAATTGTTGAGAGATAATAATGATAACATCATCATTATTTGTTCCATAGAAAATTTCGACCCAATGGGTATACATACTGGCGACTCTATTACGGTTGCACCTGCTATGACTTTATCCGATCGTTGTTACCAAGAAATGCGTAACCATGCGATTAAAATGATGCGCTCTATTGGTGATTTTGCAGGTGGATGTAATGTGCAGTTTTCTGTAAATCCTGAAAACGAAGAAATCATTGCCATCGAAATTAATCCACGTGTATCGCGTTCTTCTGCCTTGGCATCTAAAGCAACCGGTTACCCAATTGCAAAAATTGCAGCAAAGTTGGCCATCGGTTATAATTTAGATGAAATTGAAAATCAAATTACCAAAACAACTTCAGCATATTTTGAACCTACACTTGATTATGTAATCGTAAAAATTCCTCGTTGGAATTTTGATAAATTTAAAGGAGCTAACAGAACCTTAGGTTTACAAATGAAATCGGTTGGTGAAGTAATGGCAATTGGAAGAAGTTTCAACGAAGCATTACAAAAAGCTTGTCAGAGTTTAGAAATAAATAGAATAGGATTAGGCGCCGACGGTAAGCAAAGCAGAAACCTAGAAGAAATAATGAAAGGCTTGGAGAACGCAAGCTGGGATCGTTTGTTCCATGTGCGCGATGCCTTGAGTTTAGGAGTTCCGGTAACCTCGGTGCAAAAAGCTACTAAAATTGATCGTTGGTTTTTAATGCAAATAAATGAATTAGTAAATATTGAATTAGAAGTAAAAAGATATTCGTTAACAAATATTCCAACAGAAGTTTTATTCAACGCAAAACAAAAAGGATTTTCTGATTTAC
>JBILKW010000047.1:0-13868 GCA_044376465.1 Sphingobacteriales bacterium | reverse complement strand
CAGCAACCGTATTAAATGCATTAAAAATAAAGAAGGTTGCTATACAAAGTTTTCTGAATGGAGCATTTGCAAATGCTTCTTTAAAACTAACTAATATTTCTTTTAAACTACCGCCAATGGTTTTATAGGTAAGAGGTTTCAAAGTATCATCAAATTTCGTCGATTTACTTTTTATAAAAATGGCTGGCACCATGGCAAGCAACATAAAAATTGAGCCTACCCAAACTGCTAACGTTCTGGTGGCGGTGTCGGCATTCGGAAACCAATTAGGGTCGTACATAATTACCCAAAACCAAGGCGCTATTACCCAGGCAAATTGCCCTATCCATTGTGAGATTGCCATGATACTGGTGCGTTCATGAAAATCATCGCTCATTTCATAACCCATGGCTACATACGGCACACTAAAAATAGAAAGTCCGATATGAAAAATGAGTGAAAAACTTAGGAAGAAAATGAAATTATACATCACACTGTCTTCTCTGTATAATTGCCACATAATCATAAAGGCAATACCCATGATTATTGAACCTACAAACACATACTGTCTGCGTCGGCCCCAAATAGATTTTGTGTTATCAGAGATAAAACCCATAATAGGATCGAAAAAAGCATCCACAATTCTTGGAACAAAAAATAATACACCCCACATCCATGAAGGCATGCCTAAATTTTCTACTAAAACAACCATAAAAATTCCTAGCGCTGCAGGAAACATTTGGTTGGCAAGCATTCCTAAACCGAACGCTATTTTTTGTCCGAATGGAACTTTGGTTGATAAATGCTGGGTGGACATATCTTTTTTTCTTATTTAAGTACTATGGTTTGCAATGCTTTTGCATCGATGCTGATGTGTTTTACTTCTTTATTAAATTTTATATTGATAGAATATTTTTCATCTGTTGGGTTAAATACCGCAATAACCATACTTCCATCTGTATTCTGTACAGCAGTGCTCATCACTTCTTTATGGTTAATTGTACAGCCTATTTTAACTGCTCCTGGTCGCATAAATTTACTAAAGTGTGCCATTACATAGTACAAGGGTGTAAAATACACCTCGTCTTTCGCAGGGTCAACAATTACGGGCGCCACACACCAGTTCTTAAACCAATTGGGTCCACCTTGCGTGTCCAACACCATGTTCCAATCGATCCATCCGTTTACATAATTATTTAAACATCCGATAATATCAGTTGCGTATCTGTTTACGGGTGCATATTTTGGGTGCAAATGTTTGTCTTTTTCACTAGCCCAATCCCAACCCCAGTCGGTAGCTTCTTTCTTCCAATACCAAGCATCGTCGCGCCATTTAGGCACTTCTGCATCAACACATCCTTCCGTTTCTATTAAGTATTTATTAGGTGCTTTCTGATGTGCATATTGCAATGCTTCGGGGAAATAATCGTAAGTACTCTCGTACCAATGAATGGCTGTGCCTGCAAAATACTGAGATGATTTTTCATCTCTATACATTTCATCCACCCATTCTTTCAAACCAGCTCTGTTTTGGTCGTAGCCTAAAATATGGATATTTGCCCAGCCGTCATTATCTAATTTCGGACCTAAATGATTCTGCACAAAGTCTGTCATTTCTTTCGGCGAGAACAAGGTGCTCTCCCAGTTATTTCCATTTCCATGTGGTTCGTTAATTACCGTAACTCCCCAAACATCGATGCCTTCTTTTTTATATGCCGATAAATACTTAGAGAAATACAAGGCAAACGCATCATTATACTTTGGCAATAATTTTCCGCCTACATAACTTTTATTGTCTTTCATCCAAGGTGGTGCGGTCCATGGAGAAGCAATAATTCTAAATCCATCTTTTGAAATTTTTTGTGCTTCTTTAATCATCGGAATTAAATCCGCTCTATCATCATCAATCGTAAAATGATTTAATTCTACATCATCTTCTACTTTTGCATAAGTGTAATTGCTTAATGAAAAATCGCAAGAAGCAATGTGTGTGCGGGTTAGCGAGTACTTCGCTCCTTCTTCAGCAAAATATGCATCCATAATTTTTTTTCTGTTTACCGGGCCGAGTTTATTTAATAAGGATGCAGATGCTTCTGTGAAGGATCCTCCAAAACCAAGTATTTCTTGATACTTTTCTTCTGAATTTATTTCTATGTTGAGCGATTTTTCTGCGCGTTCAAATTCTTTGAGCAGTGTTAATGCATTTCCCTTTTCTGAGGTTTCATATACATCAATAGTCATTTCTTTTGTATTTGTACATTGAAGGTGAACAAGACATATAACTCCAATAAAAATGGTTTTTAATGAATGTATATATTGTTTCTTGTTCATCGTATTAAATTATTTTGAATGTTCTGGTAATTGAACCGTATTTAATAATACTGCTTTATTTCCATTATAGGTTTTAACAATGGCATTTCCATCGCGTTGTACATTATTAAACAATCCTTTTTCCACTTTATTCCACAATGCATATTTCGCTTTTCCATCAATAGTAAATAAACCAAAATGATTTTCGGAACCCTTTGGATTTTCGGCATCTTTCCATTGTTCATCAAAAGCTTCGAAATAAAAGCAAGTTATTTTTTCTTTGTTTGTCCAGGCTCTCATTAATTCATAGTACTTCGCCGATTTATATTCATCGCATGCCTTCGAACCATCCTTGCCATATAAGCCATCAGAATTAGAAGCCCAACCTGTTTCACCAATGTGAATCGGTTTGTTAATTCCAATCGATTGCATATAATTAAATACTTGCTTGTATTGGTCTTTTGCATACATCAATGCGCGAAACATTAAGGTATCTACTTGTTGTTCTTTTGTTAATATTTTTTCTGATGGATTGATGCCCCAAAAGCTTGGGTTGTAATGTGAGTCATGCATTGGGTAAGTATGTATCGAAACATAATCAACTGCTGCATAAAGTTTTTTTAAGTCCTCTGTATGGTATAACGAATCGGCTCCTCCCCATGAGGCATAGTTATCGGAGGAGGTAATCCATATCGTTGAGGGTAATTTTTTAGTATGTTTTAATTCTTGTAAATACGTTACCCATTTCAAAATTATAGCGGGTGAAACATAATAACTGGTGGCCCATTTTACCATCGCTTCATTCCCAACAGAAATTATTTTGATGATGTTTGGGTAAGCATTCGCTAATTCAATTGCTCTTTTAATTTCAGCGGTATTGGCTTCTAAGTTTTCCTTTTCGTGATTAGGAAAAAGGGCTGTCCAAGCATTTTCGCAATCTATCCAAACACCGAGCATCAGGTGCATTTCAAAGTTTTCATCTTCAGCTTGTAGTTCGGTAATGGCTTGCAATAAATTTCGTATTTCGTCGAGCTTGGTATTATAAGTGCGAAGTATTTTAATACCCATTGCACTCATTATTTTCAAATCATCTTTTAATTGATGTACACTAGGTTGTATATCGCGCGTGTTGCTCCTATAGCCTCCATAACACATGGCTAAATAATTAGAATCGCCTAATAGTTCTGCTGCGGTTTTGCTTTTCTTAGAAATAGGAGCACCACAAGCCGCTAACAATAGGATGCTAGAAATAAAAAGAAAACGATGTATTATACTTTTTCGCATTCAATTATTTTAAGATTGATTTTTTAAGGTACACCGTTATTTTACTTATCTCGCCGGTTCTGTTAAAAATAGCCGAGCTTGTTTCTTTATCTAATTGTAAGGAATCTGTTTTCGAAATAGTACCATCGTTCTTTTCAATTTCCACCAAGTTTTCATCGGCTAATCTGTAAATAATAGGTACTTGGCAAAATGTAAAGCATAAAGAGCCTGGCAAGGGTGCAAAGCTTTTGTGTTCTTTGTGGATGGTAACATAATGGAACATTCTATCGCCAATGGTAAACTCGTTTTTACGTAATAAACAAGGATTAAAATACAGCGTTCCATTAAATACAAAAACACCTAGTTCGCCAAATCTGCTAATAATATCTTCTTTCACCTGCCCTGTCATGCCGGGTTGCTGAGCCCCTTTATTACTTGGCGTATGAGAATACGGGTCTGTTGGAAAAGCACCATACAGTTTAGGCGATTTGTGTACACCTACTCCTGCGTTTATTTCGTAATAATGCTCCAACAATTTGCCAATTACTTGCTCTGTTTCTCCTTGTTCAATGGCCAGTAAACATACTTCTTGTACCGCTAGTTGTAATTTAGAAACCATGTGCCAATAAATAGAACCAAGCCCTTCATACCCATAAAAAGTTCCAGAACGTCCGGTAAAGGATTTATGATCAAACACTAGCTCATACGTATCTAAAAGTGCTTTCTTTTCTGCTTGTACATATGTACCGTAAGCAGTAGCATCTAACTCGTCGAGTGCATTACTTAACTCCATGGCGTTTTTTAAATTACCATTGAAATGGTATTCACCTTTAATATCTTTTTCAATAATAGATTTGTCGCCTGCAGTTAACAATACCTCTATCAGCTTTATTTTTTGAATAGCTTCTTTTGGTATATTATTTTTTTGTAAAAAGCTAGGGAGTTGTTTATTGGGGTAGAGTAAATAGCTGTACTGATCGGGTCGGAAGAGTGCACTCTTCTTCATGCTATCTAACAATTTTAAAGCATCTTTAGGCGATAAATATCCGGAACTCAATACTGCTACTTGCCCTTCTAACATTTCATTGAGGTAAGAAATGCTAACTTCCTTATCATTTTTAATACTCATTAAATTATACGCATGATACATATCATCGTCGCGCTTATTTGCATGAATGGTGTGTTCAATAAAAGCTAAACTTACTTTCACAAAATCTTTCAACCTTCGGTAAGAAATGGTTCTTTTTTCCGACCAGAAAGAATGATTATAAATATGTTCTCTATATTCGCTACCTGCTTCACCCAACTTATCTACTATTGCTTTTCGTTGAGCGTCGTTTATATTTTCATTAATAAGCGAAACATTCGCATCAAGTGTTTCATGTATAGCTTTAAAGAAAATAATTAACTCGTTGGATAGTTCTACTCGTTCTTCTTGTGTTTGTTCAATTAGCTTTTCAAAAAACACTAAGAACCTACGTAGGTAATAGAGTGTCACCATTGATACTCCATTACCTACCAAGGCATTGTTAGCATCGTTCCATTCCGGACGTTGGGTATTCATCCAGATTCCAGCACCGGGTATAAAATTAGATAGCTTGGCTAAAACAGTTGCAAGTATTTTTTCAATAAAATTTACAGTATATATTTTTTGATGTTGATCTACTAACAATGCTGCATCTGAACCTAAAACGTTTATATTATTTTTAATTTTTCTGTCCAAATGCTCATCAAACTCTATGGTATCTTTTGCATTCTTTAGTATTTCTGCATAGCTTTTTATTTTATAAGGAACATTCGCATATACAAACTGATCTTGGCTAAATTGAGTACTTAGTTGACCCGGAAAATATTTTTCATTTAATTCTAACAATTTGAGTAAATAAATAATCTGATGGTCGCCCCAATAGCCTATATACGACCAAGGATTATCGGGCTCAACTGTTTCCCAATCGAATCCTGCTTTTGTAACACGGTAAGGATTATATCCTTCAAAAGTGGTAGCATTTAAAAACTTATGAATCATGCTGCGGGTAAAGCCCGGATATGAAATTGCCAAGGCCTCCCAATTTTGAAAAATGTCTCTCCAATTGCCTTCGTAATCCAGAATTCTTTTTGAATAATCAACTGCACTGCGCGTATTAATAGAAAACTTATTCCAAGGTCTACTTGGGTCGCCATGTCGTCTGCTAAATTTAAGTGGTAAATATTCTGTGCAAAGCCTTTTGAAATTTTTATCGTTTGTATTAGCACATATTTTTTCTAACTCAAAAACTGAAAATGTATCTTCTAAGCTATCTAATACTATTTTATGTGCTTCAAAAACTTCTTTATTTGCAGCGCCGAGGTAATTAATTAAATCTTCTTTTTCAATTTGATAATTAAAATCGAAAATACCTCCGCGCATAATATTGAAAAGCGTATTTGAAAAATGTCGTGTATCTCTGTAAACATCGGCAGATAATTGTATTCCATCTGATGATGCATTGAGTTCATTTAATCGTTTAGAGCCTAAGGTGATGTCTTGTTCAATTTTTGTTAGCAGTTCATTATTTGTTTGAATTTCATTAATAATAGAAACTACATCCGCTTGACTTTGATTTACATCGGACACAATTATCCATTTCTTTTTTTCATTTGGAGCTAAGCTTATTTCTTTGTTTATGAAATAGGAACCTTTTTCTGCTTTCACATCTACTTCTTGTGTTATAGGTAGGCCTTTTCTAAATGAATCGAGTTGTAATGATGAGAGCAAATACGTAGGTTTTTCGAAACCAATAGACCAAGAGATGTTTGCTTTTAAGGCTTCACTGGGTTCTGCTTTGTCGACAATAATTGCACTTAATGCAAATATGCCCGTACCTGTATGAAGGTCTAATTCATTGCGTTTATAGGCATCTACCAATATACTGGTAGAGTTTTGCAAATCGCTACTTACTCCATCGGGCATAATGTTTTGAATCCCGTCGAGAATATTTATTTGTAGTTTTTTATCTCCATTATTTTCTAAGGATGCTTTACGAACAAAGCCATATAAATTACTCGTGTTCCATTCATACCTAAAAGTAAGCTCAAAGTTGTGGTTAATTTCTTCGAAAATTAGTTTATTACCGATGGCATTTTTATACAAATTCCTCGAGATCTTATATAAACCATTATTTCGTTCCGAAAAAGGTTCCCAAACATGTAGTTCATTATTCTCTTTAATCTGAAAGATCGATTTAGAACCAGTAGTATCATACGACTCTGTAATTTTATCGGCTGTATAATATGGGAATAATGCGTATTCGGCGCTTTTACGACCGGCAGAAATTCCACCATTGCTCGATATAAATATCCAATGATTAGAATCGCTCACCACACTCATAAAAAACGGACGCATTTCATCGTGGTTAGAAATGCAAAAGAAATTTTCTCCCTCTATTTTTAATCGCTTTATTTCAACACTTAACTCTTGTTTCATGTAATTTTATTAACAAATACTAAATTCTAAATACTAAATTCTAATCTCTAAATTCTAATCTCTAAATTCTAAATTCTAATCTCTAAATTCTAAACACTAAGTGCTAAGTGCTAAATTCTTAATTCTTAATACCTAATTCTTAATACTTAATTCTTAATTCTTAATACTTAATTCTTATCACCTCTTAGCACCCTTTAGAATTTAGTTTTTAGAATTTATATACATTAGAATTTAGAATTTAGAATTTTACTCTTTATTTTTCTTTATATACCCTTACGTAATCAATCGTCATGGTACCCGGAAAAGGAGTGAAATTATTAGGTGGCCCTACAAAATTTCCACCAACGGCAACGTTCATAATAAGAAAAAAAGGTTGATTGTACACCCACTCACCTGGTGCGTCTGCGGGAGTAATTCTTTTATAGAGAAAATCGTTTACAAAAAAATCAATTTTATTGGCATTCCATTCTATGGCGTAAACATAAAAATTATTATCGAACCTATCATTCTGTAATGCGTAAGGCGTAGTAATGGCTTGGCCACCTGAGTAACCCGGGCCATGAATAGATCCGTAGGTTATGTTAGAAAACTTACCTTTTTGTTCCATAATGTCTATCTCTCCACACTGTGGCCAAGTAACAGAATCAATATTACTGCCCAACATCCAAAATGCAGGCCATATACCTGAGCCCGTTGGGGTTTTAATACGAGCTTCTATCCTACCATATTGTTGAGTAAACAAACCTTGTGTTTTTACACGAGCCGAAGTGTAATTGCCGAACTGATCTTTTCTAGCAGTGATCACTAAATTTCCTAATCCATCAATGGCAACATTTTGGGGGCTTTGTGTATAGGTTTGAAGTTCATTATTCCCCCAACCGTTTTGACCGGTTCCTAAATCAAAAGTCCATTTTGCAGCATCTGGTGCGCTAGCAGCTGCGCCTTCAAACTCATCACTCCATACCAATTCAAAATCACGATCGGGTAAGGTTTGAGTAGGCTCTACTTCACAACTCAGCATTAGTATAGCGAGTGTGCTTATTAGTATTGTATGATTTAAATGCTTCATATATCTAAATTTTTATGATATGATATTAACGATAGAAATAAATATTATCCAAAATAAAGTTAGGACCACCCGTAACAATAATGGCACCAATATTGGTTTTTTGGTTAAGAATATTTCCACCTAACGGAATGTCGAACGATTTCCAAACACCCGTTTGAAATCCAGTTAAACTTGTTCTAAAATCTTTATCATCACCAAGTGGATTTCCGGTATTAACATCGGTTTCGATGATTTTATTGGCACCAATATCTCTAATTTGAATACCAATGGTAGTAGCCGGATTTTCTACATATACATCAATATGTAAAAATCCTAAAGTTGAAGCGTTAATTGGATTTTCCACAAACATAATACCTGTGTAATTATTGGTACTATATTTTAACACTTCACCTGAGCGTGTAAGTAGTAATTCGGTTAATGTGGTAGAGCCACCAAAACCTGGAGTGAAATTGCTTACAGTTGCATCAACATACGCATCACTAAAAATTGATTTAACATCAACTTGCGGACGAGTAGGAACGGGTGCTCCAACTAAATCTCCCTTTGATATAATAGTTAATTTACCTTTTGCAGGGTTACCTTTTACGCTTGCAGTTATTTCTGCATTACCTTGTGCAAGAACAGAAACAACACCTAGTTCGTTAACTGTTGCAATAGATGTATCAGAGCTGAAAAAATCACAATATGCAGGGCTTGAATTTACTTGTACATCTTGACCGTTTACTAAGTTGAAAACATGGTTAATACCCGTTACATTAACCGACGCACCAACGAATGTATTAACAGTACTAGATAAGCCACTCATAATGTTAGAGGTTGGCTTACCAACAGTGCCTAATTTTTCAAATTTAATTTCATCAAACCAAAGTGTGTAACCAGATCCATTTGTTGCTTGTGTTCCTGCAGCAAACCAGAATACTCCACGTTCACTTAAAAGTATTGATGGGTCTGGTATAGGTATAATTACTTTTGCCCAGCTAGTACTAACATTCACATTCTGTATCGAAACTCTGTTCTTGTCGCCAAGGTAATCAATACCAAAACCCACATCGCCGAGTAAAGTACCTGTAGATGCTTTTACATAAAAAGTTAGTGCATCAAATTCAGTTAAATTTCTACCTACTCCATCCACTCTAAAGATAGCACCAGCATAGGTTCCAGAAGGATCTGTACTATTAGGCACATCAATTCTTACTGATGAATTGCTTTGATAACCTTCTGTGATATCTACAGAAAATACATCGGGTTTTGCATCAGCAAATGGCAAATAAAAATCAGAACCTAAACCAATAAAGTTATCTGTAAACACTTCCGCAACTTTAGGAAATGTAGGCAACACTGCATCGTCACTTAATTCTCTTTTACATCCAATAGGAGCAGTAATTAGGGCTGATGCGATGTACACGAGTATCGTTTTTTTACTTAAAATATTCATCTTCTTTATCTTTAATCTTAATGAATCTTATTAATTATTAATATTGATTTGTACATACGTACGGAACTCCCATTCATTACCATTAGGGAAACCAATCGCATTAGGGTCTGGTACAAATTGACCAAGATTATTCAAACTCATTGTAGGTGAATATCTATTAGAATATTTATCAAGCGTGCGGTAAGTTGTCCTCAATCCGATTTTCGTACCAGGCAATAAGAACCAATCGGGTTTGCCAATTTCCATTGACCAATCGCCAATAAGTTGTAGTGGGAAAGTCAAGTTGAAATCTCGATGATAGTCAAATGGGCCCCAATCATCAACTTTTACGATAGTAGCTAATTTCATCTTTTTATATATTGTTCGGATGTCTATTCCATAGCGATTGATCGTACGCGCATCACTACCATTTGCTTGAGCATTGCCTAAATAAGCGTTGGCAATAATTCCGAAATCAGGATTTATTTTTGAGACCATTCTTAAGTTAGTTTCCCAAAGATCTTGAGCTGGTGCCGAACCTGGGAACACAAAAGTTGTTCGACCATTGCTCAATATACCAATCGCAGCATCTTGTACAGTAGGTAAATGTCGGTAAACAAATCCGGCACTCATGGCAAACTTTGCATCCTCCATTCTATCATTATCCCACTCATACATCCAAGTTGCAGGTGTAGGGTCATAGGTTATTAAAATTTCTCCTGCTACAGTCTCACGATTTCCTCTCACTGCAAATGGGTCATCTAAAATATTTCTTGGGCGTGCTGGGGCAGCAAACTCAGGCCCGATAGGACCTGCCAAAGGTTTTTGATATAAGAAGTTCGGTGCAATTTGTATGTTACCAACATTATATGTAAAACCTGTTAATGCATTGTACATATTTCCACTGCCAATGTCTTTTAATACCCAACCTGTAAATGTTTTGGTTTGATCTACTCCTCCATTGGCTACTAAACCCATGTATGATGTAAGTCCGTACCAACGTATGGCTCCGGTTGAGTATGTAAGCTTTGCCTTCCCTCCAAAATTATCTGAACTTTTTATTTTATCTATGTAAACAACATTGTCTTGTTCTAGTTCAAAGGTTCTACCATTTAACGGTTGTCCGGCCCAAATACCTCCTACATCAAAAGTTAATTTCTCCAATTTCTTAGCAATTGCAAAAGTTAATCTTCTTGTTTTTGGCACGGGTACTGCAAATGAACTTTGCAAATTTGTACGCTGAACTAAGTCTTCATGAAAAATACCCGTCATGTCTAATCCTGCTAATTTCCTACTATACTTTAAGAGTATTGCAGGGTTAGCCCCCCACCATAATTCCGGACCATAAGCAACTTTTAATCCTTTAAACGTTTTCTTGCCTTCTAGCTCAAAACCAAAAGGAGCATTACCATTATACAAGTCGATATTCGGACCATAATTCGCTTCAGGATACAATCCGAAGAAATCTCCTTCATATCCCCAGTGATAGTGACCAGTTCTATAAAAGCCAGTTAATTTAAAATCTTTCGCATCCCAACTATAATCGGCTTTGTATAATTGTATTCTATTGTTAGAATTTAATTGTACCGGTCCCGAAGGTGTCGACACGGTTAATGGTCTACCTCTATTTTCATAAAAAACTTCATCAATTGGATTCGTAGCAACATTACCTAATACGTTAAACTGAACATTAGCTTTCATGTTAGGGGCCGGCCTTGCAGTAACTCCAATATTAAAAGATTCCATGTGATCAAACCCTTGTACACTAGGGTACGAGGTTGTAGTAGAACTTGCGCTGGTAGGTGTTGTTATTAAACTTCCACCCGTATAATACGTATTGAAGTTTGCTTGTAAATTACTTAGGTATAATTTGCCTCTATCTTTTGCTGCTAAGGCTGCTTTGTCGCCTCTTGCTTTCAACGCTGCATCGGCTATAGAGACATTGCTAAACAGTGATGTTAGACTATTCGAAGATTCTGTATAGGGGTTGAATTTATGTGCCGATTGCAAAGCATAATATGCAGCTCTAGGGTATAAGTCATAAACTCCGCGTTCGTTAGTTTGACCTTTTGCACATATGCCGAACCACTCTTCGTTCATATTATTTTCACCAACTACATAATCATTTGCATATCCACCATTCGACCAAGATGCAGTTGCATCATGCTCCTCTAAGTTAATTGTTTGTCCTGTTTTCCACCATCCATCGCTAAACTGAAAAGTAAAACCTCCCAAGCTATTATTATTTTTACCAAGTCCTTCGGCGTTATGGTAAATTTCTTTCCAATTGCTTAATAATACTTTTGCCTGAAATTCTTGGTCTTCTTGGTTAGCTATAGTATTATATGCATCGGATCCGAACTCTGTAAGAATTACAGGCATGTTCAATTCTTTGTTTACACGTTCATATAAATCTGTAAATGTTAGACCACGATAAACGTTAATACCCAAGATGTCAACATTCTTACACTCTTTCGAAATGATTTCAGAAAAAAGCAAATCACCATTGCAAATTGCAATCGGGTGATTCTTATCAATCTCTTTTAATGCAATTGCTGCATCGTTAAAAAGCTTGTATAAATGATACGCTGCTTTAGTAGAATTACGGTCGGCAAAAGGAATGTTTTCTGTTTCGGCACCTCTCCAAAAAAGACCATAATTATTTTCATTACCAAGTAAAAAAATCAAGACACCAGGGGTGTTTTTGTATTGACTAACCATTTCTTTGGTTTCGGCAAGAATTAATTCGCGTACATCGGGGTTTGAGTAATCTGTATTTGGCTCCCATTTACCCTTAAGGGTTAAGCCATATCGACCGAAAGAGTGATTAAGCATGGTATAAATGCCGTACTTTTCATAAATGTATTGTACCCATTTTGCAGGTACACCTGTGTATTGTCTAATTACGTTTACCCCCATATTTTTTAACAAGGGCATTTCATTATCCAAGGCAGCCATAATTACGTCGTCAGATTGCTTCCACAAACTATAATTGTAATTAGTACCAATCGGAAAATAATCCCAGTTCATTCCATTTATGAACATCTCTTTTCCGTTTACGGAAAGTTTAAAACCATTTCCTGATTTAAGTACTAACACTTCATTGTTTTGGGCAAACATGAAGGCTGGAGTGAGTACTAAAATAAATGGTATTAAGAATTTCTTTACAATGTAATTATTGCGCATAAAATTTAGTTTGTTTTGAATTAAATGTCTTACAAAAAAAATTCTCATTAATATTTAAATGAGATTAAAAAAGAACGAAGTTATGGGTACGAAAAACTAATTATGGTACAAATTACCATAAGTTTATGAAATTATGAAATTTTTGTAATTAAGGGAGTAAAAATACAAGAAAAGGGGATTTTATGTGGATTAACAAAATCTTGCTAGCTATTTTAACATTAATTTATTAGCAAGGAGGTCATCGATATACTTCCATACACCTCCTGATCATTAAAATAAGTCACTTTTTCCTTTTCGTTTTTTAAGGCAAGTATGTAAAGTAAAGGTAAATAATGTTCCGGACTAGGAATCGAGAGTTGAACTTCTCGGCCGAGTGTTGAGTAGTTTACTAAGGCTTTATGATCGTTGTTCGAAATTAAATTTTTAAAGGTATCGTTTGCTTTTACCGCCCAATCATAACCACCATCGGCATCTCGCCAATTCATCATCCCTAAATTATGCACCATGTTTCCGCTGCCAATAATTAGTACACCTTTACTACGCAAGGCTTGTAATTGTTTGCCTAGTTCGTAATGGTAAGCGGCATCTTTCCTATAATCTAAACTCAACTGTATAATGGGCACATCGGCCTTTGGGTACATGTGCATAATTACCGACCAACATCCGTGATCCAATCCCCAATCATGATCCATTTCTACCGATGTCATGGAAATGATTTTCTTCGATTCTTCCGCTACACTAAGCGAACCCGGCGCTGGGTACTGCACTGCAAATAACTCCTTCGGGAATCCTCCAAAATCGTGAATCGTTTTGGGCTTCGGCATCGCCGTTACAAAAGTACCCGGTGTTTCCCAATGTGCACTCACACAAATTATCGCATTGGGCTTCGGCAAGCTCTGCCCCAGCTTCTTCCACTCTCGTGTAAAGGCATTGTCTTCAATGGCGTTCATCGGGCTTCCATGGCCCAAAAATAAAACAGGCATTAATGGCGAAGACTCAAAGCCCGCCGATAGTTTAGATAATTCTTTTAGTGTCATAGCGCTGGCTGCGAATGGAAGGAGGAGAAGTGATTTTATGAAGTGGAAACGACGCAAAATAATTGTGAGTTGTGAGTTGTGAATTTCGCACTAAGTTACATGTTGCAACACACAACTCCAAGATATAATACAAATTATAAAAATTAT
>JBILKW010000046.1:0-13959 GCA_044376465.1 Sphingobacteriales bacterium | reverse complement strand
TCGCTAGTTCGTTAGTTCGCTAATTCGAATTACTTCTTTTTTGTTTGGCGTTCTTTCTGCATTTCTTCTAATTTCTGCTGAAACTTAGATTTTTTTTGACTTTCTGGTTTCTTCTTGTTCTCTTGTATTTGCTTGTGTAATTTAGCATCGTCAACAAACAAACGAATTGCATATTGTTGACCGAAAGTCATCATATTCGCTAAGAAATAGTAATAGTTTAAGCCCGATGCTACGTTGTTTAACACACCCATAAATATAATCGGCATTAAATACCCCATCCATTTCATTTGCCCTGTAGCCCCAGAAATCTGGTTATTTAAACGTGTGTATATTAAAGTAGAAATGGTCATCAATAAACACATTAAACTAACGTGGTCGCCATATATATAACTTATAAATGGGACCTCGCCAAAGGTCCAAATAGAATCGTAGGTTGATAAATCACTTACCCATAAAAAGGATTGCTGACGTAATTCTATCGATGAAGGGAAGAAGAAAAAGAAGGCAAATAAGATCGGCATTTGTAAAATCAACGGAACGCATCCGCCTAATGGGTTTACACCTGCTTTCTTATACAATTTCATGTATTCTTGCTGCAATTTTGTTTGATCGTCGTCGCCGACTTTTGCTTTAATCTCATCCATCTCTGGCTTCAAGATTCTCATTTTAGCCGTAGATAAATATGAACGGTAAGTTAGGGGAGATAGAACAATTTTTAGTAACAATGTTAAAATCAAAATAATAACACCAAAATTCCAGTTCAAGCTCTGTAAGCTATTAAATACAGGTATTACAGCGTATCTATTGATATATTTTAATGGACCCCAACCTAAGTTAATTAATTTCTCTAAACCAATATTATACGATTCTAAAGTAGTAAAGTGGTTGGGCCCAAAATAGAATTGCATAGCATAATTTTCTTCTGCTTTGTGGTTGTATGGAATGGTTAATGCCATTTTCATCTTCTTCACATCTTTAGCATTCAAATCTGTTGAAGATTCAATTTCGCCATTATCAAATTTCGATTTAGATATTAATACAGAGGAGAAAAAATGTTGCTTAAACGATACCCATTTAATTCCATTGCTTAATTTCTCATTCTCATCACTTGTAGGGCTTAGGTAATCGTAATCTTCATTCGTAAATCTGTAGTAAACAGTAGTATTGTTACGTTCCGCTTTCATGTCTTTTTCATTTTGAAGCGCGGAAATGTTCCAGTTCAAATCAAAATAGGCATTGTTAGCTGCAATCACATTTTCCATGTTTCGCGACTCGATGTTGAAATCTAGCATGTACGAATCGCCTCTAAGTTTATATACGAAGTCTAGATATTTACCAGCATCAGCATTTAAACGAAAACGAACTTCGTTAGAATCGTTTGCCATTACCTGGAACGATTTCCCAATGGTTTGGAAAAAATATTGAGAAGTGTTGTTTAACTCACCTTTTGCATAGAAACGAACATTAAACTCATTTTGTGCACCATCAAATAAAAGCAATGGCTGTTGGTCCCAAGTTTTATATTCCTTTAATTCTATCGAATATACTCTTGCGCCTTTATTGCTAATGGTTGCTTTTATTTTTTCGTTTTCAATTATGGTAAATTCTTCATTACCTGTTTTGTGCGTTCCGAATAAACCGCCAGTATCAATGGTTTGCGATACGGCTTCAGTATCCTCTTTGCTTGCAGAATCCGTAGTTGTTATGGCATTTTTGGAAACCACACCTGCTTTTGCAGCATTTAACGAATCGGTAACTTTTTGATATTGTTTTAACTCTTGATCCGAAGGTTGCAAGTAAAAACTAAATCCGATTAATATTACGGCTATAATTAATAGCCCTGTAAAGGTATTTCTGTCCATCTCTTATCTAAAATAGGCTGCAATAGTAGGTAAAAATCAATATATATGCAATTATTTGCGCTTTCCATACTTGTGTTCTGCGGCAGCTTCTACAAACTTTACAAACAATGGATGTGGGTTATCTACCGTACTCTTTAATTCCGGGTGAAACTGCCCGCCCACAAAGAATGGATGGTTTTTTAGCTCAATAATTTCAACTAAACCGGTTTCTGGATTAATACCAGAAGTAATCATTCCAGCATCGTTGTATTGTTTTATAAATTTATTATTGAATTCATAACGGTGGCGGTGACGCTCTTTAATGCGAGTTTTACCGTAAATGCTGTACGCTTTTGTGCCTTTTTGTATTTCGCATGCATATGCACCCAATCTCATCGTTCCCCCTTTGTTTTTTATTTTTTTCTGCTCTTGCATCATGTCGATTACCGGATATTTTGATTTATCGTCCATTTCTGATGAGTGAGCACCTTTCATTTTTAACACATTTCTAGCAAACTCAATTACTGCGCATTGCATGCCTAAACAAATGCCGAAGAACGGGATGTTATGCTCACGAACAAATTTTATCGCATCTAACTTACCTTCAATGCCCCTGCTTCCAAAACCAGGTGCCACAAGAACTCCGTGTAAATGGCCCAATTTCTCTTTTACATTATTTGCGTTAATATTTTCTGAATGTATGTATTCTACTTGTACTTTGCATTCATTAGCCGCTCCAGCATGTATAAACGATTCTGTAATTGATTTGTAAGCATCTGGTAATTCTACATATTTACCTACCAAACCAATGCGCACATCCTTGGTTGGGTTTTTTAATCGGCCTAAGAAATCTTTCCAAGTGTCTAAATCCGGTTCGCCATTTAAAGGTAGTTTCAATTTAGTAAGCACCGTTTTGTCTAAATTCTCTTTTAGCATTAACAATGGCACATCGTAAATAGTAGAAGCATCGATAGATTCAATTACCGAATTGATGTTTACATTACAGAATAAAGCTATTTTCTTACGTATTTCTTGGTTTATCGAATGTTCGGTTCTGCACACTAAAATATCTGGTTGTATACCATATTCTAGCAACATTTTAACAGAGTGTTGCGTAGGTTTCGTTTTAAGCTCCCCGGCAGCAGCTAAGAAAGGAATAAGGGTTAGGTGTATTACAATTGCATTACTGCTTCCTACTTCCCATTTAAACTGACGAACTGCTTCGATATAGGGTAGAGATTCAATATCGCCAACGGTACCACCTAACTCTGTGATCACAATATCAAATTCACCAGATTCACCTAAAATACGCATGTTGCGTTTTATTTCATCGGTAATATGTGGAATTACTTGCACGGTTTTGCCCAAGTACATTCCTTCACGCTCTTGGTTAATTACGTTTTGGTAAATTCTACCGGTGGTAATGTTGTTAGCCTGCGATGTTGGTACATTTAGGAAACGCTCGTAATGCCCAAGATCCAAATCTGTTTCTGCACCATCGTTGGTAACATAACACTCGCCATGTTCATAAGGGTTTAAGGTCCCGGGATCGATGTTAATATACGGATCGAATTTCTGGATGGTTACTCTATAGCCACGCGATTGTAAAAGTTTAGCTAAAGAAGCTGAGATGATGCCCTTACCTAATGAAGAAGTAACACCGCCCGTAACAAAAATGTATTTGGTCATTGCTGATAATTTTGAGAAATACAAGCAAATTTGCTTGTATTGTTACGGGATTCAAAAGTACGAAAAATCTTTATATTAGTGTAGGCTGTGGAGAAAATGTTAGTTATATTATTAACAAGGTTAAAATTGCCAAGCTAGAATTCTGCTTATTTTATTTCCTTGTTTCATTTCAATGGTTCGCACCTCTTTGGCTTGAAGTTTTTCTAAATGGAAATAATTTTTTTGGAGATGTTCTTTTTTTGAAACTAAGGTTGTAAACCATTTTACCTGGCTCGCGAAGCCCTTGCTTTGATAAATCATGTCGTTAACAAATTTTATCTCGCCTCCCGGACACCACAATTCGTTGTTTTTGCCACCAAAATTTAATCGTGGTTTTTCTACTAAGGCCCCTCTTAAATTACTTACTTTTTTAATATTTCCTTGAGCTGCTTCTTTCGCCGATTTATGGAAAGGTGGATTGCAAATGGTTAAATCAAATTTTTCTTTTGGTTTAATGATGCCTTTAAATATGTCTAGGCTCTTTTGTAATCTTAACTCTACACTGCCCTCCAAGGCTTTGTTTTGTTTTATTATTTCGGATGAGGATTCTATGGCTTTGGATTCAATATCACTGCCCACAAATTTCCATTGGTATTCTCTCACTCCAATAATGGGGTATATGCAACTGGTACCAACCCCTATATCTAAACAACGCAAGTTTTTATTTTCTTCTCCAAATAAATCGGCAACGTAATGTATGTAATCTGCCCTTCCGGGTATCGGCGGACATAAATATCCTTTGGGGATTTCCCAATACTCGATGTTATAATATCTTTTTAACAAAGCTTTATTTAAGGCAATAACAGCTTCTGGTTCAAAAAAATCTATGGTTATCATTTCATGCTCATTCATAAACACAAACTCCCTTAATGCAGGGTAAGATGATATTAATGCATGGAAATCGTAATACGTTCTGTGTCTGTTTCGAGGGTGGAAGTTGTCTTTGCTAGTCAATGTGAGTTATGAATTGTGAGTTGTGAGTTGTGAGTTGTGAGTTGTGGTGCAAATATAGACATTAATGTACAATGTATGTTGTACAATGTACACTGTACAATATACATTGTACTAAGAAATCCCCATCCACAATCAATAGCTTTACACCAAGCTTGGAATAGGAGCGATGGCTGCTTAAATTATCGGATACTACATAGGTCATTCCTTTACTTAAGGTGTGAATATTACCAAGTGTACGATATGCCCTTTGCTGCACAATGATCTGCTAAATAACCGGAAGAGAATTCAACAATTCGAATTCTTAAACCAGCAAACTCTAGAGTCTTCCAAAAAGAAGTTCCAGTTTCGCCTTTATGTTCTGTTTTTGTTAAAACTTCCCAATCTATGGCTTGAAAATTGATCATTCACAAGTTCGCTATTTCGCTAATTCGCTATTTCGTTAATTCGCTATTTCGTTAATTCGCTATTTCGTAAAATAAAAATACCGCCTGAAATATCATGTTAAAGAAAAATCACTTTCCAGTATTTATATACTTTATAAGTACACCAAAGTATTCTGTTCTTATTGGTTTAGATGAAAGTGCCAAATCGTGCAATCCATTATATACTACACGTATACTTGCATTGGGACCTAAAGTTTTGCCTAATTCTTGTATTTCTATAACATCTAAAACAGCATCACCATTTCTAAACTCCTCGGTCCACAATTCTCCATAAATACTTTTATCAGAACTCAATACTAAAATAGAATCATTTAAATTTAAGCCCTCTTTTACTTGTAAATGTGCTTTGTGTATAGCCCTCAACCAGCCAGCATCCATTGGGAATGCTAAAATTGGCTTCCAAGTTTTGTTATACTCCCATTCGCCTTTGTAATCTTTGTGTATAGTTTCACCGTATAAGCCCGATAATCCTTTTGGTAAGGGTAGTTTCGGAAAAAATTTTCCTATAAATGACATCACCGGTATTAATATTTTCTCTTTAAACCAACTTTGGTTCATGCTTAAAAAAGGAGAGTTTAATATTATCCTGTTGTATTTTTTATTTTTTGGGTGTGCAGCCGCATACAAAGAGGTTGTTAAACCTCCTGTAGAATGGGAGTTTATGGTAATGTCTGTATGCCCTTCCGATTTTATAATACTTAAAGCCGTATCAATATCTGGAAAATACTCATTTAAATTTCTGCAGCTGTTAATGCGTTGATGCGATAAGATTGAACGGCCGTATTTACGTAAATCGATGGCATAAAAATCAATGCCTCGCTCTGTTAATGCTTGAGCTAATTCTCTGTTGAAGAAATAATCGCAAAATCCATGTATATATAACACCGCCTTGGTACTTGGGGTATTCGATTTTTTTCTAATGATGGTGCAAATTACTTCGCCTTCTTCATCAGCTGGCATCTTTATTGTCCTTTTTTCATAGCCTTCGCCCAATTCATCTGCAATGTATTGAGCTTGTAAGTTTTCATTTAAAAATAGAATACTTATGGCTATTAAAATCAGGGTTTTCATATTAACTATTTTTTAATTTTTGTAATACTTTATCAACGTCTTCTGGAGAATCTATGGCAAATGTATCTTCATTTGTGATGGCTGTTTTTATTTTATATTGATGTTCAATCCATCTCAATTGTTCCAAGGATTCTGCGGTTTCTAAACTCGATGTTTTTAATTTCGTAATTTCTTGCAATACATTTTTCTGATAGGCGTAAATGCCAATATGTTGGTAAAATGTATTCGCGCTTAACCATTCGCTTTTTTCTTTATTTCTGATGTGTGGTATGCACTCTCTCGAAAAATAAATGGCAAAATTTTCTGAATCTAAAACTACTTTCGGAGTATTGGTATTGAACAGAACATCTTCAGAATCTATTACCTTAATTAAAGTAGCAATTTGAGTTTTCGAATCAGCAAAACAATTGGCTAATAAGTCTATTTGGCTTGGATTTATTAAGGGTTCATCGCCTTGTATGTTTATAATTACATCGGTGTCGATGTTCATTTTTAAGGCCACTTCTGCACATCTATCCGTTCCACTTGGATGCTTCTCATCAGTCATGCAAACTTCTGCACCAAAGGATTCTGCATGTTTGTATATTCGTTCGTCGTCGGTTGCAATTATAATGCGACTGAGCGATTTACTTAACTTACATTGTTCATAAACTCTTTGCAACATCGACTTTCCAGCTAAGTCTATCAAGGGCTTTCCCGGGAATCGGGTAGACGCATATCTTGCTGGAATAATCCCTGTTGCCTTTATCATTTTTTAGATTTAGACTTTCCAGTATTTGAGAATAAACTGAATAATTCAGCATCAATTTTTTGAATAATTTCTCCTAAATCCTCCGGTTTATCGGCAAAGTTCATTCTATCTACACTAATGGTTAATAGTTTTCCTTCTTTGTAATTGCCAATCCAATTTTCATAACGTTCATTCAATTTAGATAAGTAATCTAAGCGAATGCCCGATTCATATTCTCTCCCTCTTTTTTGAATTTGATTTACCAAGGTAGGCACCGAAGCCTTCAAATAAATCAATAGATCTGGCGGGTTTATAAATTCTTTTATTGATTCAAAAACGTCTAAATAATTGTTATAGTCTCTGCTCGACATTAACCCCATATCATGCAAGTTTGCTGCAAAAATATAAGCATCTTCGTAAATGGTTCTGTCTTGTACAATTTCTTTTTTGCCTCTTTGTATCTCTACAATTTGTTTAAACCTAGAGTTTAAAAAATAAATTTGAAGATTGAAGGCCCAACGTTTCATGTCTTGATAAAAATCTTCCAAGTACGGATTTTGATCAACAGCTTCGTATTGAGCTTCCCAATTATAATGTTTTGCAAGTAATTCTGTTAAGGTTGTTTTCCCTGCACCAATATTTCCAACAATAGCAATATGCATAATTTAAATTTTACCGAATATATAGAATCTATTTTAATTTTTAGAACTTCTTAAACCCAATGATTTCACGAACCTCTCTAATTGTTTTTCCTGCACTCTCACGAGCCTTTTCTTGCCCTAGTGTTACTACTTTACGTAAGTAGTCTTCATTACGCTCTATGTCCTCAATTTTTTCTCTAATAGGAGTTAAAAAATGAGTAATATCTTCTGTTAATTGCTTTTTCATATCGCCATAACGAATTTCACATTTATTGTATAATTCGTCAAAATGATCGAGCGTATCTTTGCTCGAAACAGCCTTCATAATGTCGAATAAATTCTGAATGATATCTGGCTTAGCTTGGTTCATTTCTGTTGGTCCGCCATCTGTAACGGCTTTCATCACTTTCTTTTTAATAACTTCCGGAGAGTCGCCTAAATAAACTGCATTATTTTCTCCTTCAGATTTGCCCATTTTACCTTTTCCATCTAAACCCGGAATTTTTATTAATTCGGTGCCAAAATTAAAGGCCTGTGCTTCTGGAAAATACTCCACCTCGTACATTCGGTTAAATCGGTTGCTAAATGTTCGAGTCATTTCTAAATGTTGTTCTTGATCTTTACCTACTGGCACTTTCGTGGCACGGTGTATAAGTATATCAGCTGCCATTAACACCGGATAGGTTAGTAAACCAGCATTTACATTATCTGGGTTCGCTCGTACTTTGTCTTTAAAAGAAGTAGAACGTTCTAGCTCGCCTAAATAGGCATTCATGTTCATGAGTAAATACAATTCAGGTATTTCGGGCACATCACTTTGAATGTAAATGGTTGATTTCTCAGGGTCGATGCCTGCAGCTAAATACTCTACCAATACCCTGCGAACGTTGGTGTGCAAATCACTAGGAGTAGGGTGTGTAGTTAATGAATGATAATCTGCGATAAAAAAATAGCAATTATATTCGTGCTGCATCTTCAAAAAGTTCTGTACTGCGCCGAAGTAATTCCCTAAATGTAAATTTCCGGTTGATCTAATTCCGCTAACAACTGTTTCCATACGCCGAAAGTACTAAAATTTGATTATTTTTAGGCCATGAAATTAATATTGCAAAAAGCACATTTCTTTTGGTATATGTTTTGGGTAGCACTATCATTTTATGTTATGTACCCTTTATTTTATTACTATACACGTAAGGAAAACAGGTATTATAAAGTTGCCCGTTTACGTAAAATATGGTGCGATATTGGTTTTTTTTTAGGTTTTTATAGATACAAAACAGAGTTCCAGGTTCCGGTGGATTTCAACAAAACAATGATCATTGTAGCCAACCACAGTTCCTATTTAGATACACCGGTAATTTGTACCATGATTTCAGGTAACTATCATTTTATGGGTAAAGTTGAATTACTGAAACACCCTGTATTAAAATTATTTTTCCAAACCATCGATGTTCCGGTTGATAGAGCTAGTAGAATAGCAGGATATAGAGCTTTGAAAAAAGTGGAAGAAAACATTAAAAAAGGAGTGAGTTTAATTCTTTACCCTGAAGGTACGATGTCTAAAACAGCACCAGAAATGGGTGAGTTCAAGTCGGGTGCATTTAAAATTGCGGTTGATACACAAGTTCCGATATTACCGGTAAGTTTTCTAAATAATTATAAATTGATGAGAGGAAACGGTTTTAAAGGAGGTTCATTACCCGGAACCATGAGAGCATATTTCCACGCACCCATAGAAACTACTGGGCTCTCATCCGCAGAAGATATTGAAGCCTTAACACAAAAAGTATTTTCAATTATTAACAGTAAATTAGATACCTAATGAAAATAGATAAAGAGCTAGTAGAAAAAATCGCACATTTAGCGAGGTTAGAATTCCAAGACGAACAAAAAGTTAAAATAGAACAAGATTTAAATAGAATTTTGAGCTTCATGGAATCGCTAAACGAAGTAGATACCAGTAATGTAGCACCCTTGGTGTACATGACGGATGAAAAAAATGTTTTTCGTGCAGATGAAATAAAGCAAGAAATTACACACGATGAAGGCTTAAAAAATGCACCTAAAAAAGATTCAGATTATTTCCGAGTTCCTAAAGTAATTGAACAGAAATAGTTCTGTATATGAATTGTTACTATATATAAATTGATAATAGAAACCAATATCTTAATTTCAAAAAAAAATACTACAGGGATGGAGAAAACGGCCTTAATAGACATTATAGATGTTGGTAGAAAATACACGATTGGTACTGAAGAAATTCATGCCATTAGAACAGTTACCTTAAAAATTTATAAAGGAGAATTTGTTGCCTTAATGGGACCGTCGGGTTCAGGTAAATCAACCCTAATGAATATACTAGGGTGTTTAGATACTGCTACAAAAGGCACCTATATTTTAAATGGCACCAATGTAAGTGCACTCGATGATAATGAGCTGGCAGAAATTAGAAATAAAGAAATAGGCTTTGTATTTCAAACCTTTAACTTGTTGCCAAGGTCTACTTCTTTAGATAATGTTGCTCTGCCACTAGTTTACGCAGGGTATAACAAGGCAGATAGAACTAAAAAAGCCACTGAAGCATTAGAAAGCGTAGGTTTAGGTAATAGAATTACACACAAGCCCAATGAACTTTCTGGTGGACAGCGACAAAGAGTAGCCGTAGCGAGAGCTTTGGTAAACAATCCCTCTATTATTTTGGCCGATGAACCCACAGGAAATTTAGATACTAAAACATCTATCGAGATTATGGGTTTACTAGAAACGATTCATCAAAAAGGTAATACTATTATTCTGGTAACACACGAAGAAGATATTGCAAAACATGCGCACAGAATTGTTCGTATGAGAGATGGAGAAATAGAAAGTGACCAAGTAAACACAAACATTACGAGTGTGTTAGACAGAATAGCATAACATGAAAATATATACAAAAACAGGAGATAAAGGACAAACTTCCTTAATTGGAGGAGTGAGGGTGCCTAAGCACCATATACGCATTGAAGCATACGGTACAGTAGATGAGCTTAATTCTTACATTGGACTGATTAGAGATCAGGATATTGATTCAGAATACAAGGAAGTATTAAAAGAAATACAAGATCGTTTATTTACCATAGGATCAAGCTTAGCATCAGACCCAGAGAAGTCTAAAATGGTGATTCCTGATTTGCATGAAGAGGACATTACTTTTTTAGAAAGTGAAATGGATAAAATGACAGCAGGCTTACCAGAGTTAAAGAATTTTATTTTGCCTGGCGGGCATACAATTGTCTCTTTTTGCCATTTGGCAAGGGTTGTGTGCCGTAGAGCCGAGAGAATTACGGTTCATTTAGCAGAAATATCATACGTAGATGAGAGAGGAATACGGTATTTAAATAGGTTATCGGATTATTTATTCACCCTTTCGCGTAGGGTAGCATCAGACATGAAAATTGAGGAGTATAAATGGATACCAAGGGTTAATAAGTAATAATTTATAAACATTTAAACACTTGTTTGATATATCCCAATTTATTATAGATTTGCGAAAAAAACATAGGAAACTATAAAAATTTTTAAACCATGTATTGGACATTAGAATTAGCATCACACTTAGAAGATGCGCCTTGGCCGGCAACTAAAGATGAATTAATTGATTATGCAATTCGCTCTGGGGCGCCTGTAGAAGTGATAGAAAACTTACAAGCCTTAGAAGATGATGGCGAACCATATGAAAATATTGAGGAAATTTGGCCAGATTATCCAACAAAAGACGACTTCTTTTTTAACGAAGACGAATATTAATTTATTAGATTAATTTAAGCAACGCTTTTAGAAACATGCGTATTAAATCAAGTATTTTACGCAAACAAAGCCATGTATCAAGGAGTAGGTTTTCTGGTTCAAAAATAAGCTGAATACAGCATAATTAATTCATCAATAAGCCTTGAGCAATGAGTAAATCGTCGGGGTAGGTAATTTTTATATTCGAAGAATCGCCTTCTATAAGATGTATGTTTTCTCCCATGAATTCAAGCACAGATGCATCATCTGTGAATTCGTTTCGGTAGGGTTCCTTGTATGCTTTTTTAAGTTTATCTGTTAAGAAAACTTGTGGAGTTTGTATTAAATAGTAGTCGTTTCGAGGCACAGCTACACTTTTTTCATGTTCTACTTTACGAACAGAGTCGCTAGGTTTTACAGCTAAAACTGCATTTCCATATTTTTCTGCTTCTTGGTAAGCGAATAGAATGTGTGCTCTTTTTATGCATGGGCGCACGGCATCGTGTACCGCAACCAAAGATTTTTCTGCAACTAATTTCAATCCATTTTTTACGGATTGATATCGGCTGGTACCACCTTTAACTAAAGTATGAGGGATGTTAAAAGAATATTCTGAACAAAGTTTATTCCAATACTCATGGTAATCAACATTTAAAACGAGAATGAGCTGAATGTTATCTGTTGCAAATTTCTCGAGCGTGTACATGAGGATTGGCCTGCCGTTGATGGTTAAAAATTGTTTAGGTAATTCGGTTTGCATCCTAGAACCGCAACCACCTGCAACTATAACGGCGTATTTATTCATTAGCAACGATAGAGATAATTAGAGAATTAACATTGCGTCACCATAACTGTAGAAACGATATTTTTCTTTAACGGCTTGTTTGTAAGCCTCCATCACAAATTCGTATCCACCAAAAGCTGCTACCATCATGAGTAGGGTTGATTCTGGTGTATGAAAATTTGTAATCATACAATTCGCTATGCTAAAATCATAGGGAGGGAAAATAAACTTACTAGTCCAGTCGTTTGCTGGCTTTAACAACCTGTTTGCAGAAACAGCCGATTCAATTGAGCGCATGCAAGTGGTGCCCACAGCACAAACGCGCTTTTTATTTTCGTTTGCTTTGTTTACCATAGCCGCAGCTTTTTCAGGAATGATGAATTGTTCCGAATCCATTTTATGTTTTGTTAAATCCTCTACTTCAACAGAACGGAAAGTTCCTAAGCCAATGTGTAAGGTAATTTCAGCGAATTCAATGCCTTTCAATTCTAATCTTTTGTATAACTCTCTGCTAAAGTGTAAGCCTGCAGTAGGAGCAGCTACCGCACCTTCTTCTTTTGCAAAAATAGTTTGGTAACGTTCTTTGTCTTCTGAGGTAGCTTTTCGTTTGATGTATTTTGGTAAAGGCGTTTCTCCTAAAATTTCAATTGCTTTACGAAACTCTTCGTCTGTTCCATCAAATAAGAAACGAATTGTTCTACCTCTAGAAGTAGTATTATCTACCACTTCAGCAATTAATAAGTCATCATCACCAAAATATAATTTATTACCTACTCTAATTTTACGAGCTGGATCAACAAGAACATCCCATAATCGCATTTCGTGATTTAGCTCCCTTAATAAAAATACTTCTATCTGAGCACCAGTTTTTTCCTTATTTCCGTACATGCGAGCCGGAAAAACCTTCGTGTTATTTAAAATCATTACATCTCCATCATCAAAATAATTCAATAGATCTTTGAAAACTTTATGCTCAATAGTACCTGTTTTGCGATCTAATACCATTAAACGCGATTCATCTCGTTGTTTTGCTGGGGTAGAAGCAACTAAGGATTCTGGGAGGTTAAAGTTAAATTGTGATAGTTTCATACGTAATTTATATCGAATATTTTATGTGTTAATTTTTCGGCTAAGTTAAGAATATATTTCTAGTTTTTGTAAAAATGCTTATGCAAAGAGGATTCTTAAGCATTATATAGTAGATTTGTACATGTTGTTTATAAAACTTTTCCGTGAATCTGTTCTTTTTGCAATAAATGCTCTAGTGGTAAATAAGTTAAGAACTTTTTTATCACTCTTGGGTATTTCTATTGGCATTTTCACCATCATAACGGTTTTTACATTTGTTGATTACATTGAAAATAATGTTCAATCGTCTGTTCAGAAATTAGGGAATGACGTGGTATATGTGCAAAAATGGCCATGGGCATTTGGAAGCGATTACCCCTGGTGGAAATATTTTAACAGGCCCAATCCAAGTTTCCGTGATTTTGAAAGCTTAAGCAAACGAGTTGATCCTGAAAAAGTAAAAGCGATGGCTTTCGAAATAGACATCTCAAATAAAACAGTGAAATACAGATCAAATCTTGTTGAGAATGTAACCATACTTGCCGCTTCGCATGAGTTTGCTGATGTACGCTTATTAGAATTTGAAAAGGGCCGGTATTTTACTACTTCAGAATCTAGGAGCGGAAAAAACTATGTAATTATTGGATACAATGTTGCCGATGCCTTATTCGGACAAACAGACCCTCTAGGTAAAGAAATAAAAGTATTGGGTAGAAAATTAAAGGTAATCGGTGTTTGTTTGAAAGAAGGGGAAGACATATTGGGCAATAGCATGGATAATCAAGTATTAATTCCGATTAATTATGCCCGGAATTTAGTTGATGTTCGTGCAGATAAGTATCAACCTTTTATAATGGTTAAAGCCCAAAAGGATGTCACTCTTTTAGAGTTAAATGACGAGTTAAAAAGCCACATGCGCTCTATCCGCAGGTTA
>JBILKW010000045.1:0-14232 GCA_044376465.1 Sphingobacteriales bacterium | reverse complement strand
CGCCTTTTTTCCCTACTTTTGAGCTAAAATAAACCTCTATGTCAACTATTACAGAATTAGAAAAAACAGCTTCACAAGTTAGAAGAGACATTGTTCGTATGGTACATGCCTGCCAATCTGGTCACCCAGGTGGATCTTTAGGTTGTGCTGATTTTATTACCGCTCTTTATTTTGAAGTAATGAAACACGACAATAAGTTTAACATGGACGGTAAAAACGAAGATTTGTTCTTCCTTTCTAACGGGCACATCTCTCCGGTTTGGTATTCTGTATTGGCACGTAGCGGATATTTCCCGGTTGCCGAGCTTGCAAGTTTCCGTAAAATAGATACCAGATTGCAAGGTCACCCCACAACCGCAGAACATTTGCCTGGGGTTCGTGTGGCTTCGGGTTCCTTAGGCCAAGGCTTATCGGTTGCTTTGGGTGCAGCTCAAACAAAAAAACTTAATAACGATCATTCCTTGGTTTACACCTTGCATGGCGACGGTGAATTACAAGAAGGTCAGATTTGGGAGGCGGCGATGTATGCTACTCACCATAAAATAGATAATATTATTTCTACCATCGACCTTAACGGTCAGCAAATAGATGGTTCTACAGAACAAGTAATGTCGCTTGGCGATATTAAAGGCAAATGGATTGCGTTTGGATGGGATGTACTAGAGATGAATGGAAATGATATGCAAAATGTAGTAGATACCATAAACATAGCTAAACAACATACTGGCAAAGGTAAACCCGTATTAATTTTGATGAAAACTGAAATGGGTGCTGGTGTTGATTTTATGATGGGATCACACAAATGGCATGGTATTGCTCCAAACAATGAGCAATTAGCTTCTGCCCTTGCTCAATTAGAAGAAAGCATAGGCGATTATTAATCTATTAGATTTTGATTTTAAAAATCCGTCAACATTTATACAAAACCATAGCCTTAGCAGCAATTCTATTTTTAATTGCAAGCAATGCTATTGCTCAAAATCGTGTACAAAAACCAACTCGTGTATTGTTCATACTCGATGCATCTGGTAGCATGAATGGTAAATGGAAAGAAAGCACTAAAATGGAAATGGCTAAATTAATACTTACCCATTTAGCCGATAGTTTAGCTCGTGAAAATATACCATATGCTGTACGTGTATTCGGACATCAAAAAGATAAAAGTTTAGTAGATTGTAAAGATACCAAACTGGAAATTCCTTTTACAATAAACAACAGTTCTACACTTAGTACAACCTTACAAAGAATAAAACCTAAAGGGTACTCGCCTATTGCACTTGCATTAGAACAATCGGTAAATGATTTCCCTTTAACCAAACAAGAACAACGCTCCGTAATTATTTTAATTTCTGATGGTTTTGAAAATTGCGAAGGCGATGCATGCATTGCCAGCGCTAAGTTACAGAACTCCGGAATATATTTACGCCCATATATTGTAGGCCTTGGCTTAACAGCTGAGCAACGCAAACAATTTGAATGTGTTGGTCAGATTTTCGATATTCAAGAAAGTGATAAACAATCAGAAGCTGGTATTGCAAACGTGGTAATTAGCACCATGATGAACCCTACGAGTTTGCAAATAAATTTATTAAACGTTAATGAAAAACCTACAGAAACAAATGTGGTAATGAGCTTTTTCAATCAAAACAATGGCGATTTAAAAAATAATTTCTATCATACTTTAAATGCCTTTAAACAACCAGACACTTTGTACTTAGACCCTAGTATAAAGTACAAAGTAAAAGTGCATACGATTCCTTCTAAAACCTTAACAGATGTGGAACTAACACAAGGAAAACATACTGTTAAAGCTTTAGAAACGCCGCAAGGAATTTTAAAATTAAGTATGATTGGCAATACGAAGGCTAAAAACATAAAATGTATTGTAAAACAAAATGGTAAAATAATTAATGTGCAAGATTTAAATACCAGCATTAATTACATTACTGGAACTTATACTATTGAAGTATTAACTACACCCCTAACTATTATAAAGGATGTAGAAATTTTACAATCGCAAACTAAAACAATAAGCATAACAAACCCGGGCATGTTACAAATTAATAAACAAGCCGGATATTTATACATTTACAAACGCGATGCAAAAAATCAGCTAGAACGAATATATTCAATGTATTCGGGGCCTGGGAAAGAAAGCATATCATTACAACCCGGCAACTACGAACTTATTTTTAGATCGAAAGCAAGTACAACTAGCAAGGCAAGTGTTAGTAAAAAAGTAAGCATTATTTCAGGAATTTCTAGCACCATAAATTTTTAATATGAAAAAAGTATTGCTCATATTATTTTTATCTGGCTGTCACTTTTCGCAAGCGCAAACTGCAAATCAACCTGCTGTAAAAACTCGTATCTTATTTGTGCTAGATGCATCAGGAAGCATGACGAATACTTGGGGAAATGGAAACAGATTTCGTGCATCTAAAACCATAATTTCCGGCTTAGTAGATTCATTGCAAAAAATCCCTAATTTAGAAATGGGTTTAAGAGTTTTCGGGAGCATGTCTCCATTAAATGCGAACGATTGTAAAGACACGAAGCTCGAAGCACCTATACGCGCAAACAATGCCGCTACCATTAAACTAAAACTTACAAATTTAAAAGCAAATGGAATTACTCCTATTGCGTATGCATTAGAGCAAAGTGCTAACGATTTTGTATATAGTGGCGAAGGTTATCGAAATATTTTAATTTTAATTACAGATGGAATAGAATCATGCGACGGCAATGCTTGTGAAATTTCTAAAAAATTACAAGCCAAAGGGATATTTTTACAACCGTTTATTATTGGATTGGGCTTAACAAAAGAAGCTGCATTAACGTTTGAATGCGTAGGGAGGTATGACGATGCTCAAGATGAAATTGGTTTTAAAAAATCGTTGAAGAGTGTAATGAATACTGTACTTAACAGCAGTACATCGCAGATTAATTTATTAGATGAAAGTGGCAAACCAACAGAATCTAATGTTCCCATTAGTTTATACGATAAGAGTGCCGGAATATTACGTTACAATTTTATTCATACTTTAAATGCACGTGGTAACCCCGATACTTTGCAACTCGACCCAGTTAATGTGTATGATATGGTAGTGCATACCATTCCACCTATCTATAAAAATGATATAAAAGTAATACCAAATAAACATTCTGTAATAAATGCAGATGCCGCCCAGGGAGATTTAATTATACAAACAGAAGGCTTAAGCACTTATAAAGAATTAAGCAGCATCATTAAAAAAAATAACGAAGAAGAAATCATTGATAAATTAGAGATTAATCAGAAAAGAAAATACTTAACAGGAACTTACGACATAGAAATTCTTACTTTACCACGCATTAGCATATCAAACTTAAAAATAAAACAAAGCGAAACCACCAGCATTAAAATACCTGCACCGGGTTTGCTAACTATATTAAACACCAATGCAGTACCTGTATTTGGAAGTATTTACGTTGAAAGAGGCCAAGACTTAGAGTTTGTTTGCGAGATAAACGGAAATACAGTAACCGAAACCATTACCTTACAACCCGGAAGTTACCATTTAGTATATAAAAATAAAGGTTCTAAAAAAACCATGAGTACCAGATCCGAACGTTTTCAAATTAGTTCAGGAAGTTCATATTCTATACGCTTTTAATTAATATTAGAACACTTATATTTGCACCATCATAAACCCCTAACACCAATACAATGAAACAGTACACCTACACAGAGAAAAAAGACACCCGCTCAGGATTTGGCGCAGGATTAGCAGAACTAGGAAAAACAAACCCAGAGGTTGTGGCTTTATGTGCCGATTTAACTGGTTCATTAAAAATGGATGCCTTTGCAAAAGAAAACCCAGATAGATTTTTTCAAGTGGGCATTGCAGAAGCAAATATGATTGGCTTAGCAGCAGGTATGACCATTGGGGGTAAAATACCATTTACAGGTACATTCGCCAATTTTTCTACTGGCCGTGTTTACGATCAAATACGCCAATCAGTAGCATACTCACAAAAAAATGTAAAAATTTGTGCATCACACGCAGGGTTAACGTTAGGCGAAGACGGTGCAACCCATCAAATATTAGAAGACATTGGATTAATGAAAATGCTACCCAACATGGTAGTAATTAACCCATGTGATTATAACCAAACTAAAGCGGCCACCATTGCAATTGCAGAATACGATGGACCCGTTTACTTAAGGTTTGGTCGACCGGCGGTACCTAATTTTACACCTGCCGATCAGCATTTTCAGATAGGTGAAGCCGTGTTGTTAAATGAAGGTAAAGACGTAAGTATTTTTGCAACCGGGCATTTAGTGTGGAAAGCCATTGAAGCAGGCCAACAGTTAGCTGAAATGGGCATCAGTGCTGAAATAATAAATATACATACCATTAAACCATTAGACGCACAAGCCGTCCTAACTTCAGTTCGTAAAACAAGATGTGTGGTAACTGCAGAAGAACACCAAAAGAACGGTGGACTTGGTGACAGTATCGCACAATTGCTAGGAGAGCAATTCCCTGCACCTATTGAAATGGTTGCTGTAAACGATAGCTTCGGCGAAAGTGGAACTCCAGACGAATTGATGAAAAAATATGGTTTAGAAACCCCAAATATTATTGCAGCCGTTCAGAAAGTAATGAGTAGAAGATAATTTCTGGTTGCGGCGCATAAAAAGAGCGCATGATTAAAAAATTCGACGACCAAGAATTATTGAATCTTTTCCGAAAGGAAAAATCCAAAGAGAGTGCCTTCGAATTAATCATCAAAAAATACGAACAAAAATTATATTGGCTCATACGCAGATACGTTAACGACCATAACGATGCCGACGATATTATGCAAGAGGTTTTTATAAAAATTTGGAAGGGACTTGTGAATTTCCGCGAAGACTCCCAATTATACACCTGGATGTTTAGAATTGCCTCCAATGAGTGTATAAATTTTCATCGCAAACAAAAAAAACATACCCACTTACCCATCGATGAAGCAAATGAGCAAGAGTTTGTAAATAAAGTGGGTGATAACCCTATGGATGGTCATCAAATTCAACAAAAATTTCAAATGGCCATAGATACTTTGCCCGAAAAACAAAAAATGGTTTTCCATTTAAGATATTATCAAGAAATGAAATACGAAGAGATGTCGCAGCTCCTTGGCACTAGTGTGGGTGCACTTAAAGCGTCTTTTCATATAGCAATTAAAAAAATTGAATTTTATTTAACAGAACATTAAACCATAGCACCACTTTAGTATCCTATAAACATGAACAAAGAATTGAAAGATGAATTAATTGAATTAGCCCCAGTGCTATCCAAACTCCCAAAAAAGGAGTTGGAGGTACCAGAAGGTTATTTCGATTCTTTTTCGAGTAAAATGATGGCTCGTATTAAATACAAAAATATAGAACCTAATACGATAGCTATTCCATTAAAAAAATGGAGCAATTTTTTAGCCGCTGCCATCGTATTTGTTGTGATGGGCATAAGCATTTACATCTTTAAAATACAAACCCAAAATACAGACGAGTCAATAACTATTGATGAATACTACTTAACAGAAATAGACGAAAGTGTGTTGATGGAATTTACCACTAATACAGCTAACGAAGAAACACAAACTGAAGAAGAACTTTACCAACAATACCTTGACGAACATACGATAATAGAGGAATTATAAAATTAACGATATGAAAAAGCTATACATACTCTTACTATTCATGTTTGCAATACATGCAAATAGTATTGCGCAAGAAAATAGAAAAGAAGAAATAGAGAAATTTAGGAAAGAGTATTTTACTCGTCAGCTAAATTTGACCGCAGAAGAAGCAAAAAAATTCTGGCCTGTTTACAATGACATGCAGGCAGAATTTCATAAGCTACAAAAAGAAAAACGCTCTCGCATGCGTACTATTAGAGAAGATTTTGAAAGCATGAGCGATGTCGATTTAGAAAAATCAATAAACGATGAATTAGTTTTTCGTCAGAAAGAACTCGACCTCGATAGAAGATATCATGAACGATATAAAGCTGTATTAAGTGTTAGAAAACTTGCCTTATACTACCGTGCACAAGAGGGTTTTAAACGCGAACTATTAAAACAAATAAAAGATAAAGGTGGACGTGGACCACGTGGACCAGAAAATGATTAAAGCCATTTTTTACGCTTAAACCATAGGTAAATTACTGCGGTTACTAATGTCATCACCCCAAATGAAAACAGGTAACCGTACTCCCATCTTAGCTCTGGCATGTGATCGAAGTTCATGCCGTAAATTCCAACTATAAAAGTAAGTGGCATAAAAAATACGGAGAAGATGGTTAGCACTCGAATAACCTCGTTAGTTCGTTGCCCCGAAATGGAGAGGTATAAAGAGAGTAAGTTATTAATGTCTTCGTTTAACTGGTCGTATACTGTAATTTGTTGCACATAATTATCGCGCATCTCACGATACATTGCATCTTTTTTGAATCCTTCTTCTACTTTATTGGTAATTTCTTTTGATAATGTAAGGATTCTTCGAATAACAGAAACTTTTCGTTTTATGTGATATAAGTTTTTTAGGAGATTTGGCAATTTAGTCTTCAGAAAAATCCGTGTTTCGTAAAAATCAATTTCTGACACTAATTTATCCGAAGGTTCGTCGTACGATAAAAATGAAGCATTTAAAATATGTAATAACAATTCATGTTTATTATTACACCGATTACTGTCAACATATTTTTTCTGTATGCCTTCTAATATAGGTTGCTGTGTTCTGTGTACGGTAATTAATTTATCGGCTAATATAAATATGGCAATTTTGCGAGTTACTTCTTGTATCGTATCTGCATCAGACGTTTGCATTGTATCATAAACACGTAATACTACGAAAGAGCTATTACCAGTTTCCTCGTATTTCGGGAGATGATCTGGCTCCAAGCAATCTTGTACGGCATTAGGGTGTAAAGCATATTTAGTAGCCAATTCAAGCAATTCTTTTTCACTTGGGTTGGTAACGTCGATCCAATAACTACTAAGTTCGTTTATAGAATTTGATGAATCTTCCATACTCAAATGTAATCATACAAACGGATAATTCGTACTTTTGTAACATGTTATCGAACCGACAATTATTTTTATTGCACAATGCACAAACCACCGAGATGCCTTTAATGCTCGAAATTGAAAGAGCAGAAGGTGTTTATTTATATGGAACAAAAGGCGAAAAATACCTCGACCTTATATCGGGCATAGGTGTAAATAACATTGGGCATTGCCACCCAAAAGTAGTGGAAGCCATACAAACACAAGCCGCCAAATTTTTACACACCATGGTGTATGGCGAATATGTTCAAGCTCCGCAAACTCTATTTGCAACCGAACTTTGTAAATACCTACCATCAAACTTACAATCTATTTATTTACTAAACTCTGGTGCCGAAGCCATAGAAGGTGCCATGAAATTAGCCAAGCGCGTAACAGGCAGATTTAAAACAATGGCTTGCGTTAACTCTTACCACGGCAGTTCGCATGGTGCCTTGAGTATAATGGGTAATGAAGAATACAAACAAGCATACCGACCATTAGTACCAGGCATAGAATTTATTCGTTTCGGAGTAATGGAAGATATTGGTAAGATTAGTGCAGAACATGCGGCTTTTTTTATTGAAACGGTACAAGGCGAATCGGGCATACAAACTGCAAGCAAAGAATATTGGCAAGCATTGAGTGCGCATTGCAAAAGTGTAGGTTGTTTATTAGTACTCGATGAAATACAAGCAGGCTTTGGGCGAACCGGAAAAATGTTTGCCTTTGAACATTACGATATAGTGCCCGATATATTAGTAATTGCAAAAGGCATGGGCGGCGGAATGCCAATTGGAGCTTTTATTTCTTCAAAAGAAAATATGCACACGCTAACCAACAATCCGATACTCGGGCATATTACCACCTTTGGCGGGCATCCGGTTTCTTGCGCTGCAGCCTTGGCTAGTTTATCTGTTTTGCATGAAGAAAAATTAATAGATGATGTAGCAAAAAAAGCTGAATTATTTCGCTCACTCTTGGTACATCCTAAAATTAAAGAAATTCGTGGACTTGGTTTAATGCTTTCTATACAATTAGAAAGTTTCGAATACAATAAAAAAGTAATCGACCGATGCATCGCTAATGGTGTAATAGTAGATTGGTTTTTACATTGCAGCAATGCAATGAGAATTGCTGCTCCACTAGTGATTTCAGAAGAAGAAATTAAGTTTGCTTGTAGAGTGATTTTGGAAGCTTTATAGAAATTTTAAAGCCAATTGATCAAAAAACATTCGTTTTATTAAACATAATTGCGAATGCTTATCATCTAATTGATGTAAGTAACCTTTCTACTGTTTTTTATTTAATTTCAATCAACATACTAAAAAAAACACTAAAAAAGGGTTCAATATTACAATGACAATGCGAATAAAAAATTAGACAATTGTCTTAAATCATTAGTAAACTCTTGCTCTTTTTACTAAATAAGAATTTAACACTTCGTTGAAACCTTTTTCAGTGTTTGAGAGTATAAAGTCAATTTTTTCATGTTGACAACGTTTTGTGATTTCTTCTACGTAAGAATTCATTCTTTTTACATATTCTGCTCGAATACTGTTGGCATGCACCTTCACTTCTTCCCCCGACTCTACATCAACAAATAAATAGGGTCTGCCATCAAAATTAAAATCTATTTCTGTTGAATGATCGCTAACATGAAATACTACGACCTCGTGTTTATTGTATCTCAAATGTTGTAAGGCTTCAAATATTTTTTCGCGCTCTTCAATATTTTCAAACATGTCTGAGAAAATAATTACTAATGATCTCTTATGTATTTTCTCAGCAATTTCATGTAATGATTTTGCAATAGATGTTTTTTGTAATTTCGGCTTATCTACCAATACTTTTTCTAACTCTGCATAAATTAATTTCTGATGTACAGTAGTAGATCTAGCAATGCTCGAGAATTTTAATTCGTCAGAAAACAAACTCAATCCAAATGCATCGCGTTGAGATTTTAACAGTTCTACTAAAGAGGCAATACTTAAAATAGAGAATTTAATTTTGTTCCATTTTTTATCAGGATAATACATAGAACTCGAAACATCTAATACCAATTGACATCGCAGATTTGTCTCCTCTTCATATTTCTTCACATACATTTTATCTGTACGTCCAAATAATTTCCAATCTATCGTTCTAATATTTTCGCTCGGATGATATGGTCTGTGCTCCGCAAACTCCACAGAAAATCCGTGGAAAGGACTCTTATGTAAACCAGTTATAAAACCTTCTACTACTTGTTTAGCTAAAATACCCAAATTGGTTTTCGGTATAATCTCCTCTATGTTTAACTCCTCTTGCATACACAAATATAAATTACTTTCCTTCTAAACGTATATAAAACTAATCTTTGTATACATCACCAAAACCGACCAATACCCGATTTTAGTCGACCAATAAATCTTGGAGGAATAAATTAACTTATCGGCTAATAACACCCGTTTATATAGCCAATTAACCCATTAGTCTAGTCTGTATTGTTTAGCTTCTATTTGCTACACATCTTTGTACATCAAATCAAAAATTATGCATACCAAGAAAATTGATATCTTATTAGTATCCGGCATTAGCTTAGCTCTTATTGCTAGTTTAACTATTATTGTTCAAGGAATTCAACATCTGTTGAGTATATAGAATTTGGCTTGTACAATAATAGGATTATGCGACTATACGAAGCTGCACTCTTGCTTATTAGCACACTAGCATACTATCACACTAGCACACAAAAAAAGCTCCCTCATCAGGAGCTTTTTTTGTATTAATTTAACCAAGCTTTTTTAAAGCTGTGCTTCTAATTTTTGTTGTAATACATTTTTAGGAACTGCTCCAATTTGTTTGTCAACAATTTCACCGTTCTTGAAATATAATAAAGCCGGAATGTTTCTAATTCCGAATTTCATCGATATACCAGGATTGTTATCCACGTTTACTTTACCAATAACCGCTCTACCATCGAAATCTTTCGCTAATTCTTCTACCACTGGCCCAACCATGCGACATGGTCCACACCACTCTGCCCAGAAATCTACTAATACGGGTTTGTCTGATTTTAATACTAACTCATCGAAGTTAGCGTCTGTTAGTTCTAATGCCATAATTACTATTGTTCTTAATTTGTTTTTTTGTTTTATAACGTACACTGTAAATTGTACAATGTACTATGTACAACTTACAGTGTACAATTAGTCAAATTCATTGCCAATCCCCCAAAAATGCAATTTTGTCATTAATTCAATCGAAAGCTTACGCCCTTTAATTGCTCTAATGCTTGCAATAAATCATTTGATGGGCTTACTTTGCATCTTCTGCTCGGCATTTCCATGGCAATTCCTTGCTCTTGGTCTATCACTTTTATTTTCAACTCACAGTTCTTTTGCAAGTCTGTTTTGCTGTTTTCTTCAATTAACTTAACAATTTGATGTAGTAATTGTTCGCTCAAATCGCTCAAGTAGCAAGTAATGGTCATGCTCTTCGTCAACTTGTCACGTACATCTGTCAATAATTGTATACTGGTAACCTTAAACTCCCAATTTCCTTTTTGGCCGTATCGCTCTTGCACTTTACCTCTTATGTATAAAAACAAGCCTTCGTTTAAATAGGGTTTAAATTTCAAATAATCATCGCCAAACAAGGTTAACTCCGTTTGGTCGCCGTAATCTTCAATAAATAAAGAACCGTATGGCTTACCCGATTTTGCTATCCTGTGGTTAACTCCTCCAACCATTCCTCCCAAGCTCAATTCTTTGTTTTTTAATCGCTCAAAACGCTCGGCCAATAAATCGCTCGCCGAATCTTCTTCCTCTTCTCCCTTTTCCTGTATGCTCGCATTCGTTTCAAATTTATTTCCAGAAAATCGACTCACTAATTTCAAATCGCTAACACTCGCCGTGCAAAATTTTTCTAAATCAAATTTAAATTCATCTAATGGGTGACCAGAAATGTAAAACCCTACTACTTCTTTTTCATACCTCAGCTTTTGCAAGAAACCCCATTCATCACAGATTGGAATTTTAGGCTCTGGTATTTGTGAGGCTGCTCCTGCTCCAAATAATGATGATTGAGCAGAACTTAAGCTGTCTTGATAGTTTGCACCAAAGCGTAAGGTTTTTTCTAAGAAATTTCCGTTTTCATTTATTTCATGATGAAAATAGGTAGCTCTATGAATATTAAAAGAATCGAAAGCTCCTGCATTCGCAAGTGATTCGAAGGTTTTTTTATTAGCTGCTCTTAAATTTACCCTCTTCACTAAATCAAAAATATTTAAAAACTTTCCTTTTTTATTTCGTTCTTCAATAATAGAAAGTACAGCCGCTTCTCCTACTCCTTTTACTGCTCCTAAACCGAATCGAATTTGTCCGTTTTCATTTACCGAAAATTTGTAAATACTTTCATTAATATCCGGACCCAGTACCGACATGCCCATGCGTTTGCACTCTTCCATAAACATGGTAATTTTATCGATGTTACTCAAGTTATGAGTTAATACCGATGCCATGTATTCTGATGGATAGTTTGCTTTTAAATACGCTGTTTGAAATGCTACGAATGCATAACATGTAGAGTGCGATTTATTGAACGCATAAGAAGCAAAGGCTTCCCAATCGGTCCATACTTTTTCTAATTTCTTTTTATCTAAACCACGATCAACTGCTCCGTTTATAAATACATCTTTTAAATCGTCGAGTGTTTTACGATCTTTTTTACCCATTGCTTTTCGCAAAGTATCTGCTTGGCCTTTACTAAAGCCCGCTAACTTTTGCGAAAGCAACATCACCTGCTCTTGGTAAACCGTAATACCATTGGTGTCTTGCAAGTACTCTTCCATTTCTGGTAAGTCGTAGGTTACTTGCTCTCTGCCGTGTTTACGCGAAATGTATTTCGGGATGTACTGCATCGGACCAGGTCGGTACAAGGCATTCATTGCAATTAAATCTTCAAACTTATCGGGTTTTAAATCGATCAAATGTTTTTGCATTCCGGCAGATTCAAACTGAAAAGTTCCGTTTGTTTCGCCGCGTTGATAAAGTTCAAATGTTTTCGGATCGTCGAGCGGAATATTATCGATGTCTATTTCAATTCCTTTATTTTGCTTTATCAATTCTAATGCATCGCGAATAATGGTAAGGGTTTTTAATCCCAAAAAGTCCATTTTTATTACACCTGCATCTTCAATTACCTTCCCATCATATTGGGTAATTAATAAATCTGTTTCTTTTGATGTTGATACGGGGATAATGTCTGTTAAATCCATCGGCGCAATAATAATTCCGGCCGCATGTATTCCCGTACCACGTACAGAGCCTTCGAGAATAACCGCTTCTTTTAATACTTTCGATTTAAAATCGTTGGCATCATTATATATTGCACGAAGTTGTTTTATGTTATCTAAATCTTCTTGTTGATAGCCTTCTTTATCTTTCAAACCTCCTTCACCATCAATGTTTGCAAGTATTACGCGGTTTAGTTCAGTACCAGGTTTATCGGGCACTAACTTTGCCAGTGCGTTCGATTCTGCCAAGGGCAAATCCATCACACGAGCTACGTCTTTAATACTCATTTTAGCTGCCATGGTACCATAAGTAACAATTTGTGCTACTTGGTTTTTTCCGTATCTATCAACTACATAATCAATCACTTTTTGTCGGCCTTCATCATCAAAGTCCGTATCAATATCGGGCATCGACTTACGCTCAGGGTTTAAGAAACGCTCAAAAAGTAAATTGTATTTAATAGGATCGATGTTGGTAATGCCGATGCAATATGCAACGGCGGAGCCGGCCGCAGAACCCCTACCCGGGCCAACAAAAACACCTATGTCTCTACCTGCTTTTATAAAATCGGCAACAATTAAAAAGTAACCCGCAAAACCCATGGTTTCGATGGTGAACAATTCAAAATTTAATCGCTCTTCAATTTCTGCAGTGAGTGTTTCATAACGTTTATAAGCACCCTCAAAGGTAATGTGGCGTAGGTATTCGTCTTGTGTGCTAAAGTTTTCGGGAATCACAAAATTGGGCAATAAAATATCTTGCTTCAATTTCAGTGTATCTATTTTATCAACTATTTCATTGGTATTGTCAATGGCTTCGGGTATGTCGATAAACAATTTGTTCATCTCCTCTTGAGTTTTGAAATAAAACTCATCGTTATAAAAAGCAAAACGAGTTCCTTTTACAAAAGCATCGTCGTCGCTAAATTCTTTATTGGTTGGGGTGCTTTGTTTTTCACCGGTATTTATACACAATAAAATATCGTGTGCATTAGAATCTTCACGATCTACATAATGCGAATCATTTGAAGCAATTACTTTAACGTTGAATTTTTTTGCAAAACCTAAAAGTACTTGATTTACTTTTTCTTGATCTTGCATTTTATGGCGTTGCAATTCAATGTAATAATCTTCACCAAACAAATCTAACCACCATTTAAATTCTTGTTCGGCCTCTGCTTCGCCTTTGCGGAGAATGGTTTTAGGCACCATGGCACCAATGCAACAGGTGGTTGCTATAAGTCCTTCGTGGTATTTTTCTATGAGTTCCTTATCAATTCGAGGATATTTCCCGTACAAACCTTCAATATAACCGAGAGAACAAAGCTTCACCAGGTTTTTATAACCAGTTGCATTTTTGGCTAATAAAAGTTGATGGTAGCGAACATCCTTATCGTCTTTGGTAAATTGGCGTTTATGACGATCGTCTACCACATAAAACTCACAGCCTACAATGGGCTTCACACCGTGCTTGCCAGCCTCTGCCACAAATTTAAAAGCACCAAACATATTTCCATGGTCGGTAATGGCGAGGGCTTTCATGCCATCTTTAGAAGCTTTTTTAAATAGCTTCTTAATGTCGGCAGCTCCGTCGAGTAAAGAATATTGAGTATGTACGTGTAAATGTGAAAAATCTGGCATGGCTTAATTGAGGAATCAAATTTAAAGAATGTTTTGCTTGCTTTTTGCTCGCTTTTTCCACAATTTTTGGAATTGATTATTAATCCTCACCCCAACCCCTCTCCAAAGGAGAGGGGCTAAGGAGTCAAAATTTATAAGCTTTATCACACTTTGTTAGAAATGGAAGTTTTTCAGACTACTTAAAATACCTGATGCTCTTAGCCCCTCTCCTTTGGAGAGGGGTTGGGGTGAGGATTAAG
>JBILKW010000175.1:0-4761 GCA_044376465.1 Sphingobacteriales bacterium | reverse complement strand
TATTTGAAACCACAGAAATGGCTAAATCTTTATTTATTGAAGCTGAATTTAACGCTTGAAATAAACCACCTGTACCTGTAAACGAAGGGTAGGCACCGCCAAAGGCACCAACAGTAATGGTAGCTGGGAACGGAGCTGATGTTCTAAACAAATTACCCAAATTTCTAACCGGGAAATTGGCAGAACTTAAGTTTACAGAAGTGGGTGCTGTGTTAAACACCGTTAACCTGTTTGAAGCAATGTTTGGTACCGGCGCTAAATCTTGTGCAATTACAAAATACTCAATAGAGTCTCCTTGAGTATAGTTTTGTAATTTACTAGTATCCATCGTAAAGTTAAACGAAGAAGTTACGATTGTAGTGGGCTCCACAAATTTCCAACCACCAGTAGTTTTATCATTCGTTGAGTAAAAATTATCTGCCAATGCAGTATTTCTCTTGTATTTACGGTAGTATAAACGAGGTCTTGTACCAATAGTGGTGTTTACACCCGTACCGTGATCAACTATCGTTGCTGTTAATATTGTAGTGGCAAAAGCAGTTAGATCCACCTGACCTAAAATTGGGGTGTAACTTAAAATTGGTAAATTAAAATCTTCGTTTCTAAAGGTGTAAGCGCCTTCAAATGCACCAATATCTGGTGTGGTGGTGCTTCTTAAATTATTACTAAAATCTCTATCAACCCTTGAGTTTGTGTTAAAAGTTACTGGCAAGGCTCTGTTTGCAGCAAAGGTTGCTGTTGTAGTAGAGAGATTTAAATTATACGGTCTAGTTGATGTATTAATAAATGGTACATCCTCTGCAAACGAACTGGTATCTGCCGGAATAGCAGAACTTTGATATTGATTTAAAGTAAATGCTGTATCTGTAGATCCTATTGCAAAATAATAAGCACTCTTTGATTGTGCAGAACCCGCACCAGCAAAATACACATTTCGTCCAGATAAAAACCCTGTTGTTCTTAAGTTCGCGAAATCATTCAAACTTCTCATGTGTGCAACATGTAATGTATTTCTGTTCCCCGAAGATTTATTAATAAATATATTATTAACCAAACGAATAGAGTTGGATCCAGAAACGGTGTATATGGCTGCAGATCTATGTCTTGTTAAGGTATCTGTATTGTTATTATCTAAATAAACCGTGTTGTTTGATACCAAAATTCTACCAGAAGTAGAACTTGTGTTAAGATCCATACCCGTTAACGAAGAGTTTTGAGTGCTTCTTGTTATTGGTGCATATAATTCGGAAATGGTGTTGTTATAAATTTGCAACACAAAACCCGATAGGGTTATTAATCCTCTAACGGTAGAGTTAATACCATTTGCATATAAATTTGTAATTCTGTTGTTATGCATATACAAAGTATCTGCAACAGAAGAGGTGAAACCTGTTATCGTTCCACTTCCAGGCAATACCGAAGGTAATTGGCCAGATGCTGGCGCTGTATTTACGTATACAGAATCTATGGTATTGTTATTAAATCGTGTAATAGCAACTGGTGTAGATGGCACAGCACCAGAACTAGATGCTGCACTTTGTACAGAGTATCCTGTAATGTTAGAAGTACCAGAAGAGTTACCTGTTACATACAAGCCTTTAATGGTGTTATTTCTAATTGTTTGTATTGCCCTCGTAGTAGAGTTTGAGTTAGATGCATATGCGAAAATGTTAGCTGCCGTAGCGGTTTGTCCCACAAATTCCACTCCATTGTTTTGTATTAAATTACCGTCCACCGTTAAACGTTGCATAAGCAAGGGGGTTTGGGTTGTACTAAGAGCGAGTGGGAAGCCCATTGATAATATAGTATAACCAGGAGCGGTAGTGGTAGTGGCTGTAATTTTGTTATCGCGAAACGTATTGTTATTTACATTCGTTGTAATACCTCTTGAACTTAGTACGATACCAAAAAGTACACTTCCTCCTGTTTTAGTGTTATTAGAAATAATGTTGTTATTGATGTTTAATACACTTGGAATTGCTGTGGCAGCAGTAATACCTTGCCACTGAGCATTATTATCTGCTTTATTGTTAATAAGCCTGTTGCCATTAATGTTTACGGTATTGGTTAAGGTTCCTCCCGCAAAATAATAACTAGGTGCTGCTGTAGAAAATGTTGTGGCAACAGAACCAGCACCAACTGCTGGCTGAATACAAACAGTAGTGCTCAACATTCCTGATAAAGAAATGGTATTGTTATTGATATTCAAATTTGAGTTGTATCCACCCACGGCTTGAATACCGAATAAAAAGGCATTTGTAAAATTACCGCCAGTAATGGTGTTGTTCTCTATAAAAGCATTTGAAATGTGATTATTATAAATTCCATTTGCCGTAGCCGAACTACCACCATAATTAGAAATGGTGTTGTTTGAAATCACAAAGTTTCTATCTTTTTTTCTAGACGTTAATTCGGCCGTACTTGTACCTGTAGCAGGAGTTAAGTGAGGGGTTCCTGTAAATAACATACCATGATAACAATTTTGAATGATGTTACCAGTAACAATTATGTTTACCAAGTTACCTGTTGTATCTGTAGCCAATACTGGATTTACAGCTACTCTTCCTTGTCTTTCTCTGTCTGAAGAAAAAATACCTGCAGAGTTAACATTGGTTTTATCTAATATTATTGTACAATTTGTAATATTAACGAATTTACATGCCGAAGCGTACACGGTCGAGGGAACTGTTGCAGAAGATGTTTTACTTAGGTAAATACCATATTCCATTTTCTCCTTGTTGTTGGTTTTACCCAAGGCGTCGCGTATGGTTAAACCATTAAAGGTAATGTAACTTGTACCCACAAGCTTAATTACGGCATCACCATGAGCGTTAAAAGCCGTAGATGTTGCAGTACCCAATGGATAACTTCCTGCATAATCTGAAGCAATAATTGGGTTTCTTCCAGAACCTGTTTTCTGAAATACAATTGGATTAGAGGCTGTACCCGTGGCTGTAATTACCAATGAATCTTTCTCATTGAAAATTAAACCAGCAGGGATGTTAAAAGTTACACCGCCCGTTCCAACACCATTCGCATTAAGGTCTGCAATTGCAGCAAATACCGAAGGGTAATCACCGCCAACAGGATTAATTGTTTTAGTTCCTGTTAAGGCTTGACCATAAGAAAAAACGAATGAAAAAAGCATTATTAAAATAAATGCTAAACCTCGAATTGTTTTGTAAAAATTACTCATAGTTCGTTAATAATAAATTGTTATTTTTTAATTTTGGTCTGTATTAAAAATAATACATATATAGATTTGCAATATAGAAACATAAAATATCAAAATCAAAAAAAAAATAATTTTTTTTTATTAAAAACAAAAACACACACAAAGTGCTGATAATCAGCTTTATATATTTATTTGTTGTTCATGACAAAAATGAAAAAAAGGCGTTAATTAATGCGGTCAAATTTTTATAATATATAAGCCTGGCAACCTGTGTGCTTCGGGTGTTACATTGAAATCCGTGTAGACTTTTAGGTGAAATTAGTAGGGAGCCATTGGGGCCATAAAAAACAAACAGGTTGTTAAATATTCTATCTTTTTTAAATAAGTATATTTGTAGTATTAATTTATGTTGTTTCACGTGAAACATTTACAATTAAGAGGGTGTAAAACATATGAATCAAAAATATAATGTTATTGTGGTGGGGGCAGGACATGCTGGATGTGAAGCGGCGGCGGCGGCGGCCAATCTTGGCTCTAAAGTTTTGTTGATTACAATGAACATGGGAGTAATTGCTCAAATGTCGTGTAACCCTGCTATGGGTGGTGTGGCAAAAGGACAAATAGTACGTGAGATAGACGCCATGGGTGGATACTCTGGAATTGTATCGGATAAAAGCACCATACAATATAGAATGCTCAATAGATCTAAGGGGCCTGCGATGTGGAGCCCAAGGACCCAGAATGATAGAATGAAGTTTGCGGAGGAGTGGAGAATTGCATTGGAGAAAACCCCTAATGTAGATTTCTGGCAGGACATGGTTACGGAGATTAAACTAAATGAAGGAAGAGTTTGTGGAGTAATTACATCCTTAGGCATAACCTTTGATGCAGATGCAGTAATATTAACCAATGGTACATTTTTAAACGGTGTAATACACATAGGTGAAAAGAAATTCGGTGGGGGTAGAACTGGAGAGAAAGCAGCAACTGGTTTAACAGAACAATTAACCGGTTTAGGCTTTGAAGCAGGGAGAATGAAAACCGGTACGCCTCCAAGAGTAGATGGAAGAACGCTCGACTATGCTAAAATGGAAGAACAAAAAGGAGATGAGGATAGAGGACAATTTTCTTATTTGGATATTGAAAGGCCAATTGAACAAAGAAGCTGTTATATTACGTATACCAATGAAGCTGTTCACGAGACTCTAAAAGAGGGATTTGAAAAGTCGCCAATGTTTACCGGTAGAATTCAAGGTTTGGGTCCGAGGTATTGCCCTTCCATTGAAGATAAAATAAACCGGTTTGCAGAAAGAAACAGACACCAAATATTTGTAGAACCAGAAGGCTGGAATACGGTAGAAATTTATGTAAATGGGTTTTCGACCTCATTACCAGAAGATGTTCAGTACAAAGCGTTGAGATTAATACCGGGTTTCGAAAACGCAAAAATGTTTAGACCAGGATATGCAATTGAATATGATTATTTCCCACCTACTCAATTGAGCTTGACATTAGAAACTAAATTGGTAGAGAATTTATATTTTGCAGGACAAATAAATGGTACAACTGGTTATGAAGAAGCTGCA
>JBILKW010000174.1:0-4778 GCA_044376465.1 Sphingobacteriales bacterium | reverse complement strand
AAAGAATGCAATTATACAAGTATTAAGATTTTGCGTAACAGAGTTTTCTACACACGATAAAATTAAACATAAAGAAGCTATCGATTATATTTTAGACATCGAACCTAATTATATCCCAGAAAACTCAAGAGGAATGCGAGCAATGAGTAAAATAATAGGATATAGAAATGCAGAACGAATAGCATCTATAAAAAGAAAATTAAGTTGAAAATAGTTTTAGCTACAGAATATTTTTATCCAATTAGTAAAGGCGGAACAGAAATGTACGTGTATCAATTAGCTAAAGAATTGATAAATAACGGGCATGACTGTATTGTAATTAGTTTATCAAATGAATTTAAAGAAGATATTTACGAGGGTATACAAGTTTTCTATATTCCATTTATAAAAGGAAATCATTTAGAATCAGAAGTACCAGAGAATTTACATGCATTAATTTCTGTGCTTGATAAAATCAATCCCCAGATAGTTCATTTGCATTCCTTAAGCCCTTCATTAGGTGTTAATCATTTAGTACATCTGCACTTAATTGGTTATATAACATTTTTTACTGCACACCTTCCAAGTTTTACATGTGCTCGAGGTGATTTATTGTACAATGGCGAAGAAATCTGTGATGGAGAAATTATATATGATAGGTGTATGAATTGTATATTGAATTCAAAAGGTAAAAAAAATAAATTAAGCAATAGCTTGATTACTTTAGCATCCAAGAATAAATTTATTCAAAACTTATTTCCAGCATTAGGTGTCATTCAAAATAAAATTAATTCGCTAGAATTAGTTGAAAAATATATTGATGAAATTATTGTAGTTAGTGCTTGGCAACAAGATGTCTTACTTTTAAATAAATTTAATTCAAGTAAATTAAGTATTTGTAGACAAGCAATATATAAAGAGATTATACTACATGAAAAGAAAAATTCGATTGGTGTTAAACTAAAAATTGGATATATAGGCAGGATTGTACCCGAAAAAGGCATCGATGTGTTGTTAGATTGTTTAATAGATATTGATAAAGATAATTATGAATTATACGTTGCTGCAATCAAAACTGAAAATCATTTAAATTATTACCATATAAATAAAAAGCTTGCATTAAACCTAAATGCAGTTTGGAAAGAAAATTTAAACTCTGAAGAAGTTATAAGCTTTATTGATGAGATTGATTTATTGATTGTGCCATCAGTTTGGCTAGAAACCGGCCCTTATGTTATATATGAAGCACTTGCCAGAAAAGTGCCCGTATTAGCATTTAAAAAAGGAGGTTCTGTAGAGTTAATAAACAACGGAGTTGACAGCATTCTCATAGGATCTGTTCAAGATTTTAAAATTCAACTTGCCGAATTTATTAATAACTCTACTAAAGCATTAGAACTTTCCATAAAAATTAACATGCAAAGAACAACCCAAATGTTATATAAAGAGATGGAAACTTTATATCTAAAACATGAACATTAAAATATAACATTGAAAATTTTAATAACTGCAGATCCATACATTCCTGTTCCACCTAAATTATATGGCGGGATAGAACGAATATTGGATATGCTAATTAATGAATATGTAAAATATGGTCACGAGCTAACTTTAATTGCTCATCCAGATTCTATACCCAATTCATCTTGTAGATTTATTCCTTACCAATCTAAAGAAGAATCGATACTAAAAAATAGTTTACTAATTGCTAAAACACATTTTAAATATAAATTTGATGTAATACACAGTTTCAGCAGATTGTTATATCTATTGCCTCTATTGCCTTTGAGCGTACCAAAAATAATGTCGTACCAAAGAGAGCCAACTATTTCGCAAATAAAAAAATCGATGTTATTGGCAAAAAAAAATAGTTTAGTGTTTACCGGTTGCAGTAATTACATAAGTAATCAACTTAAACCATTTGCTACATCTTATACAGTTTATAATGGGGTGCCAATAGATTTATTTAAATTTAATGAAACCATACAACAAGATGCACCGCTAGTTTTTTTAGGTAGGATTGAGGAAATTAAAGGAACACATATTGCAATTGAGTTAGCATTAAAAACCAATAATAAGTTGGTAATTGCAGGGAATATCCCAGCAGAGTGCCAAACATATTTTGATGAAAAAGTAAAGCCATTTTTGAATGAACAAATTCAATACATTGGACCAGTAAATGATATTCAGAAAAATATACTCTTACAAAATGCAAAAGCTTTTTTAATGCCGATACTATGGAACGAACCATTTGGTATAGTAATGGCAGAAGCATTGGCCTGTGGAACACCAGTAATTGGATTTAATAGAGGTTCGGTACCAGAAGTAGTTGAGAATGCAAAAACAGGTTTTGTTTGTAATGATGTAAATGAAATGATTGATGGGATAAACAAAGCACATACCCTATCAAGATTAAATGCTCGTGAAGCTGCTGTAAATAGATTTAGTGATAAAGTAATTAGTAGAAATTATTTAGAAATATATAATAGTTTAGTATGAGGTTGCACCAAAAGTTTAAACACCAGTTTGTGCTCTTATACGATTCTAGTTATAATAGAAAACATCCAATTTATGCACTAATTAGATTTATGCGTTGGAATGTTTTCAAATTATTGAATTATAATTTCCACGCAACTTTATGGGGCTATAACTTTAAATTTTGGATTAACAGCCATCAATCTTATTGGCTATATAAAAATTATTATCTGGATAGTGTTGAGTTTAGCATTATTGATCAGATTGTACGACCTAATGATATTATTTTTGATATAGGAGCTAATGTTGGAATTTATAGTTTTTGGTTTTCTAAATGTATAAATAACAACGGTAGAATTTATTCTTTTGAACCCGACGAAACAAATATGGAGCGATTTAAATACCTTATTGGGTTAAATAATATAAACTCAATATATCCTCAGCAAATTGCGCTTAGTAATTCAATTGCAAAAGCTAAGTTTAGTATTGGTTTAGATGAGCAAAACGGATTATTAAATGACTCCCAATCTAGTACAGAGCAATACAATATTGTAAATACCAATACGATTGATAGTTTTTGTGCAGAAAATTCCGTAGATGTGATTAATTACCTAAAAATTGATGTTGAAGGTGCAGAATGGTTTGTATTAAGCGGTGCAACATTAATGCTTACTCAACATAAAATAAAAATAATACAATTAGAAATAAACAAACAATTAGCAAAGTATAGTATAAGCGTTAAACAACTAGTTGATTTTATGGCTGCATTTGGCTATAAATTATATAGACTAAATTCCAAATTAAAAGAAATTGATATAAGTCTTGAAAATTTACTCGATGAAGATTCAAATAATTATTTTTTTATTGCTGATTTAAATTATATCAATGTTGAAAGGGTAAAAAAATAAATTAAATGATTAGTGAAAAAAGTATAAATCATAAGTTTAAAATTGTAGTAGCCAATCCAGGAACCGGCATTTTTATCCTAGAAACTGTTAGAGCATACAAAGAACAGTCTTTATTAAATAAATTTTATACTACATTTATTTCAAATCACAACATTCCCTTTTATAAATATTTAAAAGGCACAAGTCTTAAAAAAGAATTTGATAGACGAGCTATCCATACCGAATTAATACCATACGTTAAGTCAAGTCCATTCAAAGAATTACTAAGAACCTTTTCCTCTAAGTTTTTTTCTGAAAAAATCACAGATGTTATATATGAATGGTCTGAATATTCTTTTGACAAATGGGTGGCGAATAGTTTAGATGCATCTGTAGATATTATTCATTGCTATGAGCATTGTTCATTGCAAACAATAATTCGAGCAAAAGAATTGGGCATTTTTGTGGTTTATGAACAACCCAGTCAGCATCATTCCTATTTATCGCCTATTATTGAGGAACAATATAAAAATAACACCAAGCTAGGAGCAGTAACCACGAGTTTATTGCTTAATGGTAAGTCGAATTCTCGAAATAAAAGAAGAGATAAAGAACTCGAATTAGCCGATTTAATTATTTGTAATTCCAGCTTTACAAAAAGTACTTTAGTTGCTGCAAATATTAATGATGAGAAAATAAAAGTTGTGCCATTAGGATTTCCAACAATTGAAGATAGAATTACCACCTCAAATACTAAACTAAGATTTATATATGCAGGCACATCTAATATTAGAAAAGGAATACATCTTTTATTAGATGTTTGGGCAGAGCATTTTAGTAATAGAGATGATATAGAACTATATATTGTAGGCAAGTTTGATTTGCCATTAGAGTATAAGAAGAACACATCAACTAACATTACTTTTATAGATTCGATACCGAGGAACCAGTTGTTAGAAAACTTTTGCGATGCTGATGTTTTGTTATTACCAACTTTAGCTGATGGTTTTGGAATGGTTATCACAGAAGCCATGTCTAGAGGATTATGTGTTATGTGTACAGAAAGTTCCGCAGGTCCTGATATAATTACACATCAAAAAGATGGTTTATTATTTAAGGCGAATAGTAAGGAATCTTTATTTGAACTTATGAGCAATTGGTCTTTAAAAAGAAACGAAATATTATCAATGGGAGAAAAAGCTAAGTTGAAGGCATTAAATTATCAATGGTCTGATTATAGGAAATTATTAGTAAAGGTAGTTATGGAAAATTATCATGCTAAAAAATAAGAAAGTACTTTTATTAACTGCAAGTCATTTAAGCTCCTGTCCAAGATTATTAAAGGAAGCTGATTTATTATTTGTACAAGGAGCAGATATACATATACTTTATTTAAATTCCTTGTCATTTTTAGAAAGTTTAGATGATAAAATAAGA
>JBILKW010000173.1:0-4782 GCA_044376465.1 Sphingobacteriales bacterium | reverse complement strand
AAAAGTAATAACATAAGGGGTAGCTAATTGGTTATTTTTTGCGTTTAAAGTACATTAAAGGCATTAACAAAAATAAATTAGGTTGATACGGATATTAAGTATACCTTTGAAACTTACAAATAATATAATGCAAGGAAAAGTTAAATTTTTTAATAACTCAAAAGGTTTTGGGTTCATTACACCATCAGATTCAAGCGAAGACATCTTCGTACACACTTCAGGATTAATTGATGAGATCCGCGAAAACGACGAAGTAACATTCGAAGTTGAAAGAGGCAAAAAAGGCATGAACGCAGTTCGTGTTGAAGTAGTGAGATAATATATTTAAACAAATATAAAGATCTAAAAAAGCTCTCTCGTGCAAACGGGAGAGCTTTTTTGTTATGTATGCTTGTTACTCAGGTGAAGCAACAATATTCTTACTATGCTAAAGATTTTTAACTTGCAAAGTAGTTAAAATAATTTCCAGGATAATTTTATGAATTTACTACTTATAAGAGTCCGGCTTTTTTAAGCTCCTCTTGCATAGCAAGTCCAATTTGAGCAGGAGATTCTACTACGCGAATTCCACATTCACGCATGATTTTCATTTTTGCAGCTGCAGTATCGTCTGCGCCTCCCACAATGGCACCTGCGTGGCCCATTCTACGTCCTGCGGGAGCAGTTTGGCCTGCAATAAATCCTACTACAGGCTTAGTACCATTAACTTTAATCCAATTTGCGGCTTCTGCTTCCATTCCGCCACCAATTTCGCCAATCATAATAATACCATCTGTATCAGGGTCGTTCATTAACAACTCAACAGCCTCTTTAGTAGTAGTTCCAATTATTGGGTCGCCACCAATACCAATTGCAGTAGATTGACCTAAGCCTAAACGTGTGCATTGATCTACCGCTTCATATGTTAACGTTCCAGATTTAGAGACTATACCCACACGTCCGGGTTTGAAAATAAAACCTGGCATGATACCAACTTTTGCCTCACCAGCCGTCATTACCCCAGGGCAATTCGGACCAATTAATCGGCACTCTTTATCTGTTAAATATTCTTTAACCTGAATCATGTCTTTTGTAGGAATACCTTCGGTAATACAAATAATCACCTTAATTCCAGAATCGGCAGCTTCCATAATTGCATCGGCTGCAAATGCTGGAGGCACAAAAATAATTGAAACATTGGCACCTGTATTAGCTACTGCATCGGCAACAGTGTTAAACACCGGGCGATCTAAATGCATTGAACCTCCTTTACCTGGTGTAACCCCTCCAACCACATTCGTGCCATACTCTATCATTTGGCTGGCATGGAATGAACCCTCACTACCTGTAAAACCTTGCACTATAACTTTTGAATTTTTATTAACTAATACGCTCATTTGATTGTTTTTTGATGCTGCGAAATTACATTTTTTGTTGTTAAAATCAAATAAGTTTCTGGCTTTAAACGGGAGAAGAGTGTTCTTTTTGTGATGAAACATCGAACTATGAAGCTGCCACATTTCTCATTTTTACTATCTTTGTTTTATGCGCTATTTCCTTCAACTAGCCTATAGAGGAACAAACTACCACGGCTGGCAAATTCAACCGAACGCCCTGAGTGTACAGGAGGTGTTAGATAATGCGCTAAGTAGGCTATGTGGGGAGCCCGTGTATTCTTTAGGTTGTGGCCGAACTGATGCAGGCGTGCATGCCCGCGATTTTTATGCACATTTTGATACTAAAAAATTACTTAACCAAGAACTTATCAACAATTTGAATGGTATTTTACCTAGAGATATTTCGGCAAAACGCTTTATTGAGGTAGCACCCGATGCTCATGCCCGATTTGATGCTAGCGCTCGGTCGTATCAATACCTCATGCATTTTAATAAAGATCCTTTTAAAGAAGAATTAAGCTATTATTTTAATTTTCAACGTAAACCCGATTACAAATTGATGAATGATGGAGCCAAAATATTGATGGATTATGATGATTTTGCCTGCTTTAGTAAAGCCAATACAGATGTATTTACTACCCTTTGCAACCTTACCGAAGCTCATTGGGAATTACAAACAGACGGCTCTTTAATCTTTTACATTACGTCCAACCGTTTTTTGCGCAACATGGTGCGAGCCATTGTAGGTACGCTCATCGATTATGGCATTGGAAAAATTAACGAACATGATCTTCGACAGATTATTCTAAATAAAAATCGTTCACTTGCCGGAACTTCTGTTCCAGGAAATGGTTTATATTTAACAAAGATTAAATATCCTTATATAAATCAATAGTGTAATGAACAGTGTGAGCGGAAAAGCCATCGATAGTAAAATACTTAGAAGAATATACAAATACCTCGCACCTTACAAAAAGGTGTTTTTTACCAGCGTATTCCTTACCATTCTGCTGGCTATAATTGCCCCGGTTCGCCCTTACATGGTGCAATATACCATAGACCATTACATCCTGGAACAAGACCAACAAGGTTTATTATACATGGTGGTGCTTATGTTTATAATGCTGGGCATACAAACCATCGTTCAATATTACCATACCGTGCTCACTAATTGGTTGGGCCAATCTGCCATACTCGATTTACGCAAACTAGTATTCTCACATTTACTCAGCCTCCGTTTAAACTATTTCGACCACACTCCTATTGGCACCTTGATTACACGTGCCGTTTCTGATCTAGAAACCATTGCCGACGTATTCTCCGAAGGACTCATCATCATTATTGGCGACATACTCCAAATTATAGTAATTGTAGGCGTAATGCTTTATGTTGATTGGCGCTTAACACTTATTAGTTTAGCAACCATACCATTCCTACTTATTGCTACGTATATTTTTAAAGAGCTAACAAAAAAAGCATTTCAAGAAGTACGTTTAGAAGTCGCAAAACTCAATACTTTTTTACAAGAACACATCAGCGGAATGCGTATTACTCAATTATTTGTACGTGAAGAAGCTGAAATGGAAAAATTTAAAAACATTAATCGCCGCCACCGTAAAGCACACATAAAATCAGTTTGGTATTATTCTATTTTCTTCCCAGTGGTAGAGCTCATGTCGGCTACCAGCGTAGGTTTATTGGTGTGGTACGGATTTAAAGAAGTACTCGAAGGTAGCTTAACTCTTGGAGTAATTATATCATTCATGATGTACTTAAATATGCTCTTTCGCCCCATTCGCGAATTAGCCGACAAGTTCAACACCTTACAAATGGGTATGGTTAGTTCCGAACGTATATTTAATGTGCTCGACACCAATGAGCAAACTCCAAATAATGGCACCATCCATAATATCCACATTGAGGGCAGAATTAAATTTGAAAATGTTCGTTTTGCATATAGTGATGATAAGTATGTACTTCATAACATTTCGTTTGAGGTGGAAGCTGGCAAAACACTTGCTATTGTAGGTTCTACGGGGGCTGGTAAAAGCAGCATTATTAATTTATTAAATAGGTTTTATGAAATTAATGATGGTATAATTGAAATAGACGGTGTTGATATTCGCAACTATGAACTTTCTTTTTTACGTTCGCAAATAGCCACGGTATTGCAAGATGTTTTTTTATTCTCGGATACGATTGAAGAAAACATCAGAATGAAAAATAAAAATATTACACGCGAAGAAATTATAAATGCATCTAAACAAGTGGGTGCACATGACTTCATTATGAATTTACCTGGCGGGTATGAATATAATGTGATGGAACGAGGTGCTACTTTATCTGCAGGACAAGCACAATTAATTTCCTTCATTAGAGCATTAGTATTTAACCCTCGTATTTTGGTACTCGACGAAGCAACTTCTTCCGTTGATACCGAAACTGAATCGCTCATTCAAAATGCCATCCAAAAACTAATGAAAAATCGCACTTCAATCGTAATTGCTCACCGATTATCAACGATCCAAAATGCCGATCAAATTATGGTAATAGACAAAGGGGAAATTATTGAGAAAGGAAGTCACCAGGAACTTTTGAAGTTAGATGGTGCTTATAAAAGGTTATATGAGTTGCAATACTCGAATTAATTGTGAGTTGTGAATTGTGAGTTGTGAATTAAGCGCTTGGGTTTCTCTTTTATTTTTCTTTTTTTATTTTTCTTTTTTTATTTTTCTTTTTTCTCTTTTCTTTTTTCTCTTTTCTCTTTTTCTAATCCTTTAATTTTTGAAATCCAAAAGAAAGTTGATTAAACTGAATTTAATTATTGTTTGCAACGGATTATTCTGCTTGCTTTCAACTCAATGAACCTCAGCTTTGGCTTTCAAAAATTTAAAGGATTAAGGTAACATTGGCTAATTGGGTTACGGCTTAATTTAGTGTGCTAGTGTGTTAATATGCTAGTGTGCTAGTGTAATTCCAGTACTTACTGCAAGCATACGAACTTACGAACTCCTCAACCTAGTAAGCATCTTCCATCAATACTGTAAATTTTAAAAGAAAAATGTGCGACTCATTTCTTGAAATGTAGTACGAATAAACCGTAGCACTTAATAAATAGAATAGATGAACTGACTAGCTTTTTTATTTTAAAATTTACAGTATTGAAAAAAATAATCTTTTTTTTAATCCTTTAATTTTTGAAATCCAAAAGCTAGTCTCTTAATCTAGATTCAGTTATTGTTTGCAACGGATTATTCTGCTTGCTTTCAACTCAATGAACCTCAGCTTTGGCTTTCAAAAATTTAAAGGATGAAGGTAACATTGGCTAATTGGGTTACGGCTTAATTTAGTGTGCTAGTGTGTTAATATGATAGTATGCTCATAAAGCACAGATTACAAAAAGCAA
>JBILKW010000172.1:0-4787 GCA_044376465.1 Sphingobacteriales bacterium | reverse complement strand
CACCTAAACTCATTAAATTTCCACTCACTCCAAATAAGTTCATCATTATAATGGCGAACAACATAGAGAGTGGAATTACCGAAGCAACAATTAATCCGGCGCGTAAATTACCGAGGAATAATACGAGCACAAAAATAACGATGAGTGCACCTTCCATTAAATTTTTCTCCACCGTACCAATGGCATTGTTCACCATTTTACTACGATCGAGAAAGGCTTCGAGCACAATTCCTTCGGGCAATGTTTTTCGAATTTCCTCGATCCTTGTTTTTACATTATCTATTACTTCCGATGAGTTTGCACCTTTTAACATCATTACAATGGCACCGGCAACTTCACCATCTGCGTTATAACACATGGCACCGTAACGCACTGCTTCTGTAAATTGCACTTTGGCTACATCTCTTATGCGCAAAGGCGTTCCGGAGCTATTCGTTTTTACAACAATGTTTTCTATGTCAGCAAATGTTTTTAATAATCCTTCCGAGCGTATGTATAAAATTCCATCGCCTCGCTCTATGTAAGCACCGCCGGTATTAGAGTTATTGCTGTTTAAGGCATCAAACACTTCGTTAATGCTTATGCCGTTGGCTTGCAATTGCGATGGGTTTATACTTACTTCGTATTGTTTTAAAGCACCTCCAAAACTCGATACATCTGCAACGCCTTTTACTCCGAGTAGCTGACGGCGGATAATCCAATCTTGTATAGTTCGCAACTCAGTAAGCGAATACTTTTGTTCGTATCCTTTTTCTGCGCGCACTACGTATTGGTATATTTCGCCAAGCCCCGTAGTTACAGGGGCAAGCTCGGGGTTCCCAACTCCGTTGGGTAAATCGTTTTGTACTTTTAATAAACGTTCGGCAATTTGCTGTCGTGCCCAATAAATATCAACCTCGTCTTCAAAAACAATGGTTACTAGCGATAAACCAAAGCGAGAAAAACTTCTAATTTTTTTGATGCCTGGTATATTGCTGTTTGCTTGTTCTATGGGGAAGGTAATAAGACGTTCTACATCGGGCGCACCCAATGCAGGACTAATGGTAATAATTTGAGCCTGATTATCGGTAATATCCGGAACCGCATCAATAGGCAAACGCGTAGCTTCGTATATACCCCAAAGCACAAGGCTAAAGGTAAATAACGTGATGATCAGTTTCTGGCGTACAGAAAATGAAATGATAGCATTTAACATATTTGAATTGTAAATGGTAAATTGTAAATGGTGAATTAGGGGTTATGCATCGTTATTGCTAACAAGTTTCCTTATGAGCACACTAGCACACTAGCACACGAACGTGGGGGTTGGAAAATTTCATCCAAGTACTGAGTGCCTGTAAATGGAGAATTGTATGCAAAAATTTCTGTATTGGTTTCGATGTAGGGTACATCAATAAATAAATCGTTGGATGGTAATTTCGCGAATTGGATAATTTGCGCTTGGCAATCTTTATGCGATTTAAAAGGAAGCTTCATATCCTCCGCATAATCTGCATCTACAACACTTGGTTGTAGATAATGAACATCAATAAACTCCACTAAACTAAGGTCGTTGGCGTTTTTATGTTCGAAGTAATGCTCCACCAAATAGCCAATCTTTAGCAACTGGTAAGCTTCTGTGCTCCCGAGTAGGTAAAGGCTGATGACGATGTAGGTGAAGAGTTTCCTCATGTATCAAAGATAGGTAGAAAATCCGAAATTGCGAACTGGCGAATTAGCGCATCGCCAGTTCGCAATTTCGCAAATTCGCTATTTCGTTAATTCGCAAATTGCTATCTTCGCAGCAAAATGAAGCATTTACTCCATAATCCAATTTTTAAGATTATTTCTGAAGTAGCAAAGGAGAGCAAAACACCTGCCTATGTTATTGGCGGTTATGTGCGCGATTTGCTCTTGAACAGGGCTTCTAAGGATGTGGATTTTCTAATACTTGGCAATGGAATCGACTTTGCAGAATTGGTAGCTAAGAAAATTGGAAAAGGCACCAGAGTGAATGTTTTCAAAAATTTCGGCACGGCTCAATTGGTATTTCAAGACTGGGACATTGAATTTGTAGGAGCCCGAAAAGAGTCGTACCGCAGCGATTCTCGTAAACCCATTGTAGAAGATGGCACTTTACAAGACGACCAAAACCGACGCGATTTTACCATTAATGCCATGGCCATTAGTTTAAATGCCCTAGATTTCGGACATTTAATAGATCCTTTTGATGGTCAAGGCGATTTGAAATTAAAGAAAATTCGTACGCCTTTAAATCCTGATATTACGTATTCCGACGACCCTTTGCGGATGATGCGTGCCATACGTTTTGCCACACAATTAAATTTTAAAATCGACGAGGAATCCTTTGAAGCCATCAAACAAAATGCACACCGTATAGAAATTGTATCCAAAGAACGAATTACCGATGAGCTCAATAAAATAATTGTAGCCAATAAACCTTCTATTGGTTTTGAGTTATTGTTTGATTCGGGATTGTTAAAATTGATATTTCCGTTAATGGCGCAACTACACGGGGTGGATACCATAAAAGGAAAATCGCATAAAGATAATTTCTACCATACCCTGCAAGTACTCGATAATATTTGTGAAACCACCGACGATTTATGGTTGCGTTGGGCTGCTATATTACATGATATTGCAAAACCTGCTACTAAACGTTTTGAAGAAGGCATTGGCTGGACCTTCCATGGGCACGAAGACAAAGGGGCTCGCATGGTTCCGAAAATTTTTAGAGAGATGCGTTTGCCACAAAACGAGAAAATGAAATTGGTGCAGAAATTAGTTCAATTGCATTTGCGCCCCATTGTGTTGGCTCAGAGTACGGTAACCGATTCGGCTGTAAGGCGATTACTGTTTGAGGCGGGGGAAGATATTGATAGTTTGATGCTTTTGTGCAATGCAGACATCACTACGAAAAATGAATACAAAGTAAAAAAGTACAAAAACAACTTCGAGCTGGTAAAGCAGAAATTGATAGAGGTGGAGGAGAAAGATCAGCTCCGTAATTGGCAACCACCAGTTGATGGAAACGACATTATGGTACATTTTGGATTAGGGGCAGGCAGGGAAGTGGGAATTATTAAAAATGCCATTAGAGAAGCCATTTTAGAAGGGGAAATACCAAACGACAGGGAATTGGCGCTCGAATTTATGTTTGCCAAAGGCGAAGAATTAGGACTAAAAAGAAAAAAATAATCATTATTAATCATAAGATTTCTTTATTTTGTATAAAGAATAGAATACACTATGGCTGTTTATAAATTCCGTGTTAGTTTCGAAGATTACGACGATATTAGTAGAGATATTGAAATAAAATCGAACCAAACATTTGCCGATTTCCATAAAACCATTCACCAAGCTATAGGCTTTGATGGAAATGCCTCGGCATCTTTTTACATGAGTAACGACTATTGGCATAAAGGCAAAGAAATTACTCAGTTTGAGAAAGACCTTAAAAATGATAAAGTAAGTTTGATGGAAACATCTGTGTTAAAAAACTTTATTGTAGATCCACATCAAAAAATATACTACGTATTCAATTTCGAAAAACCTTGGACTTTCCATGTAGAGTTAATTAAAATTGTGATTAACGAAGATGCAAAAGTTGCCTACCCACTGTGCGTCAAAAGCGTTGGTGAAGCACCTAAGCAATTTGGTAACGTGCCTATTATTTCGGCTACTGAAGAAAATGGCGACCTCGATTTCTTAAATGTAATGGAGTACGCCGAAGACGAAGAAGACCGCGATGAAATGGGCTTTGACGATGGAGCAGCTGAAGATGAAGAAGGCGAGGAAGCAGAGAAGGATGAGTTTGGAGGAGAGTTTGAAGAAGAAATATAGCTTGGAGCGATGAGCGGGGAGCGTATAGCAGGCAGTGAGTCTAGCATTCACCATTCACCATTCACCATTCACAATTTAATACTCATCGTTGGTCCCACCGCAGTTGGAAAAACTTCCATGGCTATAGCGCTTGCGAAACACTACCAAACGGAAATCCTTTCGGCAGATTCGCGTCAGTTCTACAAAGAGTTGGAAATAGGAACGGCAAAACCCAGTGCAGAAGAGTTAGCAAGCGTAAAACATCATCTCATCAATTCACATGCATTTAAAGAAGTAGTAGATGCTGGCACTTTTGAGCGATTAGCATTAGAAACTTTATCAGAATTATTTAAAAAACACCAAACAGTAATTGCCGTAGGAGGTTCTGGTTTATACATACAAGCATTGTGTGAAGGTCTTGATCCGGTTGAGTTACGCGACGATGAGTTGCGAGAAAATTTAGCAAAGGAATCTTTAGAAAGTTTGCAAGAAAAACTGAAAGCACTCGACCCAGAGTATTATGCAGAAGTAGATGTTCAAAATCCACAGCGATTAATGCGAGCCTTGGAAATAATTTTGCTAACAGGTAAAAAATATTCGGAACTTAGAACAGGAAATAAAAAAGCAAGGGATTTTAACATTATTAAAATTGGCTTAACAGACGATCGAGAATTATTGTACCAACGCATAAACACTCGAGTAGATGAAATGGTACATGCAGGTTTAGAAGAAGAAGCGAAAAAGTTATTTCCATTTAAAAACGAGTATGCCTTGCAAACGGTAGGCTATACAGAGTGGTTCGATTATTTTGAGGGAAAACATTCGCGAGATACAGCTATTGATTTAATAAAAAGAAATACGAGGCGATATGCCAAAAGACAGTTAACTTGGTTTCGCCGCGACGAAGAAATTACTTGGTTTAATTACAAAGATTTACACAATATTCTAAAGTACATAGAAGATAA
>JBILKW010000044.1:0-14353 GCA_044376465.1 Sphingobacteriales bacterium | reverse complement strand
TTTTTTCTCAGATAACGGTAATTAAGGATTACTATTATGCTCGAATATTTCAATCGAACTTAGTACATTCATACAATATTATTATCTTTGTTTCCCATCAAAAAAAACAAGTAATGAAAAAAGCAATTATCAGGACCGAAAAAGGCGAAATGACAGTGGAGTTCTACGAAAAAGATGCTCCAGGTACTGTTGAGAATTTTACAAAATTAGCAAAAGAAGGATTTTATGATGGTGTTACTTTTCACCGTGTAATTCCTGATTTCGTAGTACAAGCAGGTTGTCCTTTTTCAAAATCAGAAGCTACTGCTTTTAGAGCAGGAACCGGCGGACCGGGTTACCATATTAAATGCGAATTAGACGGCGATAATCAATACCATGATCGTGGTGTTTTATCAATGGCTCATGCTGGTAGAGATACAGGCGGTTCTCAATTCTTTATTTGCCACAGCAGAGAAAATACTGCTCATTTAGACAGAAACCATACCGTATTTGGCAAAGTGGTAGAGAACGTAGACATCGTTGATTCTATTCGTCAAGGCGATAAAATTTTAGGCATAGAAGTAATAGAAGCATAACATACACCATCAAAAAAACATATGAATTTAAGAGGAATTGTATCTCTATCTGGCAAGCCAGGATTATATAAAGCATTAGCGCAAAATCGTTCGGGTTTTATTTTAGAATCATTAGACGAAGCGAAGAACAAAGTAGTAACCAATGCTACAAGTAAATTAGCAACGCTTGATGATATTACTGTTTTTGGGGAGGATGATGACATCACCTTACTGAGCATACTTGAAAAAATGAAAGAAACGGCTGCTACAAATCCAATTCCAGAAGCAAAAGCAGATGCAAAAGTCTTGAGAGATTATTTTATGTCTATTGTACCAACTCACGACCCCGAAAGAGTGTACGCATCAGACATTAAAAAAATTATTACTTGGTATTCGATCCTATCGGTACTTCCTTTATGGAACGAAGAAGCAGAAGCAGAGGCTGTTGAAGAGTAGTGAGCAGTGAGAATTAAGTATTAAGTATTAAGAAAGCGACGAACGATCTTAATACTTAATTCTTTTCCCATCCAGCACTACTTTTGCTTACCAGTCACCAGCCACTCACTCATGATGGTACGGTTCCCCCTTCAATATACTAAAGGCTCTGTACAATTGTTCGGTAAAAAATAATCGAACCATTTGATGGGAGAAGGTAAGTTTAGAAAGGGATATCTTGAGATTGGCTCTTTTGTAAATTTGCTCATCAAAACCATAAGGACCACCAATTACAAACACTACCTTACTGATGCTTTGGTTCATCCATTTATTTAGCTCATTGCTAAATTGAACCGACGAAAATTCTTTTCCGTTTTCATCCAATAACACCACAAAATCTGTATTGGAAATTTTAGCTAAAATTAACTCGGCTTCTTTTTGTTTTTGTTGATCGAAACTCAAGTTTTTGCTATTCTTCAAATCTGGTATTTCAATACGCTGAAACTTGCAATAATGTTGCAACCTATTCTCATATATAGCCATCCCTTCGAGAAGGTACTTCTCGGCGGTTTTACTGATGCATAGGAGAGAGAGTTTCATTTAATAATTGTGAATTGTGAATTGTGAATTGTGAATTGTGAATGGGGTGCTGAATAGTAGAATTAAGTATTAAGTATTAAGAAAGCGACGACCGCTCTTAATACTTAATACTTAATACTTAATACTTAATACTTAATACTTAAAACTTAATTCTTATTACAATTTAGCAGCTAATGCCCCTCTAACGACTAATGACTAACTACTAAAGACTAACTCCAGCGCGAATAATATTCAACGCTCCACCTGCTTTAAACCATTCAATTTGTTGGTCGTTGTAAGTATGGTTTACGCTAATTTCATCTTTGCTTCCATCGGCATGGTTTAATACCACAGTTAATGGTTTGTTAGCTGCAAAACTTGTTAAGCCTACAATATCAATGATATCGTTTTCTTGAATTTTATCGTAATCTGCATTGTTTGCAAATGTTAAAGCAAGCATGCCTTGTTTTTTCAAATTTGTTTCGTGTATACGAGCAAATGATTTTACTAAAATAGCACGAACACCTAAATGGCGAGGCTCCATAGCTGCGTGCTCACGTGACGAACCTTCACCATAGTTTTCATCGCCAACCACAATAGAACCAATGCCTGCGGCTTTGTATGCTCTTTGTGTTGCGGGCACTGCACCGTATTCTCCGGTTAATTGATTTTTTACCGAATCTGCTTTTTCATTGAAGAAGTTGATTGCACCAATTAACATGTTGTTCGAAATATTATCTAAATGCCCGCGGAATTTTAACCAAGGTCCGGCCATCGAAATATGGTCGGTTGTGCATTTGCCTTTTGCTTTTATCAATAATTTCAAGCCATGAATATCTGAGCCTTCCCAAGCTTTAAATGGCTCTAATAATTGCAAACGATCAGATGTTTCTGCAACTAATACTTGTACGTTAGTTCCATCTTCAGCCGGAGCTTGGTAACCTGCATCTTCTACCGCGAAACCTTTAATTGGCAATTCAATACCTTTTGGCTCGTCGAGGTTCACTTGCTCACCTTTGCTATTTGTTAACGTATCTGTTATTGGGTTAAATGTTAAATCACCCGCAATAGCCATAGCCGTTACAATTTCCGGCGAAGCTACAAAAGAGTGTGTATTTGGGTTTCCATCTGCACGTTTTGCAAAGTTTCTATTGAATGAAGTGATGATTGAATTCTTCTCTTGTTTCTCTGCACCGTGGCGCGCCCACTGACCAATACAGGGTCCGCATGCGTTTGCTAATACTACACCACCCATGTTTTCAAATATTTTCAAATACCCATCTCTGTCAACAGTATAACGAACTTGTTCAGAACCTGGAGTAATGGTGAATTCTGATTTCGCTACTAGATTTTTATCTACCGCTTGTTGTGCAATAGAAGCAGCTCGTGTAATGTCCTCATATGAGGAGTTTGTACACGATCCAATTAAACCTACTTCTAATTTTGCTGGCCAACCTGCTTCTTTTACAGCAGCTGCAAACTTAGATAATGGCCAAGCTAAATCTGGAGTAAACGGTCCGTTAATATGTGGTTCTAATTCTGATAGGTTAATTTCAATTACTTGATCGAAATAGTTTGCTGGGTTTGCATATACTTCATCATCGCCAGTTAAATGTGCTGCTACTTTATCCGCTAATTCTGCAACGTCTGCTCTGCCTGTACCTCTTAAATAATCGGCCATTTTAGCATCGTACCCGAAAATAGAGGTAGTAGCACCAATTTCGGCACCCATGTTACAAATGGTTCCTTTTCCTGTACACGATAATGATTTTGCACCCTCCCCAAAATATTCAACAATTGCTCCAGTACCACCTTTTACAGTTAGTATTCCTGCAACTTTTAAAATCACGTCTTTTGCAGATGTCCAACCAGATAATTTACCGGTTAACTTCACACCAATTAATTTAGGAAATTTAAGTTCCCAAGCCAATCCTGCCATCACATCGCATGCATCTGCTCCACCCACACCAATTGCTACCATGCCCAAACCTCCTGCATTTACAGTATGTGAGTCGGTACCAATCATCATTCCACCCGGGAATGCGTAGTTTTCTAACACCACTTGGTGTATAATTCCTGCTCCTGGTTTCCAAAAACCAATTCCGTATTTGTTAGATACAGACGATAAGAATTCGTAAACTTCTTTATTTTGAGTATTTGCCGTTGCTAAATCTTTGTCGGCACCTTCTTTTGCTTGTATTAAATGGTCGCAATGTACGGTTGAAGGTACAGCAACTTGCGGACGACCCGCTTGCATGAATTGTAATAAGGCCATTTGAGCAGTAGCATCTTGCATCGCCACTCTGTCGGGTGCAAAATCTACGTATGATTTACCTCTTTCGAAAGCAACGCTTGCTTTTCCATCCCATAAATGGGCGTATAAGATTTTTTCTGTTAAAGTTAAAGGTCTGTTAACGACTGTTCTAGCTGCGCTAACTTTAGAATCAAGGTTGTCGTAAACCTTTTTAATCATTTCTATATCAAATGCCATTTTTTTATTGATTTTATTGATTTTATTGATTTCTTGAGAAGCAGCGAATTTAAGAAAAATTGTAGGAATATGGGAAGGAAAATGTTAAATGTGCAAATATGCAAATGCGAAAATGAATAGCACCCCATTTGCACATTTGCATATTTGCACATTTACGGAATCGTTTCAAAACTATAGCCCAATTTCGTCCAGTACTCCAATGCTCTTGGCAAGGCAGCACATAAACGGGGGTAGGCTTTAATGCTATCGTGAAAAACAATTATAGAACCAGGTTCGGCAGATTTTATTACATTTTGATAACATTTTTCTGCATCAATTGCTTTGTCAAAATCTCCAGACAATACATCCCACATTATAATTTTTCCATTTGGGTATTTTGTTTTGAAAGCCCTTATTTGTGAAGGTGAAATTCTGCCGTAGGGTGGACGAAAATAATGAGTTCCGGTATGTTCATCACATTTTAGGATGTTTTGCATGTACAACACGGTGTTGGTTTGCCAACCGTTTAAATGATTAAAGGTGTGGTTGCCAACTTGGTGCCCAGCATCTTTTACCATTTTATAAATATTCGGGTATTTTTTAACATTGTCGCCAATACAAAAAAAGGTAGCTTTCGCTTTATATTTTTCTAAGGCATTAAGAACAAATGGTGTAACTTCAGGAATCGGCCCATCATCAAAAGTTAAATACAGTATTTTATCATTTGTTTGTATATTCCAAACTAAAGAAGGATAAATTTTTTTTAGTAAACTTGGATTTTTTATAATGTACATGCTTGGATATAAAAAATATTACTGTAACAACGCTGTTTCAAAGTTGAGCGTGCACTAAATTAATATATTTTTACCATTAATAAATATTTTAAATATGAGATTAATTTTCTCTTTGGCAATTATAGCCATAAGTGTTACCACGTCAAGCGCTCAAGTATGGTCGCTTGATAAATGCTTGAGCTATGCAATGGAAAACAATTTAAACTTAAAGCAATCTAAGTTAAATGTTGATTTAGCAGAACTCAATAAATCGGATGGTAAATACGCAATGTATCCAACCTTAAATAGTTCGAGTTCACGATCTCATTCTTACGGTCGTGCTATTAACCCTTTAACAAACTCTTACGTTTCGCAAGATGTAATATCTATTAATTTAAACGCAAACTCCAATGTAACTGTGTTTAATGGTTTCAATAGAGTAAATAACTACAAAAGCACTGTTCAGTCTTTAGAAGCTGAGAAATTGAGTTTAGAGAAAAGCAGAAATGATATTGCTTTAATGGTAATAAACGCCTATTTAAATTTACTCTACAACCAAGATTTATTAAGGGTTGCAAATGAACAATTAGAAGTTACCAAAACACAGTTAGACCGTTCACAAAAAAATGCTGCGGTTGGGAATGCTACAGAAGGGGATGTATTAAACATTAAATCGCAAGTAGCAACGGACGAGTTAAATGTGACCACCGCACAAAATAATTTAGATTTAGCCAAATTAGATTTAATACAGTTACTGGATCGCGATCCGGGCGAGGTATTTGAAGTAGAACGCCCTCAAAACGTAGAAAAATATTTAACGGCAAACACTTCTGCAACGTTATACGATGTATATGGTAAAGCAGAATTAAATTTGCCAGATATTAAATTACTGGAGTATCGATATAATGCAGCAAAATACGGCTTGGCAGCAGCGAAAGGTAGCCTTTACCCTCGATTAAGTTTGGGCGCAGGTTTAGGTTCAGATTATGCAGATTTAAATCCTTTATCATTCAGAAATCAGTTAGACCTGAACTTCTCACAATTTTGGCAATTTTCGTTATCTGTGCCAATTTTCAATGGTTTTAGCGCCAGGAATAATATGAAACGTGCAAGTGTAAACATGGCGAGTGCCGATATTAATTTACAACAAGCAAAATTAACCTTGAGTAAAAGTGTACAGCAAGCAATTTCTGATTTAAAAGCGGCAAATAAAAAATACGAGTCAACTATTAAAAACAATCAATCTCTAAAAGAAGCATTTAAGTACAGTCAGCAACGTTTTGATGTTGGTTTATTAAATGCAGTTGACTATGGAATTGCTAAGAATAACGTGGCAAGATCTGAGGCTGATGTGGTACAGGCGAAGTATGAATTGATTCTTCGTGCAAAGCTTCTCGATTTTTACAATGGAAATCCACTTACTTTTTAATACTTTTAGGGAAATAAATTTATAAAGATGGCACAGAAAAAAAGATCACTACTAATTTACTTGGGAATAGGGGTAGTGGTAATGTTAGTGGTATTAGTAGCTGGAAAAAAAGCGGGTTGGTTTGGAGCAGATAATTTGGAACAGGTAAGTGTAGAAAAAGCAACAACAAGAACTATTGTTGAAACGGTTTCTGCATCTGGCAAAATACAACCAGAAATTGAAGTTAAGATTTCTCCAGATGTGTCGGGAGAAATTATTGCTTTATATGTAAAAGAAGGAGATAAAGTAAAAAAAGGACAATTACTCGTTAAAATTCGTCCGGATGTTTACGAGTCGTATTTAGATAGAGCAACTGCCTCTTTAAATAATAGCAAAGCAAACCTTTCCAATACAGAAGCTCGTTTTGTGCAAGCAGAGCAAGCGTATAAACGAAACACAAAGTTGCATAATGATAAAGTAATTTCGGATGCAGATTTTGAACAAATAAAAAGCAACTACATGGTTTCGAAGGCTGATGTTGAAGCAGCAAGATTTAATATTAAAAGTGCTGAAGCAAGTGTAAAAGAAGCAAAAGATAATTTATTTAAAACCACCATTTTTGCACCAGTAGATGGCACTGTTTCTAAATTAAATGTAGAAGAAGGAGAGAGAGTAGTAGGAACTACACAAATGAGTGGTACAGAAATGATGCGCATCGCAAATTTAAATTCGATGGAGGTGAATGTGGATGTAAATGAAAACGACATTAATAGGTTAAGCTTAGGCGATACCGCAACCATAGAGGTTGATGCCTTTATAGATAAAAAATTCAAAGGAATTGTTTCTGAAATTGCAAACTCAGCAAACATTGTAGGCAGCAGCGCCGATCAAGTAACTAACTTTAGTGTTAAAATTAGAGTTTTACCAGAGTCATATGCAAGTCTAGTAACCGATAAATCTTTAGCTTCTCCATTCAGACCAGGGTTATCTGCTACAGTTGATATTCAAACAGAAAAAATTACCAATATTTTAACAGTACCTATTCAGGCGGTTACCACACGCGACGATACAGATAATATTGAAAAGTCGCCTGCCGTAAAAATAGTAAAGAAAACCAAGGAGAAAGAAAGTGAAAAAACGAATACAAAAAGCAATGAGTTTTTTGAATATGTTTTTGTAGTTGAAGCGGGTAAAGTAAAAATGCAACTTGTTAAAACAGGCATTCAAGACGATCAATACATACAAATACTTTCTGGTTTAACAGATGGCCAAGAAGTAGTAACTGCTCCTTACTTATCAATTTCTAAAAAATTAAAAAATGGCTCAATGGTAAAAGTGGTAAAGGAAGACGAGCTGTTTAAGGAAGAGAAGAAGTAACTCTTTACCGCACTAGCGCACTTTTTTGCTATATTTGCTCAACTAAATTATATTTTTTGATGCAGAAATTAGGGGAGAGTTCTAAAATTGCCGTAATTGGTGGAGGAAGTTGGGCTACAGCAATTGTAAAAATGCTCTGTGATGCTAAACATGATGTGCGTTGGTGGATGCGTGACGAGCAAGCAATAGACAACATTCGAAAATATAGTCACAACCTAAATTATCTTCGTTCAGCTGAGCTAAAAATTAACTCCGATAACATTAGTTCAGATTTAGTAAAGATTATTGAAGAGGTTGATTGTGTTATTTTTGCTGTACCTGCAGCTTTTTTACACAATACACTTAAAGTGGTAAATCCGAAAATATTTAAAACCAAATATATTGTATCTGCGATAAAAGGAATTGTACCTGAATACAATCTAATTATTGGCGATTATTTCAGAGATATTTACGGAGTTCCTGTTCAACAAATTATAGTAATTAGCGGGCCCTGCCATGCTGAAGAAGTGGCGCTCGAAAAACTTTCATACCTTACGATTGCTTGTGAGAGCCAAGAAAATGCTGATGCTTTCGCCTCATTCCTAAAAACGCGATACATAAAAACCACTACGAGCGATGATATTTATGGAACCGAATATGCAGCAGTATTAAAAAATATTTATGCTATTGCTTCGGGCATTTGCCATGGCTTAAATTATGGTGATAACTTTCAAGCAGTGCTTATTTCCAATGCTATTCGTGAGATGAAAACTTTTTTAGCTGCTGTAAACCCAGTAAATAGAGACATTAATGAATCTGCTTACCTTGGCGATTTATTGGTTACAGCGTACTCTCAGTTCAGCAGAAATAGAACTTTTGGTAACATGATTGGCAAAGGCTATTCTGTTAAATCAGCACAATTTGAAATGGGGATGATTGCCGAAGGATACTATGCTGTTAAATGTATTCACGAAATAAACAGGCAACTCAAAGTAAACATCCCAATTTGTAGAACCATTTATGGAATCCTCTATGAAAACATTTCAGCACCTATTGAAATAAAATTGTTGTCGGAAAAGCTTAATTGAATTAGCATTTAATTTTTTTCTTAACTATTTAAATACTAGCAATTTAAATTTTGTAAGGCCCTTATTACTGCGGCCGAATTATAATAATTATGCCTAAATTGACTTGTGCTAAGTTTTAAGATTTTAGACCTTATTTAACATTATTCTAACAAACAAGCGGAAAAATATTTTTACATTTGATAGCTACTTTGGTCATTATAAATGGGAATTAAAAAAATATCAATTACTATTGTTTGTTTATTGTGTTTGATGCAGCATTTTTCAGCATTTTCTCAAGATACAATTCGTGTAATGCAATACAATGTTTTACGTTACGGGCAAAGTGGGCAAGAGCCAGCCATTAAAAACCCGTTGATGATTACTATTTTAAACCACGTGCAACCCGATATTGTAGGAGTAAACGAGCTAAATACTTCTGCAGACTATGGAGCTACGTTATTAAGTGGTGCTTTTAATGTTAATGGTGTTTCATTATGGAAAAAAGGCAAATTATCACTTGCCGGACAAGATAAATCATTGGCTAATAATATTTATTATAACTCCGAAAAATTCACCCTTCTAAAACAAGATACGGTTAGTACTATTCAACGAGAAGTTACAGCCTATAACTTTATGTACAATGATAGTAATTTAGTGAAAACCAAAGACACCATCTTCTTTGCAGTTCTGGTATTACATTTTAAAGCAGGCAATGCATCAAGTGATGAATCAACAAGAGGTGCAGAAGCAACCGCTGTGGTTAACTATATAAATGCCTTCCCAAAACCAAAAAATATAATTGTAATGGGCGATTATAATGTGTATACCAATACCGAAGCAGGTTTTAGCAATTTATTGTTAAACACTAATGCTCAAAATAAATTAAAGGATCCGATCAACAGAATTGGTACTTGGAATAATAATTCTGCATTCGCCGATATACATACGCAATCAACACATACTACGCAAACCGGTGGTTTTTCTAGTGGAGGCATGGACGATCGTTTTGACATAATGCTTTGCACAAATTCATTAATGGGCGATTCTTTAAAAATGCGAATATTGCCAAGTACATATCTTGCTGTTGGGAACGATGGCAAGCACTTTAATTTAGCGTTAAATGCTTCGCCTACAAATACCTCTGTGCCAACAGATGTGTTAAATGCATTATACAACATGTCTGATCATATTCCTATTCGTGCAGATTTTGTATTGAGTCCTACAAAACCATTACCACAAGGCCTTTCGGCGGAACTCAAAAAGTTCCAAAATCAAATTTATTTTGAAAATCCGGTAAGCGAACAATTGAAAATACATGTAAATGCAGAACTGCTAAACAAGAATTTAAGTTTCGATTTATACGATATAAATGCAAAACGAATCATCAGTCTAACTCATTATTTTAACGAAAACGATTTGAATTATGTATTACCTTTTGATTTACAAAAAGGAATGTATATAATGAAAATTAAAAATGAAAATGGCTGGGAGATACAACGTAAATTATTCAAAAAATAAAAATGATTTTTCATAAAAAGATATCTACAGTTTTTCTTTCGGCAACGCTATGCATACTTTCTCTGCAAGCAACTGCACAAGCATCATTTGAAGAGCGTCAAACTTCTGCCGGTAACATTCGAATGACTGTAAATAATCTTGGAATGATTGGAAATGCTTTTCGAGGTTCATATAACATATTGAAATATGCTTCTTGTGAATTTCCTAAAGGTTCTGGCGTAGAGCATCTGTTTCAAGGCGGGTTATGGATAGGAGCTTACATTAATGGTTCGCAAGTGGCAGTAAGTACAGGCGCAATCGACGATGCCTCGGGTTATACCACAGGTAAACAGAATTTCGAGTTTTCTGCTGCAGTCGGTTCTGGTTTAGCAGAAAGATCTAGTTTAATAGATAATCCGTTATACAAAACTGAAGCTGTATCACATCAAGATTTTGTTTCTGATTTTACCGATAAAAATACAGTAGTGCCCGGAACAAATATTGCCATCAACAATCACCTTTTTCCTTTAGGTGCAGATGTGCATTTCGAATCCTATAACTATAATTTCAATTTCGCAAATTATTTTGTGATTTTAAATTATGTAATTACAAATAACAGCACCAATACCTGGGACTCTGTTTACGTAGGCTATTGGAAAGACGGGGTGGTGCGTAATGTTAACTTAACAGTGCCTGCTGGAAGTGCATTTTTTAACAAAGGGGGTAATGGATATTTGGATTCGCTTTTTATTGCTTACGAGTATGATGCAAATGGTGATGTTGGTTTTACTGAAAGTTATGTGGGATTAAAATATTTAGGTGCTATCGATAAAATAGGCTTAGCACACCCATTAGTGCGTAAGAATTTTAATGTACATTACAATGCTTGGCAATTTAATAATACCGCCGACCCATTGTATTTCTCACCAGGCGATGATAATCAGAAATACGGAAAAATGACTGCGGGCTTAAACTTTCGCCCCGACTGGGAAACGCTTATACGCCCAACATTGCGCCAAGCAAACAATCGTTCACATTTAATGTCGGCTGGTCCATTTGTGCGCGTAGCACCAGGAGAAAGCATCAACGTTTCTTTCTCTTTAGTATGTGCTAAAAAAGTAGAAGATGGAAATCCGAATACAGCCGATAACGATGTGCAAAAAGGAGTATTGGTTCAAAATTCATTGTTTGCACAAACCGCTTACAACGGAGAGGACGCCAACTTCAACGGAGTGTTAGATCCCGGAGAGGATAGAGACGGCGACGGGAAAATTACTCGCTTTGTATTGCCTTCGCCACCAAACATTCCTCGTACAAAAATTATTGCATCTGAAAATAAAATTGAATTATACTGGTCTAACAATTCCGAATCCTCTGTAGATCCCATCTCTAAGAAAAAAGATTTTGAAGGGTATAGAATTTATAAATCGACATTAGGATTTGATGTGAAAGAAACACAAGACATTGCACGTTCACTAAAACTAACTTCGGAATACGATCGTAACGATAATAAGTTGTTTAACAACACATCATTTGGAGAAATTACATTAGAAGATTCCCTGACGTTTGGAGAAATATCAAACTCTGGCGATACCATATATTACCATTATAAATATACATTCGAAAACATACAGAACGGTTGGCAACATGCAATAGCCGTAACCTCATTCGATCAAGGCGATGAGATAAATAATTTGCAATCGCTTGAATCGAGTGCCTTGCCAAACTTAAAGAGAGTTTTTGCAGGTACAAAAGGAAACGACGACTTCAAAAATGGCGACCCTTTTGTGTATCCAAATCCATATTATGGAGTAGCCGCTTGGGAAGGATTAAGTACAAACCCAGAAGACAAGAAAATTTATTTTGCAAACTTACCAAGCGATTGCCAAGTTCGTATTTACACTGTTGCAGGTGATTTAGTCGACGAATTTGAGCACAACGATTCGTATAACGGAAGTGACATTCGTTGGATGAGTACCTACTCAGACCCTACGGGTACAGTATTTGCAGGAGGTGAGCATGCTTGGGATTTATTATCAAAAGACAATCAAATTATTGCGCGCGGAACGTATTTGTTTTCAGTGCGTGATAATAAAACAGGGGAAATTTACAAAGGGAAATTCGCATTAATTAAATAGTAAAATATATAACAAAAAATAAAATGAACAAAAAATTACTTTCATTAGCATTCTTCTTGATCGTGGCTATTGCTGCCCTTGCACAAAAGCCGTTAAAAACTATTCAAGAAGTACAATTCGTTTCACAGCAAGATTTAGCTGCTGGCAACGACGCATCATCATTCGGTTTAACTGACACTATTCGCATTAGAGGTGTGGTGGTAATGGATGCAGGATTATCTACCATTGTGGGTGGAAAACAAGTATGGATTCAAACAAATGATGGCACACCTTTTTCGGGTATCGATGTTTACCAGCCTTTCCCTAGTGCTGGTGGCGATGGTGGTACAGGTATCTTAACTTTAGTAGAAGGCGACTCAGTTGAAATTGTTGGTCACGTGGAAGAATTCAATGGCGAAACAGAATTTGTACCTAACAACACTAACCCCGCTACTCCTATACAATTATTAGGCAGTGGCATTACAGTTAAATCTAAAGTGGTAAATGTGTCAGATTTAAACGACATCAACAGAAATAATATTTTAACTACTGGTGAGCAATGGGAAGGAATGTATGTAGAAATTAAAAATGTGACGGTTTCTTCTGTTGATTATTTCTCAAATGGTGCACGTGTAAGTTTCAATGTTATTGATGCTGCAGGAAATAAAATGAATGTTTCTGATCGTTTCAAAAATTTTCGTTTACCTGCAACAGGTGGAACATTTGTTCCTCCTGTAGTTGGTGATTTTGCGTTATCTATTAAAGGTGTTTTATTGCACTCTAAAAATAACAGAGGATATGAGTTGCACCCAATTAAACCTGCTGATGTAATTTGGGGAGCTTCGGCTCCAGCAATTTCTGCCATTTCTAGAAATGTAAATGTGCCTAACAATAACGATGTAGTTACTATATCTGCAAATATTACAGATTTAGATGGTGTTGCTTCTGCGAAATTATATTATGCTGTTGGAGCAACAAACCAAAGTTACATTAGTGTAAACATGACTGCTAATGGTAGTTCATACACTGCTCAGATCCCTGCTCAAGCAGACGGTTCTTTAGTTAAGTTTTTTATTGAAGCTACTGATAATGCAACACCTGCATTAACTAGTCGTATACCTAACGTACCTGCAGAAGATCCAAGATTTTATGTAGTGAGGAATAACGGATTAACTATTTACGATTTACAATACACTCCATTTAGATCTGGCAACTCAGGTTTCGTTGAACAAACCGTAACAGTTACGGGTGTGGTAACTTCTTCTAAAGATGATTTAGGTTATGTACACATCCAACAAGAAAATCAACCCACTTATGCTGGTATAACTGTTGCAAACGGAACTGGCATTGCAGATGTAGTTACGGGCGATAAAGTAATTGTTACAGGTATAGTAAAAGAATACTTTGGACTAACACGTATCGAAAACACAACTTCGATTTTAAAAGTTGGAACGGCTACTATTGCGCCAACCTCTGTTAACATCGATTCATTTAGAGTAGCAAGCTCTACAGCAACCGAGCCTTATGAAAGTATGTTAGTTAAATTTTCAAATAGTGCTGGTGCTATTTACATCAACAATACGAATGCTGATGCACCAAGTAATTTTGCAGAATACAGAGTAGCAAGAGATACCCTTGATCCAGGTGCTGGTTGTCGAGTATTAGCAGGCCGCCAAACAAACTCAGTGTTCTCTTCTAAAAATGTATCCTATGTAATGGATAGTATCTGGACACCTAATACTGGTCTTCCAATTATCATAGTTAAAAAAGGTGATAACATGGCATCTTTAACTGGTATCATGACTTACGGTTTCAATAATTTTAAATTATTACCACGTAACAACGCAGATTTTGAAGCATACCAATCGATAAATAGCATCGGTTCTAGTTTTGTAAACAAAGGTAAAGCGCTAGTTTATCCGAACCCTACAAGCAGTGTAATGAATTTAGATTACATCATGCCAGTAAATACTTCAGATTTAACCTTGAAAATTTACGATATCTTCGGACGTACCATTAATGTTGTTTCTTTAGACGGAACAACCGGTACTGCAAACGTAAATGTTTCTGAATATGCACAAGGAACTTATATTTACA
>JBILKW010000171.1:0-4809 GCA_044376465.1 Sphingobacteriales bacterium | reverse complement strand
CACGACTTAAGTCGTGCCACCACTTAAGCTGTATAAATGCAGGTTTTTAAAAGAACCTGCATTTATACAGCTTTTTTCAATTTATTATTAATAAATTCCTCGGAAAAGTTGTTTAATACAAAAAAAGCCCCGATAAAATTCGGGGCTTTTTTGTTTAGTTGAATAATAGAATTTATTTAATCTTAAATTCTTTCTTCACTTTATCTACAAAGTCTAATTTCTCCCAAGTAAATAATTCCACTTTCACTTTGATATCTTTACCACCTGGTGACTTGAATGTTTTGGTAACAATTTCATTTTTACGTCCCATGTGACCATATGCTGCAGTTTCAGAATATATGGGATTACGTAACTTTAAACGTTGTTCAATTGCGTATGGGCGCATATCAAAAATCTTTTCAATTTTTTTAGCGATATCGCCGTCTGATAAATTAACTTTAGCAGTACCATAAGTATTTATATAAATACCCATTGGCTTAGCAACCCCAATTGCATAAGACACTTGAACAAGGACTTCATCACATAAGCCAGCAGCTACCATGTTTTTTGCTATATGACGAGTTGCGTATGCTGCCGAACGATCTACTTTAGATGGATCTTTACCAGAGAATGCTCCTCCACCGTGTGCACCTTTACCACCATACGTATCAACAATAATTTTACGACCTGTTAAACCTGTATCCCCATGTGGACCACCAATTACAAATTTACCAGTAGGGTTTATGTGATAATTAATTTTATCGTTGAATAATGATTTGTACTTAGGGTATTTCTTCATTACCCTTGGAATTAAAACCTTAATAATATCGGATTTAATTTTATCCAACATTTTCTTTTCTGAATCAAAATCATCATGTTGTGTAGAAATTACTATAGAGTCGATTCTTACTGGTCGGTTATTATCATCATATTCTAACGTAACTTGAGATTTAGCATCAGGGCGTAAGTATTTTATTTCTTTATTTTCTCTACGAATTGCCGCTAATTCAATTAATAACGAATGTGCTAAGTTTAAAGCTAGTGGCATATAATCGGCAGTTTCGTTGGTTGCATATCCAAACATCATGCCTTGATCGCCAGCGCCCTGATCTTCTTTTTTCTTACGCTCTACACCTTGGTTAATATCAGCAGATTGTTCGTGTATAGCAGATAAAATACCACATGAATTTGCTTCGAACATGTACTCAGATTTAGTATAACCAATTTTACGAATTACACCACGAGCAATTTCTTGAACATCAAGATAGGCAGTAGACTTTACCTCACCAGCTAAAACTACTTGCCCCGTTGTTACAAGAGTTTCACAAGCAACCTTTGAGCTAGCATCAAAAGCTAGAAAATTATCAATTAAAGCGTCAGATATCTGATCTGCAACCTTGTCTGGGTGCCCTTCTGAAACGGACTCCGAAGTGAATAAATAAGACATATTTTTAATTTAGTGTTAAATCTTGTGTGCTGAAAAGGGTAGATTGCAGAACTTCTGCTTTAGCCTTTTTTTTAAAGTGGTTGCAATCGAGCAAATCAATCCACAAGAATGAAGGCTCAAAAATAGAATTTTTTTTTATATTAAGTTAATATTCAATAAAAATCAAATAATATTGTGATGAGAAATTTAATTTACGATGCGATCATATAAATTTAAACATATTAAGCTTTTAACTCACAGATTGCTCTTATTACTAGCAGTTTACTTTATTTGTAGACTTATTTTTTATGTCTATAATTTTCAAAGCTTCTCAAATTCTAGTTTTGCTGATATTGGAATTTCGTTCCTTGCTGGTATTATTTTCGATCTTTCTGCAATAGTTTATATCAATTTAATTTATGTACTTTTTTTTATACCCACCCTCTTTACCAAAACAAATAAAGTATACGAGCAATTTTTAGAAATAATTTTTATTGGGTTAAATTTCATTGCAATTTTATTTAACATTATTGATATTGAATATTATCGATTTCAAAAGAAAAGGACGGGCATAGAGTTATTTAGTGGAGAAAATGATATTATAAAGCTTCTGCCCACCTATCTTAAAGATTACTGGTGGTTATTAATTATTTCAACAGCCATCACCTATTTTTTATTTAAATATTATAGAAAAACCAGGGAAGTTTATTTACAAGAAAATAAACCTTACACTGCTTTAAAAATTTTAAGCATAATTATATACATTGGCATCTTAGTAATTATAGCACGTGGAGGCTTGCAAACAAAGCCAATTCAAATTATTAGCGCATCTCAATATGGCAATCCACAGAATTCATCATTAACACTAAACACAACTTTTACTATACTACATTCATATGGAAAGAAAACACTCGATATTAAAAATTACTTTAGTGAAGAGCAGTTGAATTTATATATCAATACTCATAGAAACTATAAAAGCGAATTACTTTTCTCTCCCAAAAATGTTGTAATAATTATTTTAGAGAGCTTTTCGAATGAGTACATTGGAGCAATTAATAAAAATGTTAACTATACTCCGTTTTTGGATAGCTTATTTAATGAAAGCTATGTTTTTGAAAATGCCTTTTCAAACGGTAAAAAATCAAATGAGGCTATGCCAAGCATAATTGCGAGTATTCCTTCTTTAATTGATGAATCTTATACAGGAAGTATTTACCAGAACAATGAAATTAACACGCTACCTAATTTACTTAAATCTAAGGGATACTACTCAATGTTTTTTCATGGTGGCTTTAACGGATCTATGAATTTTGATGCATTTGCAAAAAAAGCTGGTTATGATCAATATTTTGGTATGAATGAATACAATAATACATCAGATTATGATGGCAATTGGGGAATATATGACGAACCCTTTTTCAATTATTTTGCCCAAACATTGGGCTCTGCTCCTAAACCATTTTTTGCAACAATGTTTAGCTTGTCATCTCATCCTCCATTTGCAATTCCCTCAGAATATAAAGATAAATTTAAACATATAAAATCAGAAAAACATAGAAGTTTTGCTTACACAGATTATGCTTTGAAAAAGTTTTTTGAATATGCAAAAACTAAAAAATGGTATTATAACACATTGTTTGTAATACTTCCCGATCATACACCAGATGCAGATGATTTATATTACGATACAAAAGTTTCTTATTATAAGATTCCTATTGTTTTTTTTGACCCAGTTAGAAATTGGAATGGCAAGTCTTCAAAAATTGTATCACAAATTGATGTAATGCCAAGTATACTAGATTACTTGAATTTCGATTCTGAATTCAAATCCTTTGGTAAAAGTGTTTGGAGAAATGAAGCAGAAAACTATTCCATAAATTATAGAGATGGTATTTATCAACTAATAGATTCTAACTATGTACTACAATACTCCAAAGATGAAGTTACTGGACTTTATATGTACACAAACGATTGGTATTTAACAAACAATTTAATTGACACACAACCCGATATATGGAAAAAGATGAAGATAAAATTGGAAGCATTTATTCAAAATTATAATGCTACCTTGATACATAATACTTATTACATAAAGCCTTGAAAAAAAAGATATTATTTATAGTCAACCCTATTTCTGGTGGCAGAGATAAGAAAAAAATACCTGGGCTAATAGATAAGCATTTGGATAAAAATCTTTTTGACTATAGAATAAGCTTTACAGAAAAGGTAGAGCATGGATTTATGCTTGCTAAGGCCGCTGTAAAAGATCAATATCAAATAATTGTTGCAGTCGGTGGCGATGGTACAGTTAATGAAATCGCAAAGGCAATAATTAATTCAAAAATTTTATTAGGAATAATACCATTTGGTTCAGGTAATGGCTTAGCACGATGTTTGAATATTCCATTAACTATTGAAGGTGCAATAGTTAATATTAACAGTTTAAATTTCGACACAATAGATTCCGCAAGTTTAAATGATCACTTTTTTTTTAATGTTGCAGGCTCTGGGTTTGACGCTCATATATCTCAATCATTTGCACAAAATAAAATTAGAGGATTAATGGGGTATATTCGCACCACTTTTAGAGAATTAAGAAACTACAAATCCCAAGAATATAAAATATATTTAGACGGTCAATTATACATTAGGAAAGCGTTTATTGTAAGCATTGCAAACTCATCACAGTATGGAAACGAAGCTTATATTGCACCAAATGCAGATGTAAAAGACGGTTGGTTAGATGTAGTAATTGTGAAACCTATTAAGTGGTATAAAATCCCGATTTTGGCAAGCAGAATGTTTACTAAAACTGCTGAATCTTCAAAGTATGTAGAAATATTAAAGGCAAAAAAAATCTACATAGAAAGAGAGTTTGAGGCTGCTATTCATTTAGATGGAGAACCCCGAATAGAACAAAAAAACCTTTCTATTGAAATCATACCTTTGTCAATAAATATAATTGTTCCAAAAAATGTCAAAAAAAAATAAAAACATAGAAGGAGTAGTTTATTCAACAAATCCAGACTTCGAATATCAACATAGATATGAAGAAGAGTTTGATACACTTCCTAATGAAAAGCAAGATTTAAGAGTAATGATTGATAAAAAACAGCGAGCTGGCAAGGCGATGACCATAATTAAAGGCTACATTGGGAAAAATGAAGACTTGGAACTATTAGCTAAAATGCTAAAAACTAAATGTGGTGTAGGTGGCACAGTAAAAGAAGCTGAGATTTTGATACAAGGAGATTTTAGAGATAAAATATTGCTGTTATTACAACAATTGGGCTACAAAGCAAAAAAATCAGGAGGATAAGACATTTGCTACAAATGTGTGTTCGTATAATATCAAATTTTCGTAAATTGCGCCCCTATTACAAAACACAAAAACTAAGCAA
>JBILKW010000170.1:0-4812 GCA_044376465.1 Sphingobacteriales bacterium | reverse complement strand
GCAAAAAATACACGGCTATTTTTATTGGTTCGGGCGAATTAAAGGATAAGATTAAAGAATACGACTTTTGTAGAGTTATTGATTTCGTTCCTTCGCAAGAATTAGCAGCATATTACAGAGCTGCAGACATTGCCGTTTGGCCAAGGTCTGTTACTACCAGTATGTTAGACGCGGCGGCTTGTGGCTTGCCAGTTATTGTTTCCGACCAGGTGGCGGCTTATACCATTTACAATCAAAACGAGGTAAATTACCAAACCCAACCTAACATATTAGCAGAAAAATATAGTACTAACAATGCAGAAGCTCTCGCAAATGAATTGTTAAAATTACAAGACTCAGGGTTTAGAAAAGAAATCGGAACCATTGTTTATCAGAGAGTTGAACAATACTCTTCTTGGAAAGCCATTGCCAACAAACGATTAATAGATTACAGAAACTTGTAGTTTTTTATCCCTTAAGATGCAGTAATTTCAGTATTTTAGCCATTTCAAAATAGTATATGGGTATTGTTAAACGCCAAGGTATTAAAGCTTCTATCCTAGTCTATATAGGCTTTGCTCTTGGTGCAATAAATCTGTTAGTGCTTTTCCCGGTGTTGTTTACCGAAGAGCAAGTGGGTTTAACACGTGTACTTACAAGCACAACCGTAACCTTTGCGCAGCTATGTTTATTGGGCTTGCCAGCGGTTATCGTAAAGTTTTACCCCTATTATAAAGATCATGCACGCGAAAATAGCGACTTAATGTTTTGGTCGAGTTTAATCTCTTTTGTTGGTTTTATTTTAGTTAGTACCGTATGCTGGTATTTCTACCCAACCATCATTCAATACTTCTCTAAAAAATCGCCCTTATTAAGCGATTATTTTTACTTAACTTTTATCGGTGGTTTTTTTATGGTAGCCTATACCATTTTCGAAACGTACTCTCGCTCTAATTTAAGAAACATTGTGCCTGTATTTTTAAGAGAAGTAGGGCTTAGGGTTTTTACCGGTTTATTACTTGCATTGTTTGCTATTAAATTGATAAACTACCATCAGTTTATTTGGGCATTTACATTTTACTTTGGCATTGCTTGTATTGTAATGATTGTTGATTTAGGAAGATTATCCTTATTGAAATTCCATCCTAAAACAACAAAACTTACACATAGGTTAAAAGGTAAAATGTTTGCATACGGCTCTTTTATATATGGAGGCGGCATGTTTGGTATTATAGCTGATAATGTGGATACCTTTTTAATTGCAGGTATTTCTGGCTTAAAAAGTACAGGAGTATTTACCATCGCAAGTTATATTTCCACCATTTTACAGGTTCCTCAAAGAACCATCAGCGGCATCGCTACACCCATCATTGCTCAATCTTGGAAAGATAAAGACTATGCCAACATCCAATATTTGTATGAAAAAACTTCGCTAAATCAATTGATATTTGGCATCACTATTTTTCTGGGTGTTTGGCTTAATATCGATGATTTATTTAGTTTTTTACCACCTGCGTACAGCGAAGGTAAATACGTGGTATTAATTATGTGCTTTGCGCGTATTCTCGATTTAGGGACTGGTATAAATGCCGAATTACTTACTACTTCTAACATGTGGAGATTTAGTTTTTACACTCAAGTAATTTTTATTGGTCTTTCTATTCCAACAAATTATTTTTTAATTACTAAATACGGAATCGTAGGTTCAGCTTTCTCTAACCTTATTGCCTATACAGCTTTTAATAGCATCCGATTTGTATTTATTTACCGTAAATTTAAAATGCAGCCTTTTTCTATTAATACACTTTATGTGTTTTTAATAGGAGTGCTTACCTATTTAGTCATCGCCTATTTACCTTTAACAGGCATACGTATTATCGACATTGCCATACGTGGTATATTAGTAATTTTATGCATGGGTATACCCGTTCTTAAATTTAACTTGTCCGAAGATATAGTTATCTTGTGGCACCAAATTTTAAAAAAAATTAACCTGAAATAATGATTGCACAACTATACCGTAAAGCTTTACCATCATCCTTTCGAGATAAAATATACCAGCTTTTTTTAAGTAAAATTTTATTTTTTGTACGAAATTTTGATGCACATTTTAAAGGCACCTTATACTATTTGTTTGGTTGGATGATGCCTAAAACTAGCTTAGCGAAAGCATATGCATTTATAGGTAAACATGGCATTACCTCTTATCCTGGAGAATATTCATTAAAGTACAAATCGGTTCCAATTGAAGTTTTTATGGATGATGCGAATGGATTACCTTATGTACTACACAACGGAAATAAATTATATTTCCCGAAGAAATACAGCAAAGAAAAAGTAAGTATCAATTACAGAACATTAATTATTGAGCAAGATATTGAAGCTGCACATAGATACGTAGTATCATACGATGAACTGAAAAATAGAACCTTATTTGATATTGGTTCTGCAGAAGGAATTTTTTCATTAGATACAATTGAATACGTAGATCATGTGTATTTATTTGAATGTGAAGAATATTGGATTGATGCTTTAAAAGCAACTTTCGCTCCATGGATTCATAAAGTTACCATCATCAGAAAATATGTTGGTGACACCAACAATGATAATTTTGTAACTATTGATGAATTGATGAAAGATAAATCTATCGACAATTTATTTTTAAAAATGGATATTGAAGGCGCCGAACAGTCTGCCTTACGTGGCGCTATGAATGTATTAAAAAATGGAAAAAATATTCAGTTAGCAGTTTGTGTATACCATAGAGATGAAGACCCTGCAGTTATTAGTTCTGCCATGCAAAATATTGGCTATACAACTGAATTCACAAAGGGATATATTTATTGGGGCCGACGATTAAGTAAAGCAGTAGTAAGGTGTATTAAATAAAATTGCGATGTCGATATTAAAGAAAATACCAGGTCTGCGTTCTATCCTTCGTCAACTCGAAAAAAATAAATTCGATAAAGAATGGAGAAAAAGAAATGCGCATAACGACACGATGGTAGGCGATAGAACATTTCCAATAAACAATGTAAGGGTTGGCAAGGCAACTTATGGCATGTTGCAAATACAAAGTTTGTTTGAGCAAGAAGGAGAGAAGTTGGTAATTGGTAATTATGTTTCCATTGCTCCAGGTGTGCAATTTTTATTAGGGGTTAATCATCAACTAAACACGTTTACAACATTTCCCTTGTATTCTAGATTTATAAAAAGATCAGCCGTAGATGCCATAAACAAAGGCCCTCTAATTGTAAACGACGAAGTGTGGATTGGTACAGATGCCATCTTATTTTCGGGTATAACCATTGGGAAAGGTGCTATTATTTCTGCTGGTGCAATTGTAACTAAAGATGTTCCTCCTTATGCAATAGTTGCAGGTGTGCCCGCTAAACTAGTGAAGTATAGATTTACAGATGAAATTATATCAGAATTACTTACAGTACATTTAAATGATATGAGTATAGATTTTATTAAAAAGAATATCGAAGCCTTGTATGCTGAAGTAAAATCTGTGGAAGATGTACGTAAAATTAAAGAACTTTTAAAATCGAATACATAAAAAAAGAATGGGAGCCTCTACTGCTAAAATAATTGCATTTTATTTGCCACAATTTCATCCTATTCCGGAAAACGATTTGTGGTGGGGGAAAGGATTTACTGAATGGACAAATGTAGGGAAAGCGAAGCCATTGTTTAAAGGGCACTACCAACCAAAAGTTCCGGCAGATTTAGGGTATTATGATTTAAGATTGCCAGAGTCTCGTAAAGCACAAGCAGAGCTCGCCAAAGAACATGGGGTAGATGGATTTTGCTATTGGCATTATTATTTCGGTAACAAGAAACGATTATTAGAAAGACCTTTTAATGAAGTGCTAAAAAGTGGTGAACCAGATTTCCCATTCTGCTTAGGCTGGGCAAATCACAATTGGGAAGACAAACAATTTAGCAAAGATGGTGGCAACAAACTTTTAATAGAGCAAGTGTATGGTGGAGAAGAAGATTACAAAGAGCACTTTTTAGAATTATTGCCAGCATTTAAGGATGCAAGATATATTAGAGTAAATAATAAACCTCTGTTTTTTATTTATGCACCTCACCTAATCCCAAACATCTCAGAGTTCATTAATTTTTGGCAAAAATTAGCCTTGCAAAATGGCTTAGATGGAATTCATTTTGTGGCCAATACACAAACTGATGATCAGGTAGAAACCTTAAAAACACAAGGTTTTGATGCGGTAAATGTAGTTCGTTTATTTCATGTAATTAAAAAGCAATACTCATTAATTGAAAGAGCATGGATTAAATTCCGTAGAATATATTTGAAAAGCGGAATGATAATAGACTATGCAAAAAGTTATAAATACTTTAAAGCCGAAAATGATTTAAGAGAAGATTGTTACCCAAGTATATTTCCTAATTGGGATCACTCACCGCGTTCGGGTAGGCACGGGCATATATTTATAAATTCAAACCCGCAAGTATTTAAAAAACATGTAAAAGAGATTTTAAATACAGTGAAACATAAACAAAAAGAAAATCAAATTATCTTCTTAAGATCTTGGAATGAATGGGCCGAAGGCAACTACATGGAACCCGATTTGAAATTTGGAAAAGGCTATCTTGAATCGTTGAAACAAGCAAAAGATGAATTGTAAATTGTGAATGGTGAATTGTGAATGGAGGTCCCTTAATTCACAATTCACCATTCACAATTTACAATTCAGTATAGGCTTTGTATCCTCCAAACCCTACTAATAACAATAAAAGCAAAGAACTTGCCAAGGCAATTTTCTCACCAGTTTGGTAAGCCATCGGTTCAAATTTAAATAC
>JBILKW010000043.1:0-14403 GCA_044376465.1 Sphingobacteriales bacterium | reverse complement strand
CGTGCCACCAAAAATAACGCCCTTAGAATCAAATATGAAAATTCTTAAAATAAATCACTTGACATTTTATTTATCAATAAAATCTAACTATTAAGATCGATGTATTAAAAAAATACTTTTTAATTATCCTGAACATAGAGCACAGAAATCGCTGCACTTAGCATAAATACTCCGGCTAAGATAATCGCATACATCGCATTATTATCGTAAAAATATTTTACAATAGGTCCGCCAATAACTCCATTTACAATTTGCGGAATGGTGATGAAGAAATTAAAGATCCCCATGTAAACTCCCATTTTACCCGATGGAATTTTATTGGCTAAAATTGCATATGGCATTGCTAGTATTGATGCCCAAGCCAAACCCACTCCTATCATCGAATAAACCAAGTCCCATTTATCATCAGCAAAATACATACTCAATAAACCAACACCTCCGGCAATTAATGAAAATGCATGAGTTCTTTTTCTACCCATTAATTTTGCAATGCGAGGAAGTAACAATGCATAAATTGCAGATACCCCGTTGTAAACTCCAAATATAATACCGGTCCAGTTTTGCGCTTCTCTAAATTTGTCGCTGCTTGTATCCTCTACAGATAAACCAAACACATGGTGGGCGATGGCTGGTGTAGTAAATACCCACATGCTAAATAATGCAAACCAAGAGAAAAATTGTACTAGACCTAATTGGCGCATGGCCCTAGGCATTTTTTTAAAATCTGTAAAAATATTGCTGAATTTAGAATCAACATCTTCAGATTTACCATGATACAATTCGTATTCTGCGGGCGGATATTCTTTAGAAAATAATACAGTAATTAATATGCATATTAAAAAAACCACTGCACCAACATAAAATGAATAGGTTACGTTATCGGCTACAAAGCCTGCTGGTGCAGATGAAGAAACTCCCATAAACTCATGCATGGCAAATGGCAACCAAGATCCAGCCACGGCCCCGATGCCTATTAAAAAGGTTTGTATAGAAAACCCTAAAGTACTTTGTGTTGATGATAAATTATCGGCCACCAATGCGCGAAATGGTTCCATGGCAATGTTTATACTAGCATCCATTACCATTAACATTCCTGCTCCAATTAACAATGCAGATTTAGCCTGGAAAAATGCTGCTGAATTAGGAAGTAGCAACAAAGCCAAACAACATAGTATGGTACCTACCATTATGTATGGCTTTCTTCTTCCAAACCTCCCCCATGTTTTATCGCTGTAAAATCCAATAATTGGTTGTACTATCATACCTGTTAATGGCGCAACTAACCAAAACCATGAGAGCTGCTCCACATGCGCTCCATAATTTTGAAGAATACCACTAGCATTTCCATTTTGTAATGCAAATCCAAATTGAATTCCCATGAATCCGAAACTCATGTTAAAAATATGTAATAAACTTAATCTAGGTTTTTCTAATAAAGCCATGTTCAATTTATTTATAGTAAATTATGTAAGAGTTTGGTTGTAAATTTATTATGCCATTCTTGTTTTTCTGCTTAGCATTCGACTCCATCTTATAACCCTTTGTTAAGGATGCAAAATTAGTTTCGTTACTTTGCACTTTTATTTCATTAGAACTAAAATTAATTATTATAATAGCTTCGCTATTCCCATTTTTTCTCTTGTAAGCATAATGTTGATCGCCGGTATTGCCTGTAACTACCAATGGAATCTCTACCCAATCTGCATTTGTTCCAGTGTTGTAGAATGCTGGTACCGTATGCTTCAATGTTGTCATTCGTTTGTACCAAGCTTCTCTAGATTTATTTGCCCATTCTATTTTAGTGATGTTATCCTTCTCAAAAAATTTCATCCTTCTGTTTAATCCTACTTCTTCTCCTGTGTAAATCAATGGTAAACTTTGAGGCAAGGTATAAACCATTACTCCAAATTGTTGCCAGTTTTTTCCGTACTTCTCATCCACAGTACCATTCCAAGAGTTTTCATCGTGATTTGTTAAAAACAATAACTTATGCATATATGCCGGGAATGCATCGTAATTAAGCCTCAACTCTTTCTTCATATCTGTTAATTGCTTTGTTCCTCTTGCTACATCTGCAGTTACTCCCATAAAATTCCAACCATAAGCTGCATTAAATGCATTTAGAAAATAAGTATCCGGTTTTCTAGTAATGTCTGCATTCCATTCCATCTCAGCAAGCATATATACTGGCTTTATTTTTTCTAACTGCCTTCGTAACTCTTCCCAAAAATCTAAAGGCACTAAAAATGCAACGTCGCAACGATAGCCATCTATATCATATTCAGAAACCCAAAATTTCATTGCCTCAATCATCGCCTCTCTCATCTCATTGCTTTTAAAATTCAACTTCGCTACATCCGTCCAATCGTATTGGGTTACAATTTCTCCCTTTTCATTTTGTTCATACCAATTTGGATGTTGAGAAATCCATGCATGATCCCAAGCAGTATGGTTCGCCACCCAATCTATTAATACTCTCATTCCTAAACGGTGAGCTTCTGTAACCAAGGCTTTAAAGTCTTCTTTCGTTCCGTAATCAGGTGATACTTCTTTATAATCTTGCACACTATAATAACTTCCCATTTCTCCTTTTCTATTTTTAACTCCAATAGGATGTATAGGCATGATCCATAATACATCTACCCCTAAGGCTTTAATTCTAGTTAAATCTTTTGTTACTGCATTAAACGTTCCTTCTTGTGAATATTGCCTAACATTTATCTCATACATTACTACATTTTTAGACCACTCTGGTTGCAATAATTGTGCATGTGTAACAGTACTTATCAATACAAATACAATTACTAATATTTTGTTCATCATTTTATTCATAAGTAAATATTTCAAAATCATCACTTTTAAGTTCTAGAATAATTTCTGTTGGCATTAATTGAAACGGATGTGTAAAATACGCTTTTACATTCCTATTTAAATCTTTTACAATGTTTACTTTACCTGCATTTTTAGAAAACACAATCAAGGTTTTTTTTCCAAAATAATTTCGTTCGTATGCATAAAACCCTTCTGTACATTTTACTTCTTTGAAATCTCCATAAAGAAACTCTAAATTATTTTTGCGCAGGTTAGCCAATGTGCGCACTTTATCTCTCAACTCGATTTCTTCCAAGGTGTAATTTTCAAATTTCATCATCCTCCTGTTGTCCGGATCATTTCCTCCTGGCATTGCTATTTCATCACCATAATACACAACGGGCACACCTGGCAATGTGAAATTTAAGGCCATCATCTGAGCCATCCGAGCGTATCCTTTGGTTCCTTGATGTTGTATGTCGCGTGTCCAACCAGCCAACTTTGTATCTTCATCTGGTTTTATGGTGCCTTCGGCTAAAGATGAAAAGCGAGGTTTATCTTGGTTTCCACTGATGTTTCCCATCAAATGATGGGTTCCATAATATTTAAAACTTTCTTGTATCGTTTCGCTTAGCCTTTTAAACTTCTTCACGCTCTCCTCTTTATCTGCATCAAATGCAAATGCGTTAAGCCCTGCATCGTACATATTAAAATCAAATTGTCCGTCCATCTGTCCTGAGTTTACATACGAACCAATTAACTCGGGACTTCCGTATGTTTCTCCAATTTGGTAAAAGCCGGATTTATTGTTTTCTTTCACATCATTTCTAATTTTTCGAGTGAGTGTTCTCCAAAATTGTTCTGGCACATGTTTGCTTGCATCGTGTCTAAATCCATCAATATCAAAATTTCGAACCCAATACATTACCGAATCGGAAATAATTTCATTTACTTCATTTCGTTGAAAATCTATGGTTGGTAAAAAAGTATCAAACCATGTAGTAAGTCTGTGGTCATCCCATCGCTCTGTATTCATACTACCATCTGGTAAATACAAAGGAGTAACCCATGTAGGGTTTGTTTTGTATAATGGGTGATCGGTATGAATATGATGTGCCACGAAATCTAACACTACATTCATTTCTTTTTGGTGTGCTTTTGTAATAAGTTTTGAAAAACCTTCATTTGTTCCAAATCTTTTATCGACTATGGAATATGATGTCGGCCAATAACCATGGTATGCAGAAAACTTTGTGGTAATTTCTTTATCCCAATACCCCCATGCACCATCAGGATTTTTAGCTATGGGCGATAACCAAATTGTATTCAATCCTAGATCCTCAAAAAAACCTTCGTCTATTTTTTTCTGAATACCCGTTATGTCTCCTCCATAAAAATCTGCTTTCTCATTTACACTTTCAAGTTTCGCCGGATTATTATTTTTATCCCCATCTACAAATCTATCTACCATTATAAAATACATGATTTGCGTATGTAAATCCTTTCGATCTAATAAACTTGTAGAGCTTACTACTTTCCCATTCTCCAATGGAATTAAAATATCATTAGAAATTTTTCCAGCACCATATCCGTATACTCTTATATAACTTCTTTTTTGCTTACTTGCATCAGCTGGTATTTCAAATGATATTTTTTTTACTTTCTTTAAACCCGAACTAATTAAACGATGATTCCAAAACACAAGATATCCTTCAATATTTGTTGCATTAATATGGATATTTGTACCTTCAAACTCCGATGTTTCAATTTTTGGCAAAACTCCTGTGTTGTTTCCAACTTCTAAACTCACATTGGTTCCTCCTATTCCATTTGAAACGATATTTGAATTTAAGGGATTAACTTCAACTCCGTCGGCAATTAATTTATATTGGTGTTTACCTGTATTTATTTTTTGCAATTCTATTTTCCAAGTTTTACTTGGTAGAGTGCCAAGCACCTCTACACCTTTCGCTTGCGGTGCCCATGAAGTAAATGTCCCTTTTATTTCTAAAGTCCTCGCAGGCTTTTCTAATTGTATGGAAAGAGAAATATTTTCCTTATCAGGAGCAAAACAAGGAATATCATACTTCTCCTTATTGATAAAAAATCGAATATGTGCTACTGTTTGTTTGGGTGTTCCCACCATTAATAATTCATGATCCGTTAAACTAATTTTTTTTAAACCTTGAGGTATTTGTACCGAATCTATCTTCGAATTAAACGGAAAATAATCTGCAATAATTAATTTGCTGGTATCTACTTGCAATTGAAATGGGCTCGCCAAAACACCCCAAGCATTTTGTGCATTACTGTTAAAGCAACAAAAGATTAACAATAATAAAAAACTATTTATTTTAGTTAGCATATAAAGGTTTTAAGGGGAAAGTATGATCTTTATTCTGTTTTAATTGTATTACGTTGTCATACAACTCACACACAAGCTCTTTATCTGATTGTACATTTATATTAATACTTTCTTTATTTATGTTGATGGTGATAATAGCCTCTCTATAACGAATACAAAACTGAAATGCCTCCCACTTTCTTGGTAACATCGGAGAAAAGCTTAACCTGTTTTCTTTTATTCGTAAGCCTCCAAAACCCATTACTACAGCCATCCATGTACCTGCCATACTTGTGATGTGTAAGCCTTCATGTGCTTCTTTATTATAATCATCCAAATCTAAACGCGATGTTCTTAGATACAATTCGTATGCTTTTTCATCATACCCTAATTTAGCTGCTTGTATAACATGTATGCATGGAGATAATGATGATTCATGAACTGTACGTGGTTCATAGAAATCAAAATTTCTTCTCAAGGTTGAGAGATCAAAATGCTCTTCAAATAAAAATAGTCCTTGTAAAACATCTGCTTGTTTAATAAAGCATGAACGTAAGATACGATCCCATGACCAGTGTTGATTTATTGGGCGCTCGGTAGCTAATAAATCCGAAGCCATTTTTTGTTCTTTATCTAAATATCCTTCTTGCTGTAAGATTATTCCCAACTCATCATCAATTGGGTAATACATGTGCTCAACAATATTTTTCCATGTAAGCAATTCATCTCTTTCGAACGAGGTCTTAGTACAAAAATCTTTAAAATAAGGTTTATTCTCTTGTTCTATTTTACTAATTATTTCCGAAGTATATTTCATACACCAGCATGCAATATAATTGGTATACCAATTATTATTTACATTGTTTTCATATTCATTGGGGCCAGTAACACCATGCATTACAAATTTCTTTTTTACTTCCGAAAAGTGTATGCGTTGTGCCCAAAAACGCGAGATGCCGAGGAGTACTTCTGCACCTCCTTCGGTAAAATAACTTTCATCGCCAGTATATAATGCATACTGAAATATAGCATACGCTATGGCTCCGTTTCTATGTATTTCCTCAAAAGTTATTTCCCATTCATTATGGCATTCTTCCCCATTCATGGTAACCATTGGGTATAAAGCAGCACCGTTGATAAAGCCTAGTTTTGCTGCATTCTCAATTGCTTTATCTAGTTGATTATACCTATATTTTAATAATTGTAATGCAATGCTCGAATCAGAAGTGCCTAAGTAAAATGGCAAACAATATGCTTCAGTATCCCAATAGGTAGAGCCACCATACTTTTCGCCTGTAAATCCTTTCGGACCAATATTTAGTCGAGGGTCTTTGCCAGTATAAGTTTGATTAAGTTGAAAAATGTTAAATCTAATTCCTTGTTGCGCAGCAGTATCGCCCATAATTTGTATATCGGCATTTCTCCAAACCTCCGCCCATGAATTAATATGATCTTTTTTTAAAATAGTATAACTTGATGTTTGCGCTTTGCTTAAATTATCAATACATGCTTTTTCTAAATGCTTAGAGTCATAGTACATACTAGAAACAATACTTACATATTTTTCCATACAATATGTTTTGCCTGCTTCCATTTTTATTTCCCAAGTTGCACCCACTTTCCAATCGGCTGATGTATAATTAAGCTCATTAAACTCTACTCCATCTACATAAACTTTGATAAAAAATCCTTCACAAACTTCAAAACCAAGTTTGTTGGTTTTAACCTGTAACCATGCTTTTTTTTGGTCTGTTTTCTCTGCAACTCGCGACCAAAATATCTCATCGTAATTAGAATCTTTATTCCTTACAAATGCGTCGATTCCTGTTTGCCACTTTAAGTTCGCATCAGCATTTGACTTTATTTCGTAACGTATACAAGCAAGCTCATCATCGGCTCTACTCATAAAACGCTCTGCTTTTATATCAAACTTTTTAGAATTCAGAGCATACTCAAAACTCCTACTCAATATTGCCTTTTGCATATCGAGAGTACGGGTAAATTCCATTGGTTTATTTTTATATAAATCCATAGACTCCCCATCAATGTTTATATCCATTGCAATCCAATTCGGACTGTTTAATACTTTCGCAAAATATTCTGGATATCCATTTTTCCACCAACCCACTCTCGTTTTATCAGGATAATAAACACCAGCAATATAAGAGCCTTGTAATGTTTTACCACTATATTTCTCTTCAAACATTCCACGCTGACCAATTTTACCATTACCAATACTGAATATGCTTTCAGCCGACTCGTGCATCTCGGGATTAAATCCTTTTTCTATAATTTGCCAATCGTTATATAAAAAATAATTCTTCATTAATTCTTTGTAAAAATCTTTATTAATTCTTCATAGTTCATTGTGTTTAAATCGGGAAACACCACATCTGCTTCATATAATACTTCTGGTTCTCCAATACCAATGGTAAAAAAGCCTCCCGTTTTAGCAGCTTTTACTCCACTCAATGCATCTTCAAAAACAATACATTCATTCGTATTTGTGTTTAATGCTTTTGCACCTAACAAAAAAACTTCTGGATCGGGTTTCGATTTCGAGGTTACAGTTCCATCAATAATGACATCAAAATATTGGGTTATGTTCACTCTATCTAAAATTAGTTTTGCATTTTTACTGGCAGAGCCTAATCCAATTTTCACATTATGTTGCTTAAGGTTTTGTAATAATTCTTTGCAATTTGGCAACACTTCATCTTCAGGCATTGCTTTTACGAGTTCTAGGTACCAATTATTTTTTTGCTCTTTCCAAATTTCTTTCTCTGAGCTACTTGCAGTAATCTTTCCTTTATTTAAAATGTATGCTAATGATGAATCTCTTGATAAGCCTTTCAACTGCTCGTTGTCATGCTCCGTAAAGGATACGCCTAAATCATTTGCCAAACGTTTCCAAGCAACAAAATGATACTTTGCAGTATCTACTAACACTCCATCTAAATCAAAAATACAAGCTTGCATGTACTATACTATTTCTTGTTGGAATTGATATTTTATATGATACTCCAATAAATTCATAATGGGTTCTTTTACAATTCTACCTAAATGCACATTGAACTCTTTTGCCACAATTTTTAATTCATCTTGAAAATGAAATGCAACAGAGCCAACAAAATGTACCGGAGTTGATTGATAGTTTTCGTAACATTTAACATGGTATTCAAAAAACTCTCGAAGACCTTGCAAAATAAAAGAATTTACGAATGGATGTTCTTTATGTCGCCCTACGAAACGAGTGAAACTTGCTAAATAAACATTTGCATACGGCTTGTTATACACTCTATCGAAAATTGCCTCTTTGGTTAATCCAAATTCTTTATCGAAATCATACGCAATATCTTTAGGTAATTTTTTATATAGATAAGCTGCTATTAACTTTTTCCCTAAATAAGAGCCAGAAGCTTCATCTCCTAAAATATACGCAAGTGCTGGAACTTCCTCAAAGATAGTTGTTCCATCAAAAAAACATGAGTTAGACCCTGTGCCAATTATACATGTAATACAAGGCTCTCCATCAAAAGTTGAATATGCAGCTGCTTTCATATCATGCTCTACAAAAACTTTTGCAGTGCCAAAAATATGTTGCAAAGCAGCTTTTACTATCGCATTTAAATTGATATTTTCACACCCTGCCCCATAAAAATAAACCCGCTCCACTTTACCTGCAATATGCATTAAATCTTTATGCGATGTAATGTCGTTTATGATAAAATCCGTTGAATGAAAGAAAGGATTATATCCCATCGTCTTGTAAAGATCTACATAATTTCCAGATTGGTCGACTAACATCCAATCACATTTCGTAGACCCACTCTCAGCAATTAAATACATATTTTGAATATTTTTTATATTATTTTATTTATGTTTACTTTGATTTACAATATTAATTAATTACAATACTAAATAATTGCAATTTAATAGTAATTGTACAAAATACAATAAGTATTTCTTTTGAAGAAAAAAAAATGAAAAATAAACAGTCCTATTTCCAAAATTACGTATCTGTAGATTGTGTAGTTTTGGGCTATGATGAAGTTGAAAACCGCCTACAAATACTCTTAATTAAACAAAAAGACCCTGATAAGCAGCATGTTGATACTTATAAGTCGCAATACGCCTTACCCGGTGATTTAATAAACGAAAATGAAAGCTTAGACGACGCGGCTAGTCGCATTTTAAACGAATTAACGCATATTAAAGGCCTCTATTTACAACAATTCTACACCTTTGGACACCCGGACAGGGTCCGCGACCCAAAAGATGCTGATTGGTTGAGAGTACATCGTAAAGATCCGAATGCCAGAGTAATTACCATTGCTTATTTAGCATTAGTAAGAATTGACCATATTACCCCTTCTGCCGGTTCATTTGCAGAAAACACTATTTGGAGAAACATAAAGAAAATTCCAAAATTGGCGTTCGACCACAATCAAATTTTGAGTAAAGCGTTGGAAATTATTAGGGAACACCCAGAACAACATATTATGGGAAGAGAGCTATTGCCACCTAAATTTACCTTAAGTCAACTTCAAAATTTATACGAAGCAATGTCGGGAATACAATTAGATAAGCGTAATTTCAGAAAATCAATCAAAACAGCCGATTACCTCATTCCATTAGACGAAAAACAAAAAGGCGTTTTACATAAACCTGCTCAATACTTTTCATTTAAAAAGTCGAAAAAGTAAACATTTTAATTTCTGAGACATTGTAACTTCTGAGACATTGTAACTTTTGATACAGTAAGTGCTTAATACTTAATGTACTTTTGTATACAATAAAAATAGAAAACATGTTGAATTCAATTCTATCCATCTTCGGGTTGGGTAAAAAAGTAGATTACAAAGAATTGCTACAAAATGGCGGAGTAATTGTTGACGTTCGCTCTAAAGGAGAATACAGCAGTGGGCATATTAAAGGCTCTATAAATATCCCTTTAGATCAATTAAGTTCGAACCTAAAAAAGTTTAAAAAAGATCAAGCTATTATTACTTGTTGTGCTTCTGGTATGAGAAGTGGTGCAGCTAAAAGCTTATTAAAATCAAAGGGCTTCGTACATACTGTAAATGGAGGTTCTTGGTATAGTTTAAATGCTAAAATTTAATTTTGATGTCTAAATCATTTTCAGAAATCGTAAACGAAAAGCCATTAGTGTTGGTAGATTTTTTTGCCGAATGGTGCGGACCATGCAAAATGATGAAACCCATTTTGGAAGAACTAAAACAACAAATGGGTGAAGAAATTACCATTCTAAAGGTAGACGTTGATAAAAGTCCACAAGCATCACAAGCTTTTAATATTTCTGGAGTACCTACTTTAGTTTTATTTAAAGATGGTAAAATAGCATGGCGACAATCTGGTGTTGTGCCTGCACCTCAATTAGAAAAAATAATTAGATCTTATTAATACAAACACGAATAAAAAGGAGTAGCTTCTTGGGGTTATTGAAGGTACATCCTTTTATTTTTTCTTTGGAACATCGCGTTTATAAAATGCAAAACCATTTTCTTCGTACAACAACTTTATATCGGTGTACTGATCTAATTCGTGCATTTTTGTATTCTTAACCACTATATATACAGGCTTATCAATTGGTCCTGTTCTCAACCACTCATGGTCGTAAGAAAGTAAATTGCTTACAGGTTTTTTATTAGTATAGAACAAATGAGCATACGATTTAAAATACATTGGTTGCACATAAGCATCTTCATTTTGTTTTGATTCGTAAAAACGAATTGCTGCCGCTTGAGAAAATAATTCGATTTTGGGAACCAATAATGCACTGGTAAAAAACACCATCAAACTCATCGATATAAATAAAGAAATAATGGCTTTTCTAAAGTGATGCTGTGCATTTAATACAAAATAAGCAATCAATCCTGTCAACAAAATAAAACCTCCCGTTGCATCTGTAATAGTCCAATTAATTTCCGCTTGTAAATTCCCTAAGGCAAATGCATCTTTTACATAAGATAACCAAAGGGTTTTATGATTCATTAAGTACGGGAAAACGATTAAAATAAAGGCTAATAGCAAGCCTATAATGTAAACTCCTACATGTATAATTTTATTCCACCTAGTTTTGCCATGCACCATATAATACAAAGAGTAGGCAGCTAGAAATGTGAGTGGGAAATAACACATTGAAGAGTAATGCACTATTTTTGTTTTTACAACTGAGAACAAGAGTAATACTACCCAAAACAATACCTTCATAAAAGTTAAAAATATTTTTTGATGTTCGGTTGCAAATGATTTCAAAAAGAAAGATTTTATTAATAACAAAGACGCTGGGAAACATCCAATTAACAAAACAATCCAATGATATAAAAACGGTCCGCCGTGCCCTGCATCTTGGGTTTGAAATAATCGAATTTGATAAATAATAAACTCCTTTACAAACCAAAATCCATTTCCCATCATCTCTACTCCAAACCACAACATGCTCACTAAAAATGTAAATAATATTGTTAAAAGTATATCTGAGAATTTAATAAATACATCAAACTTATTTACCACTACATAAAATACAAGGCAAAGGAATGCAATAAGTATTGCAACAGGTCCTTTTGTTAATACAGCTAAGCCCAAAAATACACCTGCAGCTATTGCTCTCCAATGTTTATGATACCTTCCTTTTTCTAACAAGAAACTAAACTCATAAATCGCTAAAAAAATGAATAAATTAAACCAAGGATCTATTATGCCCGATTTAAAATACAAAAGAGTTAAGGTTGTGCCACTGTAACACATCACCCAGAACCATGCAAACTGGCGGTTTAAATATTTTCTGCCAATTTTATACAAACTTATCAGCGTAAAAAATCCTGCCAATGCATTTGGGAACCTTGCTGCAAATTCATTTACGCCAAAAACTTTCATGCTTAGCACTTGCATCCAAATAAATAAAGGTGGCTTCTCCCAAAATTGTTTAAAATCTATTTGAACATGGAAATAATTTCCTGTTACCAACATTTCTCTAGCTGCCTCTGCAAAATTTATTTCATCCCAATCAAACAAATGTGCCTTGCCTAAAAAAGGAATAAATAAAACTGTTGATAATAATATGATCAACAGTTCATCACCATGTTTTTTAATTAAACCCATCGTTTATTTTTTAGATTTAAATAACGCGGCTTCCGCTGGTATAGATTGAAACCAATTAAAATTATTCAACAAAGTTGTTACAACAAAGGCAGTAACTACTCCAATAATAGAGCCTGTAATTACATCTTCCAAAAAATGTTGCGCTAAATACATTCTAGAATAGGCAGCAAAAATAGCCATCAATAAATATAAAATACTGAATAATTTATTTTTTGTGATAATAGATAGAAATGCCATGAAAGCAAAAACACTGGTGGTATGCCCTGAGGGGAAGCTCATCATTTTGTGAATTTCTACACCATCCACAAAATGCAATTCTGTAAGCCCTTCAAAATATTTGCTTGGGCGAGGAATGTCTTTAAATACAGTTCTTTTTAATATTTGTGTAATTTGAGAACTTATAATGTAGATCATTCCAGATTGAATTGCCATTCTGTAACTAAAAAATAGCAAGATAAGTGTAAAAATTACGATGGTAATTCCATCACCAAAATGAGTGATATAAGGAAAAATGGTATCTCCTAAAGTAGAGTAATTTGAGTTTACGAATAAAAAGCAATCTTCTTTCCCAAATATGCCGAACAGACTTAAAACAGTCATCAGAATTAATAAATAGCCAATAAAAAAGACTTTATTTTCTTGAATCAATTTTCTCATATCAATACAAATCTATTTAAATTAATGATTTTTTTATACTTTCATAGAATAAATAGAGAATCCATAAATGTTTCAAAAGCTCTTCAGAAAGAAAAAGGTGCAACAAATTTTAAGTGATTTGGACGCACGTGATGCACATAGCTCAGGCTTGTCAAAAACGCTAAGTGTACGCGATTTAACGGCATTTGGCATTGCTGCAATAATTGGTGCCGGAATTTTCAGTACCATTGGTAAAGCGAGTGCCGACGGGGGTCCTGCAGTTATCTACTTGTTTTTATTCACTGCTATTGCTTGTAGTTTTGCAGCCTTTGCTTATGCAGAATTTGCTTCAATGGTGCCCGTTTCTGGTTCGGCTTACACTTACTCTTACGTAGCATTCGGAGAATTAATAGCATGGATTATTGGCTGGTCGCTTATTATGGAATATGGCATTGGCAACATAACTGTAGCCATTTCTTGGTCGGATTATTTTACAGGCTTCTTAGGCAGTATGGGGCTACACCTACCCGATTGGATGACGATGGATTACCTCAGTGCTTCCAGAGGCTACCATGATGCCGTGAAGCTAATAGAAAGCGGACGATTATTTGAAAATTTAGACAATGGCATGCAAGCTGCTTATTTGGCTTGGCAAAATGCACCAACTATTTTAGGTTTTCACTTGGTGTTAGATTTACCTGCATTATTTATCATCATATTTATTACTTGGTTAGTATATCGTGGCATGAAAGAATCTCGAAACGCTAGTAACCTAATGGTAGTTATTAAACTTGCTATAATATTACTGGTAATTGCCGTTGGTATTTTTTATGTTGATGTTGAAAATTGGAACCCATTTGCTCCAAACGGAGTTGGTGGTATTTTAAAAGGTGTATCGGCTGTATTCTTTGCCTACATTGGCTTTGATGCCATATCAACTACTGCCGAAGAATGTAAAAATCCACAACGCGATTTACCGAGAAGCATGATGTGGGCCATAATTATTTGTACTTTATTATACATCACCATAGCGCTAGTACTTACTGGCATGGTAAAATACGATCAACTTGCTGTTGGCGATCCACTTGCATTTGTGTTCGAAAAATTAAATTTGAAATGGCTATCTGGCATTATTGCTGTAAGTGCAATTGTTGCCATGGCCAGTGTTTTGTTAGTTTTCCAAATGGGTCAACCACGAATTTGGATGAGCATGAGTAGAGATGGCTTATTACCGAAAGCGTTTTCCAGAATTCACCCTATTCATAAAACCCCATCATTTGCTACCATCGTAACAGGTTTTGTGGTGGCCGTTCCATCTTTGTTTATGAACCTTACCATTGTTACCGACTTATGTAGCATTGGAACTTTATTTGCATTTGTACTGGTTTGTGCTGGTGTGTTGCGTTTGCAAAATGATACCTCCGTTCAACGTGGGAAATTCAAAACACCTTATCTTAATTCTAAATTTATTTACCCAGCAATGTTAT
>JBILKW010000169.1:0-4867 GCA_044376465.1 Sphingobacteriales bacterium | reverse complement strand
CATTTTTCAACACTTTTTGACCGTTACCAAAACTAAATGGCAATTGTAAATTATTGGTAGTATAACCCAAGCCTACATTATACTCATAGGTATTTAATTGCTCCACTCGTGTGTTTGCAAAGCTCAAGCCTAAATTTCTGCTCTGTTTGTATTCCAATACAATGTTCACCTTATTTTTCATGGTCATGTCGAAGCCAATTAAAGGAGCAAATGTTTCAGAAATTGTTACTTGTTGTATTTCATATTCTGGTACAAAATTTCCATTGGCTGCATACTTAGTTGCAATAGTAGTTGGCCTGTTAAAACTATTTACATTATAGGTTGAAGTGTAGGCATGGTTAACTGTGAAGCTCGAAAAATATTCATTAATAATTTCAAACTTCATTAATCCTGTATAATTTAACCTCCAGTTTGGTAATGGAATTTTAGGAAATGGATTTAAGCCTATTCTATTTACGGATCTGCCTGAATAGGTTGCCAAAAATGCAGGTATCAATACTTGCTGAGAATACTTTCCATAACCATCATAAAACCCAGCAGTATCAACAGAAGTAATTCCTTTTTCATTTGCCAATCGTTGTGAAATGGCAAATCTATTTTCTTGAAACTTATCAAAAAATGCCGATGTGCCATCATCGCTTATGCCCTCAAATGCAGATCCAATGGTTACCATCGTCATGCTAAAATTACCTGTTTCTGTTTCTGCAAAAGACCTAAATCGCTGATAGGTTTTACTCGTTGGATCTGTATCATACCTAAAAAATTCTTGGTAGTTTCTAGTCATGCTACGCTGCATATTTACATCCAGTCGCATGTCTTTCATGGGTTCAATATTTGCTCGTAAATTAAATTCAAGTCGATTAGAGCGCAAGTATCTACTCGATACAGAATCGTAGGTTGTAATCCATCCATTATCGGCCGCTTTAAAACGAATGTCTTCTTGACTACCGAACACGAAGCCAACACCAGGTGCATTTAATTTTCCGAGATCCATACCCAATAAATCTGTTCCGGGTATATATCCTGGCAGTTGCTGCCCATTCGTTTCTCGGTAGCTAAAGTTTATGGTGCGCAACATTATTAAGGTTCGTGCCAACACTTTTTTGAGATCATTTTTACTCATTGCTTTCGCAAGGCTGTCTTCTTTTTCTTGCGCGGCGGTTTTATTTACTTTAAGTTTTTCTAATGGATTTCCATTATCTCTTGGCGAACGTGCTCTGGTGGGTGTAATTAATGATTTTAAATATTTAGATTTTCCATACAACTGCGTCATGTTAAGTGTTGGGTTAAGCTGTATGGATTGATTATTCGAAATAGTATTTTCAAATTTTGGTGTAGCCAATGCTGCGGCTCTCCAATCATACCTTGCTGTATAGGTCGCCGTCATTTGAGTCCAATCCAAGTAAGGTAATTTATTTATAGGCACTTGGTAAGTTAAATTTGCATTCTGGTTATATTCAGTTGTACGCCCTAATGTTCTGATGTTGGTAAGTAAAGAATCTTTCTTTTCACGTGTATCTATTTTACCAAATGGTTCATCTACCACACCTAAATTATTGGCAGTAAAATCAAATTTCAACGCTCGCGTAATGTCGTAACGCATTCCATAAGTGCGTGTTATTCTAAAATTCTTATTAAACGTTTCTTCAATAGGTAAAGCTCCTGTGTTAATATTTCTAATTTTTGTTTCGCCGTACAGTCTATCCACATCAATTCTAAAATCTAAAGCACTAGGTTTGTAATTAAAATTAAAATCTTTTATAATTTTTAAATTCTGATTTTTGATGGCTTTATCAAAAGGCCTTACTTCTTTAGGCGCATTGTTGTAATTATAGGATAATGCCGCTCTGTGATTTTTTAAAATATCATACTCTGTATTATAATTTCTTCTGTATTGGTCGGCATAAGAATAAGTAACACTAAAATTTTCTACATCGTAAATTCTAACAGGCTTTTTTGTGTCTACTCTGTCTTTTTTAACGTTGGTAAAACTGATGCTTTTTCTTCTAGTAAAATCTTCTGTAATATTTTTAATTGAATCTCGTTCGGAAGCATTTAATTCAGATAGTACGTTTGATAATAAAATATCCGGATTATTTGGCGCGAATTGAGGCGTGCTTATTGCTTGAGAATACGACACGTACATGGGCACACTAATGCCCGACTTCTCTGGGAAAAATTTTCCGAGCTCCACATTAGAGGTTACATCGTATTGTTTATCATCGGTTCTATTTCGCTCACTCACTTTTTTATCAATAGAACCAAAGCCGAATGTACTCTTACTACCAGAGATGGTAACATTACCCAAGTCGGCCAATTGCGCGCTTACTCTACCCGTTGCTGCCCAACCTCCTTGTTCATCAAATTCTGTTAACAATAATTCGTTAAACCATACTTGTACACATTTAGGATCGTTTGGCGTTCCACTTCTATTTCTAATACCCACTACAATTGAGCGCACGTTCCCTAAGTCTGGATTACCTTTTATCCATACCGTATTTTTTCCATCTTGCACGGGATACTCAATAGAGACTGGTTCTCGCGAATTATTTCTTCGCTGCTTAGCTAGCTGTAAAACAGAAAGCGGTAATGATAATTTATTTGCTTCTGGCCAAATTCCCTCAGGATTTCTTACATTTGCCGGCGTAATGGTTAATGGGATTTCATATTCGTAGTAGTTATCTGTATAATCAATTCCAAAACGTATAAATGCAGTCATTTCGTTGTTCTCTACCTCATCCCCTTCTGCATGAATAAACATTTCAACTTTTTTATACGATCTAAAATCGAAACCAGAAATTTTATATGCTTTTACTTCGTCATTCTTTTTAAAGTTACAGGCATTTAATAACAATGATTGTTCGTTTACGCGTGTTGTACCTCTTACATCTTGTAAATTTCTTTCTTGAATAATACCTGGTGGTAGTACATAAGGAATTGGCACCCTGCTTCCATTCTCTTCTATATTGATGGTTGACAAATCAAAAATTGCGTCCGATTTCGCCTCAGTACCTTCGCCCGAGACTACTGTTGGCTCTATTCTTCGCCACTCACCTCTTACCAATTGTAAACGAGCAAAACGTAACGTTATCGTATCACTAAAATTGGTTAAAAAAGCTCGAACAAATCGAATCGCTCTAAAATCTTGTATGTCACCAACTCGTTTTTCATATTTCGATAAAGGAATTCTAAATTGGTACCAAGTAACATTTTCTGTTTTGCCATTTGCAAGTTTTACAGGTGCTACAACTTTATCAGTTACAAAAGAATTTTGATCAGGGTTTTCTAATTCGCCAGGATTTAATCGCACTCTGTATTGAAAATATTCATCGCGATCACTTTGGGCATTATCTCTGTTGATGTCTTCTGTATCAGGTGTTGGGGTAGAAGCCGTGTTGCTAATCCCAGTTCTTGCAATTGATTGCTGCTCTGTGGGAGAGTTCCCTTCTAAGCCATTGTATTTTTTATACCGATCACGTACCGATGCTCGCGCGTTATCGTATTCATTGCCTCTATAATACGCGTAGTTATCACCCGCAGGATCAGCTAATGCCAATTGATAAGCTTGTGAACTTGCGCCAAAAGTTTGTTCTAATAAATCTAGGTAAGCATTCTTAAAAAACACTTGCTCTTCGCCATCATTTAATCCGTCTAAACCAACATCCTGAAATTGGCGTGCGTTATTCTCGTTATCAAACGCTTGGTTTAATGGCGGAACCGTTCCAACTCTCCCCCAAATGGTACTATCGTATCTTGCAGCGTCACCATCTTTAGGTAATGCATTTTCTATAGACTCTTTCCCGTCTTTTAATACATCCTCGGAAATACTTCCTAAGTTAAAATATAAATCTCCACCTGCCGAACCTTCGTTATAAATAAATGGATCCATCATCCAAAATTCAATAAACTCTACATTCAACGCCTCAAAATCATTAGTTTCTAACCTTCTCATTATTCCACCCCAAGAATTGTTAGGATCTTTAAATGTACCATCAGCATTAAGCCTACTCACACTAAAATTGTAGGGCCCCCTTTCTCTTGGGAAATAGGTCAAATCTAACGTCGATAAAATATTTGGTTGTCCTGCAGGAATCTGTTTATTCGGAAAAACTTCTTGCTCGGTTACTTCCCTTATGTAATGGTTAGATAACTGCACTCTATCATTTCTAATGTGTACAGGAGTTCTGTTATCTGTTCTGCTGTAAAATAAATTATCGATTTGATAAAATGCTAAACGTGCTCGGTTAAATCCGTAACTTAAATCGTTATATAAATTTCCTTCGGGGAACATCGCAGGAGTACTCGACAAAAACCAAGATGTAGCGCTTTTTAAATCGATGGAAGATCTACTGCCCTCAAAATCGTCGATATAAGAAATACCACTTTTATTATCTGGAGTGTTTAGCAGCCTAGAGTGGCCTGGGTCTAATCTTGCATACTCCGCAGAAATAGTAATGTTAGAATTTGCTTTTGTTTGTATTAAAGGAATTCTATCAACCAAGGTAGTTAAAAATCTAGAGTCGCTTCTGTAATTCAAATCAACTCCATACATATTATTGGCAATCGGCTCGTCACCTATGTTTACTTTTTGTGTTAAAGGCCTTTCCGACAAACGCAAAAATGTACCTCCTAAATTTAGGTCATCGTTCACTTTATAATCAAATCGGGTTCCAATAAAGGTTCGCGATTGTACACCAAATAGAGTGGAACTTTCCAAGTCAACTGTTAGAGGAGCACCGTTGCTCAATAATGCAGCATTTGTAATCTTCACTCTACCAATATTATAATCAACCGTGTAATCTTGACCTTCAACTAATACTTGTGTGCCCGATTTTACAACTACTGAGCCTTGAGGGATGTTAATTGC
>JBILKW010000168.1:0-4901 GCA_044376465.1 Sphingobacteriales bacterium | reverse complement strand
TTTAGGCATGGAACCATTCGATTTAGGGTTATTTAAAATTGGAGTATTCGATGTAATCGATATTGTATTAGTAGGTTTTATTATTTTTCAGATTTATAATTTGATAAGAGGCACCATTGCAGTAAATATCTTCATTGGCTTAATGCTAATTTATTTATTGTGGATAGGGGTAAAAGCTTTGAACATGCAATTGCTCTCGGGAATCTTAGATAAAGTAATTGGAGTTGGAGTAATTGCATTAATTATTGTATTTCAACAAGAAATACGACGATTTTTATTGTTAATAGGACGAAATACAATTTCCAGAAAAAATAGTTTTTGGAGGAAGGTATTGCTAGGCAACACAATTATAGCCGATGCGGATCAGCTTAACCTCTATCCTATTATTGATGCTTGCCGAAACATGGCCATTAGCAAAACCGGAGCATTAATTGTATTTGCTAGAACCTATGAGGAGCAGGTATATCAGAACAATGGTGAAATGGTAAATGCTAAAATTTCCAAAAGGCTGTTAGAGTCTATTTTCTCTAAAACTAGCCCCTTGCACGATGGTGCTGTAGTTATTGCGGATGGAATGATAAAAGCCGCCAGTTGCATTTTGCCATTAACAGATAATTCTGAATTACCGGATCAACTCGGGTTGCGCCACCGTGCTGCAGTAGGAATTACCGAACAGAGTGACGCAATTGCTATTATTATTTCTGAAGAAACAGGTTACATTTCTATTGCCAATAGAGGCAAAGTAAAAACCAATGTTAGTACAGAAGAACTAGAACGAAGCATCCGCAAGTTTGGAAATTGGTGATTCGAAATTTCGAATTAGCGAACTTTCGAAATGTCGAATTTTTGAATTAACAAGGTGATGAATTGCTCCCAGCTCCTTGCTCCCTGCTACTAGCAGAACTCTGCGTAAGCAGCTTTTAAATTCTCTGCAATTAACTGAGCGGGGCGGCCTTCTATATGGCGACGCTCTATCATGTGCACTAATTTACCATCTTTAAACAAAGCAATAGCTGGAGACGATGGAGGGTAAGGCAACATATGAGCACGCGCTTTATCCACTGCATCTTTTTCCATTCCTGCAAAAACAGTTACTAATTTTGATGGTTTTTTGTCGCCATCGATTGACATTTTAACTCCCGGACGTGCATTTGCTGCTGCACAACCACAAACTGAATTCACCATTACTAAAACTGTACCTTCCGCCGAAATAGCCAAATCTACTTGTTCTGGAGTTGTTAATTGTTCGAAACCTACACTGGTAAGTTCTTCGCGCATAGGCGCAACCATATATTCTGGATACATATGTTAATTTATAATTGATTTAAATTAATGCAAATTTAATCTTTTAACTCCTTACATTATACAATTTGTTTGAAAAACACTTCCTTACAAAAGTATTTTTTTGTGATTTACAAACCAATAGGGTAATTTTGCGTTTCAGTATTAGAAAAATTTATAAAAAAATGGTAGACACTTTCGTAAAGTACAAAGTTAAAGACATCTCATTAGCAGAATGGGGACGCAAAGAAATTCAATTAGCAGAAGCAGAAATGCCAGGATTAATGGCATTAAGAGCTGAATATGGACATTCTAAGCCACTAAAAGGCGCTCGTGTTGCAGGTTGTTTACACATGACTATTCAAACAGCTGTGTTAATTGAAACATTAGTAGAGTTAGGAGCAGAAGTTACTTGGTCTTCGTGCAACATTTTCTCTACACAAGATCATGCTGCGGCAGCGATTGCTGCGGCAGGTATATCTGTTTATGCGTGGAAAGGCATGAATGAAGAAGAATTCGATTGGTGTATAGAGCAAACTTTATACTTCGGCGAGGATCGCAAACCATTAAATATGATCTTAGACGATGGTGGCGATTTAACTAACATGGTATTCGATAAATTCCCTCAATTAGTGAGTGGTATTAAAGGATTATCAGAAGAAACTACCACAGGTGTATTACGTTTATACGATCGTATGAAGAACGGCACATTAGTAATGCCAGCTATCAACGTAAACGATTCGGTTACAAAATCTAAATTCGATAATAAATACGGTTGCCGTGAGTCGTTAGTAGATGCTATTCGTAGAGCTACCGACGTTATGATGGCAGGTAAAGTTGCTGTTGTTTGTGGTTTTGGTGACGTGGGTAAAGGATCTGCAGATTCATTATCAAATGCAGGTGTACGTGTAATTGTTACTGAAATTGACCCAATTTGTGCTTTACAAGCAGCAATGGAAGGTTATGAAGTGAAAAAATTATCAACTGCTATCGCAGAAGCTGATATCATCGTAACTGCTACTGGTAACTTCAACATTGTTCGTGGAGAGCATTTCAAAATGATGAAAGACAAAGCAATCGTTTGTAACATCGGTCACTTCGATAACGAAATCGACATGGCTTGGTTAAACAAAAACTACGGTGCTACAAAAATTGAAATTAAACCACAAGTGGATAAGTATACAGTAGACGGTAACGATATTATTGTTTTAGCGGAAGGTCGTTTAGTGAACTTAGGTTGTGCTACTGGTCATCCTTCATTTGTAATGTCGAATTCATTTACAAATCAAGTATTAGCCCAATTAGAGTTATGGGCAAATTCAGCTAATTACGAAAACAAAGTGTATACTTTGCCTAAACATTTAGATGAAAAAGTTGCTCGTTTACACTTAGCTAAAATTGGTGTTGAGTTAGAAGAACTTTCTGAAGAGCAAGCTAATTACATTGGTGTACCTAAGAACGGTCCGTTTAAAGGTGACGCTTACAGATACTAATAGTAATTGTGAATGATGAATGGTGAATTATAATTATTCAAAGAGAAGGGGATTCAGAAATGAATCCCTTTTTTAATTGTGAATGTTGAATTAAGTATTAAGTATCTGAGTTCAGTTTCTTAATACTTAATACTTAATACTTTTTTTCTAATTTCTAATCTCTATTTTCATAATTTCGCCCTATGGCCAAACTCTCCGTAAACATTAACAAAATAGCAACCCTACGAAACGCTCGTGGTGGTAATAATCCAGACTTAATAAAATTTGCAATAGATTGTGAGCACTTTGGTGCGCAAGGCATCACAGTGCATCCACGACCAGATGAGCGACACATTCGTTATGCCGATGTTTTCGAGTTAAAAGAATATGTTCAAACGGAATTTAACATTGAGGGAAACCCAATGGAGCAAAAGTTTGTAGACTTAGTATTGCAAACACAACCCACACAAGTAACGCTCGTGCCTGATGCGGAAAATCAGCTTACTTCTAACCATGGTTGGGATACCATTAAACATCAAGCATATTTACTAGACATAATAACAAAGTTTAAGAACAAAGGAATTAGAGTAAGTATTTTTGTAGACCCGATTGAAGAAATGGTAGAAGCAGCTAAAAGTACCGGCACCGATAGAATTGAATTATATACAGAATCATACGCTCAGGGCTACCATCAACATAAAGAAAAAGCCATTGCTCCTTACATCAAAGCTGCCCAAAAAGCAGCTGAGTTAGGCTTGGGCTTAAATGCAGGTCACGATTTAGACCTACAAAACTTAGCTTATTTCAAACAAAACATCCCCAATTTAGTTGAGGTTTCGATAGGCCATGCTTTAATTTGCGATGCACTTTATTTTGGCATCGAAAACACTATTCAAATGTATTTGCGGAAATTGTTATAAACATTTGCACAATCGTAAATTGAGCCCGCTACTCGTTGGAAATAAATGCATTTTTCGTTAATTTTGCACAACCATTTTAACGTACATGAACTTAGATATAAACTACAAAGAAGCATTTGAAGGTCGCCACATTGCACCCAATGCAAACGACACTCAAAAAATGCTCGAAACTATTGGTGTTAAGAGTGTAGATCAATTAATTGAAGAGACAGTTCCTGCAAAAATCAGGTTAAAAAAAGCACTTGATTTACCTGCTGCAAAATCAGAATTCGATTATTTAAAAGACTTAAAAATTACGGCATCAAAAAATAAAGTTTTTCGTTCGTACATCGGACAAGGATATTTTGATTGCATTACCCCTGGAGTTATTCAAAGAAATATTTTAGAAAATCCAGGATGGTACACACAATACACGCCATACCAAGCAGAAATTGCACAAGGTAGATTACAAGCTTTGTTAAACTACCAAACAATGGTTATGGATTTAACCGGAATGCAAATTGCAAATGCTTCCTTATTAGACGAAGGTACAGCAGCTGCTGAGGCAATGTTCATGCAATACTCAACACGTAAAAATGATAATGCAAATGTATTTTTTGTATCAGAACTCGTGTTACCTCAAACTATCGACATTTTAAAAACACGCTCTAATCCATTAGGAATAGAACTATTAATTGGAAATCATGAAACGGTGCAATTAAACGATTCTATTTTCGGAGCAATTGTACAATACCCTGCAGGTAATGGAGAAATTTATGATTACCGAGCATTCGGAAAAGCTTGTCATGAATTGGCTATAAAACTTACCGTTGCGGCAGACATCATGAGCTTAATTTTATTGGCTCCACCATCTGAGTTTGGTGCCGACATTGTAGTGGGTTCATCGCAAAGATTTGGTATTCCAATGGGATACGGCGGACCACATGCTGCATTTTTTGCCACTAAAGATGAATACAAACGCTCGATGCCTGGTAGAATTATTGGGGTAACAATTGATGCGCAAAACAACCAAGCCTTACGCATGGCTTTACAAACTCGCGAACAACATATTCGTAGAGATAAAGCAACGTCAAACATCTGTACTGCCCAAGCTTTATTAGCGATTATGGCTTCTATGTATTCTGTTTACCACGGACCAGATGGCTTGAAAAAGATTGCTGGAAAAATTCATGGCTTAACCGTAACATTAGCGAATTCATTAAGTGCATTAGGATATACCGTAAACAAT
>JBILKW010000167.1:0-4904 GCA_044376465.1 Sphingobacteriales bacterium | reverse complement strand
AAAATGTATTAGATGCTTATGACTCCCCAAGTAATGATGGTGTTAATTCTTGGTTCATTTCTAAATTTGCAAAAGAAAATAAATTGAAAGCAGTTTTATCTGGTTTAGGTGCCGATGAGTTGTTTGGTGGTTATCCGTCTTTTACTCGTTTAACACATTTAAAAAAAGTACATCAGTATAAAAGTATCATCACAAAATTTTCTGGTTTACTGCCAGGAAATTTTCAACGGTTAGATTTTTTAAAATTAGATGACCACGTTTCTGACTATTTATTGTTGAGAGGATTTTATACACCAAGTAAAATTGCTAGTATTTTAAGTGTTTCTAAAGATGAAGTTATAGAAAAACTAAACACACATTCACCTTCAACAGCTCGTAAATTAAATACATTAAAAGATGTTTCGGTAATGGAACGAGAAATGTATATGCAGAATCAATTGTTAAAAGATTCTGATTATATGAGTATGCAACATGGTATAGAAATACGAGTTCCATTTTTAGACAACGAGTTTTTACATTTAATTAACAATATTGAAGAAGATAAACTATTTCCTTCACCTGGTAAAAAAGAGGTGCTTATAAATGCATTTGGAAATATATTACCAGTAGAAATTTATAATAGACCAAAGATGGGATTTCAATTTCCGTTTAAAAAATGGTTAAGAAATACTGATCTCATAAAAAATCGTTTTAATGATAAGGCTAAAATGCATGAATTAAATTTATTTGATCAAGATAGAATTCACTGGTCTAAAATATGGGCATTGGCTCAACTTTAAAAAATGAGAGTACTTTATCTAAGCTTAAAAATATTCTCTGCTACTGGTGGCATTGAACAAGTGAATAAAAACTGGTTGTTTGCATTAAACAATTTAGGCGATATAGGCAAGCTGAGTTTCAAAGCCATTTCATTATATGATAATGTTTCTGATGATAGGTATATAAACAGATTGAATTTTAAAGGATATAATAGTAATCCATTTCAATTTATATTATCAACTGTTTGGAATTCTTTTAGCTCAAAGGTATTAGTTATTAGTCACTTGAATTTATCATTGTTTGCTTTAATTGCAAAACTGTTCAATCCGCGTCTAAAAATTATTGTTCAATTACATGGAATAGAAGCATGGGTAAATTTAAGCGGATTACAAGAACGATTATTAAATCAAGCACATCAAATTTTAGCAGTAAGTGAATTTACTCGTAACACCGTATTAAATAAATATCCTAAACTAAAAGATAAAATTATTGTGTTCAATAATTCGCTAAACGGAATGGCTAAGTATGAATTTAATGAGATTGAGCGAAATAAATTTAGATCAAAATTGAATTTAGATGACCATCAGCAATTAATAATTACAATTGGCAGATTATTGAATTCGGAAGCATATAAAGGATACGATAAAACAATAGAAGCAATTTCAAAATTAAAAAATGATAATATAGTGTTTCATATTATTGGAAAGTCTGAAGATATTGAAAAGAATAGAATACAAAATTTGATAAATAAAAATAATTTACAAACTCAAATTAAGCTAATTGGATTTGTAAATGAAGATGAATTAGCAAGTTATTACCAAGCAGCAGATTTATTTGTAATGCCAAGTAAGGGAGAAGGTTTTGGTTTGGTATTTATAGATGCGATGGCAAATGGATTAAGAGTAGTTGGAGGTAATGCAGATGGTAGTACAGATTCAATTTCTAAATTTTCCGAATCATACTTAGTTAATCCAGATGATGTAGAGGAGATATCAAATACCATTTCAAATGCATTAAATACAAATTTCACAGAGAATGATAAACACCTATTATCCCAAAAATGCAAGGAGATGTTTTCTGCAGAAAAATTTGAATCACAAATAGCAAAATTACTATGTTAAGATGGAAATTATAATAGAAGCTGGTAGGGCTGAAAAAAATTACTGGAAAGATTTATGGCGCTATAGAGAGTTGTTTTATATACTCGCCTGGCGCGATATTAAAGTTAGGTATAAGCAGACGTTAATAGGCGCAGCTTGGAGTATTATTCGCCCATTATTAACCATGATTATCTTTACCATTGTATTTAATAAAGTGGCAAAGTTGCCATCAGAAGGAAATGTGCCTTATGCTATTTTAGTTTATGCTGCAATGTTGCCTTGGCAGTTTTTTTCTAATGCACTTTCGGAAAGTAGTGGAAGTTTAGTTGGCAATGCAAATTTAATTACGAAAGTTTATTTCCCTCGTTTAATTATACCTGCAAGTTCTGTAATAGTGAGTTTAATTGATTTTGCCATTTCCTTTATTATATTGATTGGCTTATGTGTCTGGTATCAATACATACCAAGTTGGCATATTGTGTTTTTGCCTTTATTTATAATGCTCGTATTTTTACTAGTTTTTGGCTTGGGTTTATTACTAACAGCACTAAATGTTAAGTATCGAGATTTTAGATACATCATTCCTTTTATCATTCAATTTGGTTTGTATATTTCGCCAGTAGGCTTTAGTAGTGCAATTGTACCAGAAAAATACCAATGGTTTTATTCCTTAAACCCAATGGTGGGTGTTATAGATGGGTTTAGATGGTGTTTGTTGGATACAGGCGCAGCTATTAATATGTATTCAGCAGCGGCTTCTATCTGTATAACTCTCTTCATTACCATAATAGGTGTTCAGTATTTTAGGAATATGGAAAAGAGCTTCGCAGATTCAATTTAATATGATGGAAGTAACTAATAAAATTATATCCGCAGAAAATGTTTCTAAAAAGTTTTTGATTTCTCATGAAGGAAATCAAAAATATACTGCACTTAGAGACATTATTTCCAATAATTTAAAGAACTTATTTAGTGCAAAATTAAATAATAATGTTAGCGAAGAATTTTGGGCATTAAAAAATTTAAGTTTCGATATTAATCAAGGAGATAGAATTGGTGTAATAGGCAGGAACGGTGCTGGTAAATCTACACTTCTAAAAGTACTGAGTAGAATTACGGAGCCAAGTACTGGTAGAATAAAAATAAATGGCAGAATTGCCAGCTTGCTCGAAGTAGGTACTGGTTTTCATCCTGAACTTACGGGTAGAGAAAATATATATTTAAATGGCGCTATCCTTGGCATGACACGCCAAGAAATAAAATCAAAGTTCGATGAAATTGTTGCATTTGCAGAAATTGAAAAGTTTTTAGATACACCAGTGAAAAGATACTCTTCGGGTATGTATGTGCGACTAGCTTTTGCAGTAGCGGCACACTTAGAGCCAGAAATATTAATTATAGATGAAGTGTTGGCAGTTGGTGATGCACAATTTCAGAAAAAAAGTTTAGGTAAAATGGATGATGTGAGCAAGAAAGATGGCCGTACAGTTATTTTTGTTAGTCACAACATGGATGCCGTTACCAATTTATGCAATAAATGTATATACCTCAAAAAAGGTGAATTGGTAATGTATGATGATACTCGTTTAGTTATTGATGCTTATTTAAAAGACAATAAAACAATCGAGCAAAAAGATGAAAACTTTGATCCATCAAAAGCGAAAATTCTAAATATTGAACTAGACTCTACCGAATTATTAAAAGGAAATATAAAAGTTACGGTAGAATACAATTGGCCATTAGAGGTAAACCCAAATGTTGGTATTACATTCTCTACAATGTTTGGTGCAATTATTTACGGTACTAATTTTAGCTTACACCATAACGCAAGTTTAGATATTCACGTAAAACATGGATTAGCTACTTTTTATGTGGACAATATTCCATTACATTCTGGATCCTATAACCTAACTGTATATTTAGGAGACGGGTATCATAATTTAGATATTAAGTTTGATGCCTTAACTTTTGATTTTATTTCAAATTCTGGGATCATCAATCCATACAGTCATCAAATTATTGGTCCATTAAATCTCCCAGCGCGTTGGGAATTAAAACCAGCAAATTAACATGTTAGTATCAGTAATTATTCCTGCTTATAATGCTGCAAAAACAATTACAAAAACCTTGCAATCTGTTTTTGATCAAAATTATATACATATTGAAATTATTATTGTGAATGATGGTTCAACAGATAATACAGAGCAAGTGTTGAGTCAATACTTTGATAAAATTAAATATATATACCAGGCAAATGCAGGAGTTAGTGTAGCGAGGAATACTGGCTATACTGAAGCTAAAGGCGAATACATTCAATATTTAGATGCCGATGATTTATTAGCAAAAGATAAAATATCAATACAAGTAGAAGCATTAAAAAACAATAATGCTGAAGTAGCTTATGGCGATTGGATTAAATTTACAGAAACCGATCAGGCATTTAAAGAGTTAGAAATAGTAAGTAGAGAAATTCAAGGAAGAGCAGAGATAGAACTGATCACATATTTTTGGGTACCACTTGCTGCCTTATTATACAAACGAACAATTACCGAAAAAATAGGCAATTGGAATGTTAACCTGCCAATTATACAAGATGCAAGGTATGCTTTAGATGCAGCATTAAACCATGCTAACTTTGTTTATACGCCTGGAGTGATGGCCTATTACAGAGCACACGATTCGGGTTCACTCTCTACAAAAAACAAATTAGCGTTTATGCTCGATTGTTTCGAGAATGCTAAACAAATTGATGCAATTTGGAGAAAAGATTATAATGCTGATGTTGAAAAAAAGAATGCAATTATACAAGTATTAAGATTTTGCGTAACAGAGTTTTCTACACACGATAAAATTAAACATAAAGAAGCTATCGATTATATTTTAGACATCGAACCTAATTATATCCCAGAAAATTCAAGTGGAATGCGAGCAATGAGTAAAATAATAGGATATAGAAATGCAGAACGAATAGCATCTATAAAAAGAAAATTAAGTTGAAAATAGTTTTAGCTACAGAATATTTTTATCCAATTAGTAAAGGCGGAA
>JBILKW010000042.1:0-14730 GCA_044376465.1 Sphingobacteriales bacterium | reverse complement strand
CTATACCCTCTTTACCCATCTGTGATTCGTAAAAACTACGGCGTTTTTTTTCTGATAAAATAGTCAACATTTTATTTCGTTCTGCACGTGATGAACCGGGTACACTGCCTTCCATATCAATGGCTAACGTATTTTCTCTCTCCGAATAAGTAAACACATGTAAATACGAAACATCTAATTCATTAATAAAATTATAGGTTTCAATAAAGTCTTCTCTTGTTTCGCCCGGGAACCCAACAATTACATCTACTCCAATACAAGCATCGGGCATTAATGCTTTTATTTTTGCCACTCTATCAGCATACAATTCTCGCTTATATCTTCTTCGCATCAATGCCAAAATTTTATTAGAACCAGATTGTAAAGGGATGTGAAAGTGTGGTACAAATCTTTTTGACTGTGCTACAAATTCAATGATTTCATCGCTTAATAAATTAGGTTCAATAGAAGAAATTCTGAATCGATCTATTCCATCTACATCGTCTAATGCTTTCACTAAATCGAAGAAATTGTATTTTCCTTTATCGCCAAAATCGCCGATGTTTACGCCCGTTAACACAATTTCTTTGGTACCCGTTAAGGCTATTTGTTTTGCATTTTCCACCACGTTTTCAATGGTATCGCTCCTACTTGCTCCTCTGGCTAAGGGGATGGTACAAAAGCTGCATGAGTAATCGCAACCGTCTTGTACTTTTAAAAAAGTTCTGGTTCTGTCGCCATAAGAAAAACTAGAAACAAACGTGTCTACTTCTTCAATGGTTTTTTGAAATACTTTTGCTTTGCCTTCAGATTTTTGTAATTCTCCGATGTAATCCATCAGGTGAAATTTCTCCGATGCACCCAATACAATATCTACACCTGGTATTTCTGAAATTTCTTGTGGTTTTAATTGTGCATAACATCCAATGATCGCAATGTATGCTTCTGGCGAATGTTTTAAGGCTTCTTTCACTACCTTTCTGCATTTTTTATCAGCATGGTCGGTAACAGAACAAGTATTGATAACATAGATGTCTGCTTTTTCATGAAAATCTACTTTTTCGTAACCGTTATCTATAAATAAACGGCCGATAGACGATGTTTCAGAATAATTTAATTTGCAACCAAGTGTATAAAAAGCTACTTTTTTCATATAAAGCATCAAAGGTACGAAATTGCACGTCTGTGCCCAAAAATAGGTTAAAAGTTGAATTGTGCAGAAAACTTTATCCCAAATCTATTGATGGTATATGGATCGGTAACTCCGTTATTTCTTTGCAATTGCTCGTATTGTTGTTTATATGCATCATCAGTATAACTCAATCTATATATAAAGTCGACCCTTAAAATTCTGAAAATACTAGTGATGCCAAAACCCGCTTCTAAATATGGCTTGTTGGTTAAGGTACTATACGAATTGGAAATTACTGTAGATTGATTTTTGGGCGTTAGCGTTCCATACACCGCTCTTAAAGAAACTAACTCCCTCCATTTCAATTGCCTAATTAAAGGAATTCTGTTAAAAAACAACCCTTCAAAATGATGTACATAATCTAAGGATACGTATTCATCGCTAATGAACTCATTGTAATTCATTAAATTAAAGGTAGCATAGGCAAAAAAGGGTGTTTGGTTACCTCTATGCACTTGCAATAAGGTAAATGGTGCATTCGAAAACACTTTTCCGGCATTAATGATATACCTAGAGTATCCAAGAAAACCGAGGCGTAATCGGTGGTTTATTTTTACATTAAATCGGCTATAATTTAAATCTGAATTAAATACATTTTTTATGCCTTTTACATATTGTAAGGTAAGCACCGGAATACGAGGTGCATTAACAACATATCTTCTGTTATTGTCTAATACTTGTAGTTCATTCCAAGCAAACCTAGTTTCTATAACAGCTTCTGAGGTGGTATAATCTTCTTGCAGCAGCCCTAAATTATTAATAGAATCAAGTGTGCTAGCAAAGAAATGTTTGTAGTCAATATTTTGCAAGGTAATGCGTGTAGTAATTCCTTTTTTTAATTCTCTTTCAATCCAAAAGCGACTTTCTGTTTTTCTGTTGAACAATGCAAAACGTGTAATTTGCGAAGTAGTTGCATACAGAGAACTTTGATCGTCGCCAAAAATTGGACTATCATCATACCTAAACGTTACCCCTACTTGGTCAATATCTTCCCGGCGTTGCACCCCAACCTTGGTCCATAAATCTCTGGATATAATTTTTTCTGCTTGGATGTTGTATTTAAAACGTTGATCGCGAAAACCATATGCAAGGTACCCTCTAAAGATGTATTGATTGCTAAATTGCACATTGGTTCTTCCGCCTAAACGCAATTTATAACCTTCAATATTATTAAAAGTTAACATCGTTAGATAGGGTCCAATGTCTACTTTATTCCAAGTGTAATGCCCTGTTGCAAAAGTATAAAATAGGCTTATTCCCGTTTTAACTCTTGGGATGCTTTTGATCGTATCAATCATGCTAAATACATTAACATCTGCAGCTGTTAACTTCTCATGTCGAGTGGAGGCCCAATAATCGTCTGTTTTTTGCAATGCATCTTTGGTAAGTTTTAAAGGCGACTCGTAAAAGCTGCGTTCCAAAGGTTCGTTCACTTTTATAAATCGAACAGAGTTATAAACTTTGGCTACTATGCCAATAGATTTTTTGGATACATCTGCAAAATCAATTATCAACCTCGACTTTATAGGTAACCAAGCACCCGCAGCTGTTGGTTCTAACTCCTGTTGAACCTGTACTCGTTCTAAAAAATTGATGTTTACATATTTTGGTATTTCTAAATTTACTTGTTTAATCGCCCAAGTAGAATCGTTAATCCAAATGAAACCTGTAAACAAAAGATCTTTGTTGTTTTTTGGCTTTACTTTAATTTGGTAACATCTATATCCATTCAGATAAACCGTGTCTGTTAAATAGAATTCATAAAACAAAAATGCATTGTCTGAAATTGGAGAAAGAAATTCTTTATTAAACACAAATAATTTATTCTGATTAAAATTGTATTCTTCGAAAGAGTTACCAGTAAACTGAGAAGTTAATATACCATCTTGTAACCCTACAGCATTGACTTTGGAAGCTTTAATTATTTCTTTTTTCTTCTTTACAGGAACACTGCTAAAATATACATCCGAAAGATTTTCAGAATAAAACATTGGTAAATTTGCTTTCGCATCTTCGCCTGCTAATACATCTAAGCTATCAAACAAAGAAATGAGGGGATTAAAAATTTTTCTTTTTCTAACCTTATCAGATATGTTGTCTACATCAATTTGAATCTTGGAATAATTCTCATATTGGTACGAGCTTAATGAATTTTTATCATATTTCTCTCGATTCTTCTGTGCATCTTTTATAACCTGAATGGCAGGATTTACACCCGCTTTCACTACTACTTCTCTGATGCCAAAGGAATTTGCTTGTAGTTGAAAATTGATCGTTTGTGCTTGTCCGTTTTTTATTTTTTTTGCTTTAGGTTTATATCCCAAATAATCTACACGAATAGAATCTACTCGTTGAGAGGTCTTTAATGTGTAATATCCATCAAAATCTGCACTAGTTCCAGTTACAATTCCAGCAAATTTAACGTTAGCAAAAGGGATGGCTTCATTGGTTGATTGGTCTGTAATACGGCCTTTCACAATGGTTTCTTGAGCAAACACATCGGAACATAAGAATATATTAATTATTAAAAAGAGCGAAATCCACCTAAACATACTATCGTTTCAATTCCATTTTATAATGTTTTATGTCAGCTTCTACAAACATCGGGCCTACTTGTGTAAAACCAAATTTTGCGTATAAATTCATTGCTGTTAATTGAGCGTGTAAATATAAATACATATTTTCTGATGGAATGTGTTTGATAATCGATTGGAGCAATGCCGACCCTACGCCCATGGAGCGATATTCATTTAAAACCGCAAAGCGTTCTAATTTTACCCCCTTTTCTGTTTTTCTCCAACGTGCAGTTCCCACATATGTACCTTTAATTTCTGCAATAAAATGGATGGATTCTTCTTCAAATTCATACTCTTCGGACTCATCAACTTCTTGCTCCTCCACAAAAACTTTTCTTCTAATTTTAAATGCTTCTTCTAAAATTGTTTGGTCTGTAATATTTTTTACAATTATTTCCACGTTTATAGGTCTTTATACTGCTTAAACTTATTGAATTACTGCTAAAATTATGTTTTTGTTTCAATCATTACTATATTCAATCTAAAAAATTACACATAAAACTCATGCAAAAGGAAAAAAAACTTCTTGTAATGCTATTATTAATATGTATTTCAAGTATTTCTAATGCACAAAAAAAATCATACACCATAAGCGGTTTCGTAAAGGAGAAGGGCACAAAAGAAAGTTTAATTGGAACTAGCATAATCATCCTAAATAATAACAACCAAGCCACGCTTAGCAATAACTATGGTTATTATTCAATTAGCAGTACCTTAGATAGTGTTACCCTTTTAATTAGCATGGTTGGCTACCGAAGAATGATGTATAAGTTAGCATTAACAAAAGACATTGAATTAGATGTTGAAATGGAAGCCAGTAATAACATTTCGGAAGTATTGGTTACCGACCAACGCATGGAACGTATTTCTGAAGAACAGCAGATGAGTATATTAAAAGTTTCTGTAGAGCAAATACAGGAAATACCTGCGTTATTAGGAGAAAAAGATGTGTTAAAAGTTTTACAACTTTTACCTGGCGTACAAAAAGGCTCTGAAGGAAATTCGGGCTTATATGTACGTGGTGGCGGACCCGATCAAAATTTAATAATACTTGATGATGCTCCTGTTTACAATGCTTTCCACTTATTCGGTTTCTTCTCGCTATTCAACGGAGAGGCTTTAAAAAGTGTAGAACTTACCAAAGGTGGCTTTCCGGCAAGGTATGGTGGTAGGCTCTCATCGGTTTTAGAAATGAACATGAAGGATGGCAGCAAGGAAAGCATAAAAGGCTCGGTGGGCATAGGTCTTATTTCCTCTAGATTTACCTTAGAAGGTCCTATCAAAAAAAACAAATCGTCGTTTTTAATTTCTGCAAGAAGAACATATATTGATGCTTTAATTTATCCATTCTTACCAAATGAATCTAAAGGTGGGTATTATTTCTATGATTTAAATGCAAAAGTAAATTACGACATCAATCGTAAAAATAAAATATATGTAAGCGGTTATTTTGGTCGCGATAAATTTTACGCGAATAATAACGTAGGAAACAATGAAAATAAATTTGGTTTGTATTGGGGAAACGGAACAGGTACCGTACGATGGAATCATGTATACAATTCTAAACTATTTTCAAACACCTCTCTCATTTATAGTCAGTATAGATTTAATACCTCTATCCAGCAAAAGTACGATGGCGAGAAGTATTTAATTCGCCTATTTTCTGGTATAAGAGATCTAAGTTTGAAGCATGATTTTGATTATGCGTGGAAAGAAAATCATTTAATAAAAACTGGCGTACAAATACAACAACATAGATTTACACCAAGCGCGGTTACCATTAAAAATGATCAGTTTACAGAAGGAAATACCGATGTAAGAAATAATATTGATGCGTTGGAGAGTGCTGTGTATATTGAAGACAGAGCGCAGTATGGTACACGTATTAAAACAAATTTGGGTGTACGCATTTCTCATTTTTATGTTGATAAAAAAAGTTATGGAGCAGTAGAACCAAGGTTTGGCGCTAGCTACCAATTGAAAGAAGATTTAGCTCTAAAAACATCCTATGCTTACATGAGGCAATACATACATTTGTTAACGGGTACCGGTGTAGGTTTACCAACCGATTTATGGGTACCTTCTACCTCTACAATACCTTCTCAAGGTTCGCATCAAGTTGCAATGGGCTTGGCAAAAGATTTCATCAAACAAAATTTTAACATTAGCCTCGAAGGGTATTATAAAAAAATGGACAATGTTATTGCCTATAAAGAAGGCGCCAGTTTTTTAGCAATAGATGACATTGGGAGCAACGAAAAAATATCTTGGGAAGATAATGTTACCAGCGGGCAAGCATGGAGTTATGGAATAGAATTATTAGTAAAGAAAAGTGAAGGAAAATTTAGTGGTTGGGTAGGCTATACCTTGTCATGGACACAATTGCAATTTGATGAATTAAATTTTGGTAAAAAATATTACGCCCGTTATGATAGGCGACATGACCTTTCGGTTGTAGGCATATACAAAGCGAAAGATGATTTAAGCTTTTCTTTTACTTGGGTTTATGGTACCGGAAATGCGATTACATTGCCAAGAGCCGAATATTTGGCACAAGGCCACTCCCCTGGTGGTTCGGCCTTTATACAAACTATGTACGTAAACGACTATGAAGGCAAAAATAATTTCAGAATGGAGGCCTATCATCGTATGGATATTGGCATGCAATTTCATACTAAATTAAAAAGATCTGAGCGAATATTTGAGTTTTCGGTTTACAATGTGTACAATCGCCAAAACCCATATTTTTATTACGTTGGTTACAAATCAAATAGTTCGCAGCGAGTATTAAAAAGAGTATCACTGTTTCCTATTATCCCATCAGTAAGTTGGACCTATAAATTCTAAAATGATGAAAAAAATTTTATACATAATAGTAGCAATTACGGGTGTTTTTAGTGCATGCGAAACCGATGCAGATATTGAAATTCCTTCGCAAGTACCTAAACTGGTGTTGAGCACATTTTTACAACCCGAAGCCGAACAACAATTTCTCACTTTGTACATGAGCGATCCTATTTTTGATGGAAGTACCATAGATAATACTACCATGATTACAAATGGAACCATCATTATTACCGATGGAAATGTAACAAAGAAATTTAGGTATGATGTAAACTACCATTCATATGTTTTGCCAGATGACAGCATGAAGATAGATTTTAGCAAGCGGTACAGCATCACGGCAAGCTATGAGGGCAAAACGGCATCTGCAGTATTTAATACCGTTAGTAATACTGCTCCGGTGTTTACAGAAGTTAAGTTTGATAGTTTGCTAGAAGAAGATCCCTTTGGTGGCGTATATATTACCTATGTTGGGTATGCAAAATGGATAGACCCTTCAACAGAAAATAATTATTACTGTGTTGAACTCTTTGGATTGCAAAAAAATGAAAATGGCGATACCAGCAGGGTTTCGTTAAGTGATTTTTACAGTAATTTATACTTAACAGATGAAGGTAAAAATGGAAGTCAGCTAACAGCCAGGGTGGAAGCCTATAGCTATGAGAGTGAATTTATGCGCAATAATTATGTAGGCTTTGAACTATTATTATCTAAAACCGACGAACATTATTATAAATATTTTAGAAGTTTGCAAAATTATGGAGGCGACGATCCATTTTCTGAACCAAATTTAATTTATACCAATATTACAAATGGGTTAGGCATAGTAGGATCCTTCAAACCTTTTTCAATTAAAAAAGGAATATAGTATTATTTAGATGATTTTAAGGTAATTGGTGTTAAATTACCCTTTGAGCTATTTTAAATCAGTTGTTTTTTCATTAGTATTGCAGAAATAAGATCCTATTAAACTATGACAATTGATAAAATAACGGAATTACTTGGTGCAGATGCCCAAACTTTATTGAACCATACATCTAAAACAGTTAGCAAAGATCTGATTCATTTACCTGGTTCCGATTTTATTGATCGATCATTTGTTCAAAGCAATCGCAATCCACAGGTATTGAGAAGCTTGTCTAACATGTATAACCATGGCCGTTTATCAGGAACGGGTTATTTATCAATATTACCTGTAGACCAAGGCATTGAGCATACAGCAGGTTCATCGTTTTCGCCAAACCCTATTTACTTCGATCCAGATAAAATTGTTGAATTAGCTATTGAAGGCGGATGTAATGCGGTGGCCACAACGTTTGGAGTATTGGCAAGTGTATCTAGAAAATACGCTCATAAAATTCCGATGATGGTAAAAATTAATCATAATGAATTAATGACTTACCCTAATAAATACGACCAAATAATGTTTGGTTCTGTAGAAGAGGCTTGGAATTTAGGAGCATGTGCTGTAGGTGCAACTATTTACTTTGGTTCAGAAAATTCTAACCGCCAAATTGTAGAGGTAGCACAAGCCTTTGAAAGAGCACATGAGTTAGGTATGGCAACAGTTTTATGGTGCTACACAAGAAACGATGCATTTAAAAAAGATGGTGTAGATTACCATGTAGCTGCAGATTTAACTTCGCAAGCAAACCATTTAGGTGTAACTATACAAGCAGATATTATTAAGCAAAAATTACCTGAAAACAATGGCGGATTTACTAATGTGAAATTTGCAAAATCGCATCCTAAAATGTATTCAGAATTATCATCAGATAATCCAATTGATTTATGTAGATACCAAGTGTTAAACTGCTACCTAGGTAGAATCGGTTTAATTAATTCTGGAGGTGAATCTAAAGGTGCATCGGATTTTGCAGATGCCGTTAAAACAGCTGTTATTAATAAACGTGCAGGCGGACAAGGTTTAATACTTGGTAGAAAAGCATTCCAACGCCCTATGAATGAAGGGATCGAATTATTAAATGCAGTTCAAGATATCTATTTATCAAAAGAAGTTACTATCGCGTAAGTAATTTTATACGCTTTATATTATTAATATTTTAACATGGCCTGGTTTAAGAGAAAGAATGAAGGTATTTTAACAAGTACCGACGAGAAATTAGATGTTCCGGAAGGATTATGGAACAAATGCCCATCGTGCAAAAAACCTTTGTACGCTCCAGATTTGGAAGCGCATCAATATGTATGTAGCCATTGTAATTATCATTTACGCATAGGTTCTAAAGAATATTTTCAGATTTTATTTGACGACAATGTTTATACAGAATTATTTTCAAATTTACTTTCTGGCGACCCCTTAACATTTGAAGACACTAAAAAATATCCTGATCGTTTAAATGAAACGATTAAAAAAACAGGATTAAACGACGCGCTAAAATCTGCACATGGAAAAATAAATGGCAAAGATCTTGTAATTTGCTGCATGGATTTCAATTTTATTGGCGGTTCTATGGGATCAGTAGTGGGTGAGAAAATTTCAAGAAGTATTGATTATTGCATTAAACATCGCTACCCATTTATGATTATTTCTAAATCGGGTGGTGCACGCATGATGGAGGCAGCCTTCTCTTTGATGCAAATGGCTAAAACCTCCGCAAAATTAGCCCTGTTGGCACAAAATAAATTGCCCTATATCTCTTTATGTACCGACCCCACAACTGGTGGTGTAACGGCCTCTTATGCCATGTTGGGTGATATTACTATTGCCGAACCGGGCGCCATGATTGGCTTTGCGGGTCCGCGTGTTATTAAAGAAACCATAAAAAAGGATTTGCCAAAAGGATTTCAAACTGCCGAATTCGTGTTAGAGCATGGCTTCTTAGATTTTATTGTTGATCGTAAGGAAATGAAAGCGAAGCTTTCGAGCTTTATAAGCATGGTAATGTAGGTTGTACAATTTACATCTTACAAAATAAGGTACGGGATATGGTTCTGAAGCATTATGCAAGCTTTGTGCTTAACCTAATACGCTTAATTTTGAAAGAGCGCTTTTCATTTTGAGAGATTTGTAAATTATCGCACAAGTTTATGAACAAAATAATACTAAGAATGTGTTTCAATCCAATTTATAAAGTGTCCATCTTTCTCAATCTTACGAAAAAAAGTAAGCTGTCGCTTGGAAAACTGATGAATGGCAATGGCTAATTTTTGAATACATTCTTCTTTTGAATACATTCCTCTAAAATACTCGGTAATAAATTTATACTCCAAGCCTAAATAAATTAATCGATCTTCTGAAAAACCATTTTTTAAGAGATTCTCCACTTCTTCAAACAATCCTTGCTCTATCCTTTTATGTAAACGTTTATTGATGTTGTTTTTACGTTCCGCTGCACTTAATGTTAGCGCATACAAATCCCACTCATAGGTAAAATCAATATGTTCGTTTAATTTATGTTCTTTTAAATACCTCATAATTTCGATGGCTCTTATGCATCTTTTATGAGTGCTCGTATCGAATGAAATGTTATCAATATTTTCTTTAAGAATTATTTGAATGAGTTCTGTTTTGGGTATTTCTAACAACTCTTCTCTTAGTATTTCATTTACCGGTACTTGTGTATAAATCCTATTATTTACTAAAACATCAAAATACAAACCTGTACCTCCGCAAGCAATTACTCGCTTGCCCCTACTTGTTATGTCAACATACGCTTTATGGAAATCTTGTTTAAATTGATGAATATGGTATTGATCGTGTAAGCTAACAATATCAATTAAATGATGCCCTATACCATCATACTCCTCTAAATCTTTACCCACCCCAAGGTTCAATTCTTTGTATACTTGACGAGAATCCATGCTTATAATTTCTGCATTTAATTCTTTCGCCAAACGTACTGCATACCTAGTTTTACCAGAAGCTGTGGCTCCTAAAATTCCGATAATTGCATTGGGTTTATGAAACACGTTTAATAAATTTTAAATTTCCAGAAGTATAAGTAGTTTTATCAGTATTCGGTATCATTTTAGTTTCGGGTTTCGTAATTTGTTTTAGTTCAAATCCTAAACGGCTGTAAACATTACTTTGTACCCAATCCAAATCATAATACGTCATCCATTCTTGCACTTGTAAATCTTGTTCTATGTAAATTAATAATTTAGAGAACCCTCCCACCACCGTACAATTTGTTTTGGTAGCAAAGCGTATTATTTCGTAAGATTTTCTTAAATCCCCTTCTTTGGTCATCCACCTACCTGCACTAATGCCCATTACAGCCAAAAGTTCCTCCCCTTTGTACAAACCATATTTATAACGGGTACTGGCAGTTTGTAATAAATGATGCTGGTTCAAAAATAAATCGTATTCTTTTTTTTCAATGCGTTTAGTTTTGCATTGCCTTGCATGTATTTTTTTATTGGTTTCTAAAATAGCCTGCAGGCGATGTTCTATAAATTCTCGCTTCTCTAACCATTGCTCTTCTCGGAGCTGTATTAATTTTATTTTATGATGGTAGCAATGTAAACTTATCTGTTGAAAAAAATCAGGAGTACAAATTTTTAAGCGTTTATCCAACTCTACCAAGTGTATGTATAACTTATGTTTGGGCGAGTAATAAAAATCGAATACGCTTTGTTGCGGAACATTTTGAATCAACTCCCAATCGTCAAATAAAGATAGAAATTGTAGCAGTGATGTTCTAAATTTTTTCATCTAAGATTTCAATAAACGTTGTATATCGTCTAATTTCATTAATGCCTCTACAGGTGTAAGTTCATTCACGTTTAAGTCTTTTATACTGTCTCTAATTTTAATTAAAATAGGATCGTCTATACTGAACATGTTTAATTGAAATTCTGATGATTGTGCTTTGCTTTTTTTCTTGTGTAAACCTTTAGCACTTGGTTCGTCGGAACGTTGTTTTTCTAATTGATGTAGAATTTCGTTTCCTCTTTTAATAATAAAATTAGGCATGCCAGCCATTTTTGCAACGTGTATACCGAAGCTATGTTCACTGCCACCTGGCACCAGTTTTCTGAGGAAGATAATTTTATTGTCGAGTTCTTTTATAGATACGTTGTAGTTTTTGATGCGAGGCATTTGTGTAGCCATTTCATTGAGTTCGTGGTAATGTGTAGCAAATAATGTTCGTGCTCTCGCCTTAGCATGATCGTGTATAAATTCTGCAATTGCCCATGCAATAGAAATTCCATCATAGGTACTCGTGCCCCTTCCAATTTCATCTAACAACACTAAACTTTTATCTGATAAATTATTTAAAATGCTAGCAGTTTCGTTCATTTCCACCATAAAGGTAGATTCGCCAGTCGATTGGTTATCGCTTGCTCCTACTCGTGTAAAGAGCTTATCTACAATGCCAATTTTAGCGGATTTAGCGGGTACATAACAACCCATTTGAGCCATAATTACGATAAGTGCTGTTTGCCTTAAAATAGCCGATTTACCAGACATATTGGGGCCTGTAATTATTATGATTTGTTGCTCTTCTTGATTTAAAAAAACATCGTTCGGAATAAAGCTATCTCCAACTGGTAAACGTTGTTCAATTATTGGATGTCTACCAGCATGTATATTAAGTACCGTTTCTTCTGCAATTTCGGGCATGCTGTATTCGTTCCTCGACGAAACAAATGCAAACGATGAGAGCACATCTAATTGTGCAACTACGTACGCATTTACTTGTATCGGTTTTATGTATTCGCTTATGCTCAGCACCAAATCATGATACAATTTGGCTTCTATTATATTAATTTTTTCTTCGGCACCTAGTATTTTTTCTTCGTACTCTTTTAACTCTGGAGTAATGTAACGCTCAGCATTTACTAGGGTTTGCTTACGTATCCACTCTGTTGGAACCTTGTCTTTGTGTGCATGTGTTACTTCTAAATAATATCCGAACACATTGTTAAAAGAAACTTTTAAAGAAGTAATTCCAGTACGTTCGCTCTCTCTTTTTTGTATATCGAGTAAATAATCTTTTCCGTGAAAAGCAATTTTACGAAGGCTATCTAATTCTTCATCCACACCCTCAGCTATTACATTTCCTTTTTGCAATAACACAGGTGGATCTGCTTTCAACGTTGAATCTATTTTATCAATTAAACTTAAACATGGATTTATACGATCTATTATGGCTGTTAAAGCAGCATCGTTGACGTTAGCCGCATCTTCTTTAATTTTTAAAATAGCTTTTAAGGCTCTAGAGAGTTGTACAATTTCTCGAGGGTTTACTTTTTGCAAAGCTACTTTAGAAATTAACCGTTCTAGGTCGCCAATATTTTTTAATTGTTCTTCGAGTAAATAAAAATAATTTGTGTTTTCAATGAACACTTTTACAAGGTGTTGGCGTTCTAAAATGAGTGCTTTTTCTTTTAAAGGCAAAAGTATCCATTTGCGTAAAAGCCTTGCTCCCATTGGCGAATGCGTATAGTCTAATACATCAAACAAGGTGGTTGCTTGCTCGTGTACAGAATGCACCAATTCTAAATTTCGCAGTGTAAATTTGTCCAACCACATGTATTGTTCTTCTTCAATACGTGCAATTGCATTTATGTGTTTTATATCATGATGTTGTGTATCATACACATAATGCAAGCAAGCACCGGCAGCAATAATGGCATTGTTTAGGCCTTCTATGCCATAGCCTTTTAAGCTAAGTGTAGAGAAATGTTTCGTAAGTGTTTCGTATGCATAATCGTACGCAAAAATCCAATCCTCTAATGCGTAGTGGTAATAGTTTTCGGAAAACTGACTAATAAAATGTTTAGCTCTGCCGCGGGTGCAAAGAATTTCTGCGGGGCGGAAACTTTGAAACAATTTATCGATGTAGGCTGAGTTTCCTTCGGCTACTAAAAACTCGCCAGTTGAAATGTCTAACAAGGCTACACCGAGTTCATCTTTATCAGCATAATGTATGGCTGCTAAATAATTGTTGGCTTTGTGTTGAAGGATGTTGTCATTGTAAGAAATACCTGGTGTAACCATTTCGGTTACTCCACGCTTAACAATTGTCTTGGTTGTTTTAGGGTCTTCGAGCTGGTCGCAGATGGCTACACGTTGGCCTGCTCTTACCAATTTTGGCAAATAAGAATCTAAGGAGTGATGCGGAAAACCCGCCAACTCAATATGTGATGCCGAGCCATTTGCTCGCTTTGTTAAAACTATGCCTAATATTGTGGATGCTGTAATGGCATCCTCACCAAATGTTTCGTAAAAATCGCCCACTCTAAACAACAATAATGCACCAGGATATTTTGCTTTAATCTGGTTATATTGTTTCATCAAAGGCGTTTCCTTTGTTTCTGTTGTTTTTGCCACCGTTTAATAATATAGATGGCACTAAGATATGGAAAATACTAAATACCAAATACTAAATACTAAATACTAAATACTAAATACTAAATATTAAATATTAACGACTAATGACTAAACGAATTAAACTATTATAAAAATTTGAAGATTTTCAATAGAAAAATTGCAATGCATTATCTCTTAAATAAAAATCTACTTTGCATGGTCGGATGGTCGTAAAGTCTTATAGTCTTAACTGCCAGAGCACTATCGCTGCCGTAACACTAACATTAAACGAATGCTTGGTACCGAATTGTGGAATTTCAATGCATGCGTTACTAGTGCTGATGACTTCTTGAGCTACGCCTTCTACTTCGTTGCCAAAAATAATGGCATATTTTTCAGTGGCAGAAACTTTATAATTTTCGAGGGAGATGCTATGTTCTGCTTGCTCAATACTAAGGATGGTGTATCCCTCCGATTTTAGTTTTGTAATTAATGCTAAGGTATTTTCTGCATATTCCCAATCCACACTTTCGGTTGCACCGAGTGCAGCCTTTTCAATGTCGCGGTGCGGCGGACGAGCGGTAATGCCGCATAAAAATAATTTCTCTATGGCGAATGCATCCGAAGTTCTAAAAATAGAACCTACGTTGTGCATGCTTCTCACATTATCGAGCACTACTACAATCGGAGCTTTTTTAGCTTGCTTAAATTCTTCTGGACTAAGTCTGTTGAGCTCGTCCATTGAGAGTTTTTTCATGAATTGTGAATTGTAAATTGTGAATGCCCTATAAACTACATTTGTGTAAATTTCGCCTATTCGTTAATTCGCAAATTCGTTAGTTCGCTAATTCGTTAGT